>NZ_JAKDJE010000023.1 GCF_030454045.1 Psychrobacter sp. | reverse complement strand
ATTAGCGACTACCACCTACTTTTTAGCATGAATTTTGTCCATTACACCTGATTTTTAAAAATAGATAATAAAAAAGCGACCCTTAAAGGATCGCTTTTTTATATTAGTAGCAAACAGTATCACATAATTTATTTGTGATTTACTGAGCTTGGTAAGATACCTTTACACCCAATACAAAACCATCGTTACTTTCGAAATCACTAACGATCGTTTTACTTGGGATTTGACCTTCGGCATCACCGAACCATAAGTATTTACCACCAGCAGATATCGCCCAGTTCTCGGTCACATTATATTTCGCACCAAGACCAGCGCTATAATAGCCTTCGATAGGACCTAACGAAGTGACTGGGTTACCTGCACCGCTATCCCAACCGATATTACCAGAAACTGCTAATGCTGGCGTTAAGCGTTTGGCTAAGCCAAGCTCTACTTGCCATTGATCGTCATCATAGCTAACTAACGCTAACCCCTTATCATCCTGAGTCGAAACCTTGCTAACGTCATTATATAGTGATGGTACGATAGCAAAATCACTCCATGGTACCCAGCGTACTTTTGCAGTTGCTAGGGTTGTAGGGTTGATGCCAGTTTGGAAATCAAGATTTACTGACTCTGGTGTATTAATCTCGATGTCGGCATATCTAGTGGTTGGTAAGGCTAAACCAGCTGTAGCTCCGGCAGCTGTAGCAATAGGGAAAACTTCGAAAGCTTTTGCATCATGTTTAATCTCAGAACGGTATGTTAAAGCAGCTTTTAGAGCAATCTCAGGCTTGCTATAAGAAATACCTGCAATGTAGCCATAGTCTGTATCTGGGCTAATATGTGCTGTATAACCGGTCGCTGGACCATAAGCGCTACCACGAAGTCTCACATCAGCTTTAACACGCTGAGCTACAGGACCACCATAGACCTGAAACTCTTTATTCGAACCAAACTTCGCACCCAAAATACCTGTAATACTTTCACTACGCACCTCAACCTTAGTTCCTTCAGTATTGGCAAGGCGTCCATCAGCAAAATCTTCTAACTGTTCAAGTTGATTCAATTGTGCTTGACCCGCTGCTAATTGTGTCTCACCAGCAGCAATACCTGCTAAACCAGCATTTATCTGTGGACGCAAGACAGGTTCAAGCGCTGGATTTTGGCTAACAGCGGCTTGGGCTTGTCTAACCTGTTCTCTAGCTTGATTCAAACGAGATTCAGAAGCACTAATTTGTCCTTGCGCTCCTTCCACTAGATCTCTTAAACCTTGAACATCTGTAACACCTCTGTCGCCCAAACGTGATGCAATAATATTATTGACCGCATCAGTAGGAGCACCGACAAAATTATTATCACCACTATAATCAGCTGCAGCGCCAAAAGGCTCATCATATAAAATACCAACGCTAAACGTATCATTAACGTCTGTTTTTACGCCATAACGGAAAAAGTCATAAGACTCTGCGATATCATCAATTTTATTACCTGACGTATCTTTGCCTGTAACATCAGCATCGATATAGGTATAGACAGCTTCGGCATAAGTGCCATCTTGTAAGAATGCGGTGATGTCTTGGCCTGAACGATCAAGACCAGCAGCGTTAGCAACGCTAATAACAGAAAGGGTAGCAACCGCTACTGTAAGAGTTTTTAAGTGAAAATTTGCCCGCATTGTATATCTCCAAACATCCGCATTGTTTTACTGCCGTACTTAATTTTCTTAAGTAAGCAGCATCCGAGATGGAAGATAGTAAAGATTTTTAAACACTAAAACAACTGCCAAAACACATTATTTCTATATTCTGACCAGAAAGTCACCAAAAAGTATCTTCATCTAAAAGTACAAATATAGCGATTATTTAATACTGTTGATGTCACTCTTTTTGATCTCTTAATAATGTGGCGGTCTGTCCGCCATCACATCAAATGGCGCAATACCATTCTCTGGGTCTTGATTTTCTATTTGTTTGTAAATCAGTTGTAGCTGACGCTGTAATGTCTGAATATCTTTATCTTGACGTGCAATCACCTCATCAAGTCTCTCTACTGTCATCTCAAGATGCGCTAGATTCATTTGAAGATCAATCACATGATTTTGCAAATTCTCTTGTACGCTCAGCTCGTCGTCTTTGTCATTGGATTGATTCATATTTTTCTCTAAAGTATTATAATTGAAAGAAAGTTGTTGCAAACAACGTAGTTGCAACAGCTAGATAGTGTCATCGAGTTTATGATACGGCTTACCGCAGAGATTTTATTAACCCATGTCATAAATAGTACGGATAAAACGATTTACTCGCACTACAGTTGCATGGTGGCATGTTATACTGCTGGCAATTTTGCAACAACCCCACCTCTCTATTATATAAGCTTAAGATACTCTATGGCACTGATTCATTTAAAAGACATTCACTTAGCCTTTGGCGTCGCGCCTGTTCTGGATGGTATTGATTTTTCTATCAATTCAGGCGAGCGCGTGTGCTTAATTGGTCGTAACGGCGAAGGTAAATCTACCTTATTTAAGCTAATCAATGGCTCACTCCAGCCTGACAGTGGCGAGATTATTACCAATAGTAGTATGCGTGTCGCCATGCTAGAGCAAGACGTTCCTGAAACCAGTGGTCGTATATTAGACATCGTCATGGGTGGGAGTCGCCACACTGCTGACTTACTAATCAACTATAACAAACAAGTTGATTTGTGTGCCAATGGTGATATGGATGCCTGTGAGCATATGGCAACGCTACAGCATGATATTGACGCCGTACACGGCTGGGATTTAGAACGTGATGCTATGCGTCTGATCACGACCATGGGACTCGATCCAGAAGATGACTTGTCATCACTCTCTGGTGGTCGTAAGCGCCGCGTATTACTTGCTCGTGCATTAGTTACTAAGCCTGATGTGCTGCTACTTGATGAGCCAACCAACCATTTGGACGTTGAAAGTATCGAATGGCTAGAGCGCTTTTTGCTCGACTGGCAAGGTCTGACATTGCTATTTGTTACCCATGATAGAGCATTTGTGAATAAGCTATCGACTCGCATTATTGAGCTTGACCGTGGCCAACTGACCAGCTATGACGTGACCCAAGGTGAAGGGGGTTACGCCCGCTATCAAGAGCTAAAAGAGCTACAATTACAGGCTGAAGAAAAAAACAACGCCAATTTTGATAAAAAACTGGCGCAAGAAGAAGTGTGGATTCGCCAAGGTATCAAAGCTCGCCGTACCCGCAATGAGGGCCGCGTCCGTGAACTAAAAGCATTGCGTGAAGAGCGCCGCGAACGCCGCGAGCAAGTGGGCAATGTCAATATCACGATGGGTCAAGGCGAAAAAAGCGGCAAGCTCGTTTGTAAAGTCAAAAACCTGCACCTTGAATATGAGGGTAATGTACTGGTTGACAACTTTACGACCACTATCATGCGCGGCGACAAAATCGGTATTGTCGGCCCTAACGGTGCTGGTAAAACCACCCTTATCAAAGCCCTACTCGACATGTCCGACGATGAAGTCACTAAAACGGGTAGTGTTGAACTGGGCACCAATCTAAAAATCGCGTTTTTTGACCAGCTACGTGATCAGCTAGATCTTGAAGCTAGCGTGGCACAAAACGTCTCAGAAGGCTCTGACTTTGTTGACGTTGGTGGCCGCAAAACGCACATCATGAGCTATTTGCAAGACTTCTTGTTTGCCCCGGAGCGTGCGCGTACGCCTGTCAAAGCATTGTCAGGTGGTGAGCGTAACCGTGTATTGCTGGCCAAGCAGTTATTGAAACCTGCTAATATTTTGGTGCTCGATGAGCCAACCAACGATTTGGATATGGCCACCCTTGAGCTATTAGAAGAGTCGGTCAGCAGCTTTAACGGTACCATCTTGCTGATCAGTCATGACCGCTCATTTATGGACAATGTGGTCACCTCCACCTGGGTATTTGACACGGATGAAAATGGCAATGGCATCGTCAAAGAGTATGTCGGCGGCTACCAAGAGTATTTGGTGCAAAAAACCCGAGAAGAGGCAGCACGTGCCGCAAAAGCACCTGCCAATAATGCGGTCAGCAAAAAAGCGGCAAACAAATCTGGCGCAGATACCAAGCCTAAAAAAGCAGCCAAAAAGCTGAATTATAATGAGCAGCGTGAATTGGATAACTTACCAAAAGAAATCGCCGCACTCGAAACCGAGCAAGCTCAGTTGCAAGAAAAATTGGCTGATGGCTCTTGGTTCAATAGTGACTTTGATGCAGCTACCGCTGCAAGTGAGCGATTATTAACGATTGAAGATGAAATGATGACCAAGCTTGAGCGCTGGAGCGAACTTGACGTCTAATTATCAGCCATCTACTGACTGACCTCATTTCCCTACAACATAAAATAGCCCATTGCGATTTTTGATAACCAGATGACGATATCACCACCTTATTATAAGAGTGGTGATATTCGTTTTATGACGTTTTATCCAGTAGTGAGATGGTGAAAGTTAGTGAACATTTTCGTAATTTCAAGTATCATTTGCTATTGCTGAAAAATCCTTATTACTTATAAGGTCATCATGTTTATTATCCCTTTCAAAGCAAACTGTCGTTAAGCATTGATATTCAAGCCGTTTTGGTTTAATTGTCACATTCAACCTTCTAATATGTCCTATTGAGGTTGTTTTATTTTTAACGCAATAATTTATTTTATCACCGAAATAGCTTAGAATAGCAACAATTAGCAAAATTAGGCACAGCTAAAGTGGCTTGATATTGTATATTTTCTAAGCCACAAACCCAGTGTGGGATAATCCCATTTCATTCACCTGGAGGAAGTATTAATGAGCCAAGCCGAAGGCGTTAATGTACAACGCCGTAGAGTTCTTATTGCCTCAACTGCCGCGATTGGTGCAGCTGGGGTAGCTGCCGTGGCGACACCTTTTGTCCGTTCTTGGTATCCAAGCGCTAAAGCTGAGGCTGCAGGGGCTGCAGTGACACAAGACATTGGTTCTATCGAAGATGGACAAATGATCGTCGTCAAATACCGTGGTAAACCTATTTATGTGGTTAAGCGTACCGAAGACATGGTTGCAGGACTAGAGTCAGTCAAACCATTACTGTCTGATCCTGACTCTACTGCATCAGTACAACCTGAATACTGTACCAATCCTACTCGCTCTCTCGAACCAACCGTATTGGTTGTCGAAGGCGTTTGTACACATTTAGGCTGTGCACCAAACTACCGTCCTGATGTTGGCGCAGCTGACTTGGGCGGCAATGACTGGTATGGCGGGTTTTTCTGTCCGTGCCACGGGTCAAAATATGACTTAGCAGGTCGCGTCTTTAGTGGCGTTCCTGCACCGCTGAATCTACCCATCCCAGAATATGGTATGGATGGTACCATCTTGACGGTTGGGGAGGCTTAATATGAGTATGGGTAAAAAGTTAATGCATTGGGTGGACGCGCGCTTTCCTGCGACCGAAACCTATGAATACCATATGTCAAAGTACTACGCACCAAAAAACTTTAACTTTTGGTACTTCTTTGGTGTGCTATCAATGATTGTATTGGTCAACCAGTTGGTGACCGGTATTTGGCTGACGATGATGTACAACCCTAGTGCCGAGGGCGCATTTGCGTCTGTAGAATACATCATGCGTGATGTCAAAGGCGGTTGGCTCATCCGCTATATGCACTCAACCGGCGCATCTGCGTTTTTCGTCGTTGTATACCTACATATGTTCCGCGCCTTGCTATATGGTTCATACCAAAAACCTCGTGAGCTTATTTGGCTCATCGGTATGGGTATTTATCTGGCATTGATGGCAGAAGGTTTCTTTGGTTACCTACTACCGTGGGGCAACATGTCATTCTGGGGTGCTCAGGTTATTTTGAACCTTCCTGCCGCACTACCAGTGATTGGCGATGGTCTTGCTGAGTGGGTACGTGGTGACTATATCATCTCTGGTATCACGCTAAACCGTTTCTTTGCTCTACACGTTGTCGCTATTCCATTGGTCCTTGTGGGCTTGGTCTTCATGCACATTGTCGCATTGCACCATGTAGGTTCTAACAACCCTGATGGTATCGATATTAAGAAGCTAAAAGACAAAAACGGTGTGCCATTAGACGGTATTGAGTTCCATCCGTACTACACTGTGCATGATATGGTTGGTATCGTAGTCTTCTTTATCTGTTTCTTTGCAGTGGTATTCTTCTTCCCAGAAGGCGGCGGCTTCTTCCTTGAGCCACCAAACTTTGAGACGGCCAACTCCCTGAAAACACCAGCACATATTGCCCCAGTATGGTACTACACGCCCTTCTATGCCATTTTGCGTGCGGTTCCAGATAAGCTTGGTGGTGTTATCGCCATGGGTGCTGCTATTGCTGTATTATTCTTAATACCTTGGCTTGATAGATCACCTGTACGCTCTATGCGTTATAAAGGTATTTTATCTAAGATTGCACTTACTATCTTTGCCATTAGCTTTATCGTATTGGGCTACTTAGGTGCAACGCCTGCAACACCAACAGCTACTATCATGGCTCGCGTGTTTACTATTCTATATTTCTTGTTCTTCTTATTGATGCCGTTCTACACTGCCATTGAGAAGTGTAAACAGCCACCAGAACGCGTTACCGGAGGTCACTGATGAGCACGCTAATTAAATCCCTAGCTGGTCTAGGCTTAGGCGCGGCATTGACCTTGACTGCTGGTACGGCACTGGCAGCTGGTGGTCACGGATGTGGTACATTCGTGAACGCTGAAGGTGTTGAAGAGCATTTAGCTTGTAGTACTGCCCCTATTGATTTTACCAATAAGGGCTCATTACAAAACGGTGCGAAAACTTTTATGAACTACTGTGCGGGTTGTCACTCAGCCAAGTATGTTCGTCACTCTCGCATTGCTAAAGACTTAGAGATACCGCCAGAGCTGGTCGAGAAGTACTTGATGGTCACGACCGACCAAATTGGTGACCATATCGACGCTGAGATTGACCCTGAAGTACAGGCATCATGGTTTGGCGCAGCGCCTCCAGATTTATCATTGGAGACGAGACTGCGTGGTGATGACTGGGTATATACTTACCTACTCTCGTTTTATGAAGATCCAAGCCGTCCTTGGGGCGCTAATAACTTAGTGCTACAAAATGCAGCAATGCCTCATGTATTACATAATATGCAAGAGCAGTTGAGTGCCGAAGAGTTTCAAAGCGAGGTTGGTGACTTAGTTAACTTTATGGCATGGATGGCAGAGCCAGCACGTCATGACCGTCAAGTGATTGGTTTCTTTGTTATTTTATTCTTGTTGGTACTACTCATCCCAGTTTACTTGTTGAACAAAGAATTCTGGAAAGATGTCAAATAAGTAATAATTAGCAGACAGTTCTGATAATTAAAAAAGGCACTACTTTGGTAGTGCCTTTTTTTGTGCTTTGACATTAAGCTGAAATACCAGATAAGCCGGAAAATAAGCCACTCAGCGCTAATGTTTACGTACACTACCTTGATAAACGTTGCGAGTTTGTTTACGATGACAACCTTCACTCTTAACATTAGGCTTTCATGATTGATGCGAATGACATTCCAAGTAGTCAGCTAATTCTATACGCTGATGACGGCTACGACAGTCATGTGGTACGCCTATTACTTGAAGAAAAAAAGCTTGCTTACTATTTGTCTCGTCTGCATTCTGAGCGCCCTGAAGATTTGACTGAGCTAAATCCCTATCACACCTTGCCTGTATTGCAGCAGCGCGAAATTGCCCTTTACGAGATCAACGTCATTTTTGAGTATCTTGAAGAGCGCTATCATACCAATAAATTGCTTCCTGAAACGCCGCAAGAGCGCGCCCAGTTCCGCCAGTTAGCTTGGCGCATTCAGCGTGATTGGTTGGTGCTTGGCAAGCGGCTGCTAACGCATCCAGATAGTTTTAATAAAGCACAGGCGACTGTTGCCAAAAAGCAGCTTAGCGACTCACTCATCACCCTATCACCGCTGTTCGCTCACAAGCCTTATTTTATGGCTGATGAGTTTGGTTGGTGTGATGTATTACTAGCGCCTCTACTATGGCGATTGGATGAAATGGGGATTGAGCTACCACGTGCGATTAGCCGTCCGCTATTTGAATATCAGACGAGAGTTTTTGAGCGTGATAGCTTTCAAAAAAGTGTGCGCTAATTAGACAAGCTCAAAGCGCTGGCTTAGAATAAGTAATAAGACAGCAGCCAATACGCCTGTATTGCCTGACAAATAGCGGCACATATTTAATTATTAAAAATCATTATTATAGGAAATCATTAGATGAGCGAAATTACCTCTATTACACCTACCCGCCCTTATATGGTACGCGCATTGTATCAATGGATAGAAGACAACGCTCTGACGCCTTATCTGATGGTAGATGCTACTGCTGACAATGTACAAGTGCCAACCGAGCACATCCAAGATGGTCGCATTGTCTTAAACATTGCTAGCCGTGCGACGGGCAATATGAGTATGGAAAATGACTACATACATTTTAGCGCACGCTTTGGCGGCGTCTCACAAGAGATTTGGGTTCCACTTACAGCAGTCATGGGCATCTATGCTAAAGAAAATTCACAAGGGATGTTTTTTGATCCAAAAGAATATGATAACTATGTACCAGAAGACGACGTATCGATTGCTAGCAAAAAACCTGCTACCGCACCTAAACCGAAGCGTGATAACAAAGCAGGGTTGAAAGTGCTGAAGTAATCAGCCATTCAAACTGATTATTTTTCACATAATAAAAAGCCAGTCATATTTGATATAACTGACTTTTTTATTGGCTGCTCAAAGACTTGAGACTTTATCTTTAACTAGGTTCTCGGCAAGGTCACACCACGCTGGCCTTGGTATTTGCCGCCGCGGTCTTTGTAACTGGTTTCGCACACATCATCCGCATCACTTTGGAAAAACAGCATTTGCGCCACGCCTTCACCAGCATAAATACGGGCAGGCAGATTGGTGGTGTTACTGAACTCAAGTGTCACATGACCTTCCCATTCAGGCTCTAATGGCGTAACGTTGACGATAATACCGCAGCGTGCATACGTTGATTTGCCAAGGCAAATAGTCAATACATCACGCGGAATACGGAAGTATTCCATCGTACGCGCGAGAGCAAATGAGTTTGGTGGGATAATACACTCATCACCCACAATATCGATAAAACTTTTATCATCGAAGTTTTTAGGATCGACAACGACCGAATGTACATTGGTAAAGACTTTAAACTCTGGCGCACAGCGTACATCATAACCGTAGCTTGAGGTGCCGTAGCTCACCAAGCGCTCACCTGCATCATTGAAACGCACTTGACCTGGCTCATATGGCTCGATCATGCCATGCTCTTCGGCCATTTTACGAATCCAGCGGTCGGACTTAATAGACATTGTTGTTCCTTAGCAAATTTTTAATAGCAACGATTATACGGAATTGATGACTGAATTTACAGGGTAGTCATCACTTTAAAAGTGGCGGCATTATAAAAACGAGCCTTTGCATAAATGCCTTACCCAATCACACTTTTGACCTTCAAAAAATCCGCTTATCATCGCTAGGTTTGGCAAATTTATTGATATTTTTTTCGATGTTTTTGGCAATGCTCAAATAGTAAGTCGCAAATTCATCATCAGCCAAAACGCTTGGCTCACCTTTATCTACTTGGGCGCGAATGCCGCTGGCGAGTGGTAGTTGTCCTAATAGTGGCACTTGATACTGCTCAGCGATAATCTCACCGCCGCCCGTTCCAAAGATGGCTTCGGTATGGTTGCAATTACTGCACGTATGTAGCGCCATATTTTCAACCACACCAAGCACAGGAATACTGGTTTTGTTAAACATCTCAACCCCTTTTTGCGCATCGAGCAAGGCAACGTGCTGCGGAGTTGTGACAATCACAGCGCCCGTGACTGGGATGCGCTGAGCCAAGGTTAGCTGTATGTCGCCTGTACCTGGGGGCATATCAATCACCAAATAATCGAGCTGTGGCCAGTTGGTTTGGTTGTATAATTGCATGAGCGCCCCTGTGGCTTTAGGCCCACGCCATGCCACTGGGGTATTGTCTCCATCAAGCAAACTACCAATAGAGAGCATCGCAAGACCATGAGCATCCACTGGGACAAATTGCTCGTTTTCTAATTGCGGCTTCACATCGGCAACACCTAGCATTGTCGGCATACTAGGCCCATATATATCCGCATCAAGCACGCCCACGCGGTTACCCAGCTTTTGTAATGCCAGTGCGATGTTCACAGTCGTCGTTGATTTGCCAACGCCGCCCTTACCTGATGCCACAACAATAATATGGCGGATACGAGGATGCGCAGCCAATGAGGCTTGCGTAGGTGCAGCTTTGGTGATGGGCGGCTCAGCATTGGCATTATCTGTACTGCTCGCACTATTGGTTTGACTTTTAGGCGCTGTCTCCATCGCATTTGTCGTTTTGGGCATCTGCTTTGGTAAGCTTGCGCCTGCCCCTTTTGCTGGCGCAGGTAGGCGAACATTCATGTGAATTGTCGTAATACCATGCGGCTGTAGCAATTGACCAAGCTCCTGCTGGATAGCCTCAGGGCTGCTATCTTGTGGCAGACGTAAATCTAAGGTCAGCGCCTCACCATTACGCTCGAGACCTGTCACCATGGTCGCAATGCTGACTGTACCGATCTCATACCCAAGCAATACTTTATCAACGGCGCTATCACGTTCTGCTTGCTGTTGAGGCGTTTCTGTTTTTGTGGTTTTTTTCTTCATAAAATTAAACATAGCTTTCGTTATTGCCTATACAAGTGAGTGGGTTTGGCCCATCAGTCAACTCGTACCACCGCACATCTAACAAACGATAATAACCGTGAATACTTTCGCCAAACCTTTTACCGTGACAGTGTAGCTCAATTATGGGCATAAAAAAACCACAACGCCAGTAAGCCTGATGTTGTGGTGGAATGTGATCACATGATACCTCGCGATGTTTGTCATCATACTGCCGTGTTCAGTTCATAAACCAGCCATGACTGGCGACAATGGACTGACCTGTAAAAACATTGGTCGGAAATGCGGCCAAAAACAGGGCCAGCTGAGCAATATCGCTAACGGTCGTGAACTCTTTGTCAACCGTGTTGACCAGCATGATGTCGCTGACCACTTCTTCTTCGCTGATGCCTTTCTCACGTGCTTGCTCAGGGATTTGTTTTTCGACCAGTGGCGTTTTGACAAACCCCGGGCAAATCACATGCGCGCGCACATTATGCTCCGCGCCTTCTTTGGCAAGTACGCGGCACAGACCAAGCAGTCCATGTTTTGCAGTGACATAAGGCGCTTTATACAGTGAGGCTTCATGAGAATGTACCGAGCCCATGTAGATGACGGTGCCGCCGTTGCTACCCGCTTGGTACATGTGTTTGAGCGCTGCTTTGGTGGTCAAAAACGCCCCATCCAAATGAATCGCCAGCATCTTGCGCCATGCACTGATATCCATTTTGTCAATCGGATCGATGATTTGGATGCCCGCATTAGAGACCAAAATATCAATACTGCCAAAGGTATCGACCAACGCTTGCACACCCTCGTTGACCGCCTGCTCATCAGTCACATCCATCACAATCGCAAGCGCGCGTCCGCCATCTGCTTCAATGGCATTAACCGTTTGTTGTGCCGCCTCGCTATCGATATCTGCAATACCAACTGCGGCGCCTGCTTTTGCATAAGTTTCAGCGATGTCACGACCGATACCACTTGCAGAACCAGTGACCAATGCCACTTTACCTGTCAAATCTTGTTGTAGCGCTGTTGCCATAATAGTGTCCTATGCTCAGCCCTACTAAGGATAATCTTAGCGCTGGGCAATAATGGTTTATATCAAAAGTCTCACTCAGTTGCTATCTGTTAGCGCTTGGCGAGACTGTTAACAGTACGGGATTTACTGTGCAATCGTGACTGGCGTTTGCGCTTGCAACTCGTCAAAGCTGACACCATCAGCAAGCTCAACCAATTTCAAACCACTATCAGTGACATCTAGTACCGCAAGCTCGGTGATGATACGATCAACCACGCCCTTACCCGTCAATGGCAGCTCACAATTGGCAAGGATTTTGGGCTGGCCATGTTTATTAACCTGCTCCATCAATACGATCACGCGCTGCACACCAGCGACCAAATCCATCGCGCCGCCCATACCTTTGACCATTTTTTTGGGTATCATCCAGTTGGCCAAATCGCCGTGTTCAGACACTTCCATTGCGCCCAAAATCGCAAGATTGACATGACCGCCGCGAATCATCGAAAACGACTCTGAGCTGCTAAAATAGCTCGATCCTGCCTGCGCGGTTACGGTCTGCTTGCCTGCATTGATGAGATCGGCATCAACGGCGTCTTCGGTTGGAAACTCACCAATACCGAGTAGCCCATTTTCTGACTGTAGCCAAACATCCATACCCTCTGGGATATAGTTGGCGACCAAGGTGGGCAAGCCGATGCCCAGATTGACATAATAGCCATCTTGTAGCTCTTGTGCGGCGCGCTGCGCCATTTGTTCTCTTGTCCATGCCATGAGATTGTCCTTACTCTTTTTTTATATTTTGTTTTAAATGCCCGTGCGGACATAGATTACCTGCACAGGTGTTATGACTTTATTTTTTTATCGCACTGCTATCAGCCCTTGCTTGCCGCTTTGGTCGTCACCTTTTCGATACGCTTTTCAGGGCTTGCGTTGAGCACCACACGCTGCACAAAAATGCCTGATAAATGCACGTCATCAGGGTCAATCTCACCAATCTCGACGATCTCTTCCACTTCTGCGATGGTGATCTTACCTGCCATGGCACAATCAGGGTTAAAGTTGCGCGCGGTCTTGTTAAAAATCAGGTTGCCTGCTTTATCTGCTTTTTGGGCTTTTACCAGCGCCACGTCAGCACGTAGTGAGCGCTCAAGCAAATAAGTACGCCCATCAAAGTCACGAGTTTCTTTGCCCTCAGCGATTTGTGTGCCCACACCTGTCGCGGTATAAAACGCTGGAATCCCTGCCCCGCCTGCGCGCAACTTTTCAGCGAGCGTGCCTTGCGGGGTTAGCTCCACCTCCAACTCGCCTGCCAAGTATTGGCGTTCAAACTCTTTGTTTTCGCCCACGTATGATGAGATCATTTTTTTGATTTGGCGCGTTTGTAATAGTAGCCCTAGGCCAAAGTCATCCACACCTGCGTTATTGCTGATACACGTCAGTTCGTTGACGCCGCTATCACGTAAGGCGGTGATCAAGGCTTCTGGAATACCGCAAAGGCCAAAACCGCCAATGGCGAGCATTTGCCCATCACTAACAACACCATTTAGGGCGTCTTCGGCGCTGCTGTATACTTTTGATTGACTCATATTTATCTCCTATGATTATTGTTTGTACTTTTTAATCCCTGTATTCATCGATACGGTATTGAATATATCAAGTATCTCTGTGCTCATGTTTGACTGGTACTACTCGCAATTGTTGTCTTGTTGTTTTTTTCAGTTTGTTCCACTTATCTTTTATTCCGCTTATCTATAGGCGTTATGCCACAAGCCAAAACACGCTCATGATGATGGCGCCAGATACCGCCAGCACGATCAAGCAATACCCCATAATCGCCCGTGCATCTAAGCCTGCAATACCCAGTAATGGCAGTGCCCAAAACGGCTGAATCATATTGGTCCACGCGTCACCCCATGCGATCGCCATGGCGGTAATGGCGGGATTAACCCCCAGCTCAATACCAGCAGGAATCATCACAGGGCCTTGTACCGCAAACTGTCCGCCCCCTGATGGCACAAAGACATTGACCAAACCAGCACTTAAAAAGGCAAAAATAGGAAAGCTGTCTGCGGAGGCAGAATTGACAAAAAATTCGGTAACTTGGGTGCTAATAGAAATGCCATTGGCATTGGCACCCGTCATAATGCCCATGATACTGCCGTAAAATGGGAACAGTAAGACGATGCCTGTGATGCCGCCAATGCCTGAATGGACAGCGCGGTAGTAGCGCTCTAGCGTGCCGTGCGACAGCAAACCGATAAATAGAAACAGCCCAATGACGATGTTTAGCCCCAGATTGATACCGTTGTTGCCAAACTCGCTGATGTAATACATCAATGCCAGCGCTAGCAATATCACCGCGATGATGCGACTATCATCCAGCTTCTGCGCGGGTGTTTCTCTGGGCGGCGCGACATAGATCTCTTCTTCGATCAGCTTTGGATCAATCACGGTAGGATGTTTGGGATGCATAAAGCGGTTGAGCAGCGGCAGGATGACAATGAGTAGCCCCACCATCAATAAGTTATAGCCTGCAAATACGGTCTGCGACAATGGCACCGCCTCACTCATGGTATTACCAGACAGTGTCAGCAGTGTGTCACCGCCTGAGCTGAGTGTCAGTGGTATCGAGCCTGAAAAGCCGCCATGCCAAATAACAAAGCCCGAATAAGCCGCAGCGACCAATAATGGATAGTCGACATTGGCCACTTTTTTGGCCAAGGATTTGGCAAAGATCGCGCCAATAATCAGACCAAAGCCCCAGTTTATCCATGAGCCGACCAGACCGACCAAGGTTGAGACGATAATGGCGGTCGTAGGCGAATGCACGTGACTGGCTAAGTTGTCTAGCAGTCGCTGAATGAATGGCGCACTGGCAAACGCGTAGCCTGTGACCAAAATCAGCGCCATTTGCATGGCAAAGCTATGTAGCGACCACAGGCCATTGCCCCAGTGTCCTGCCATCGCAATCATATCTTGGCCAGTAATCACTAAGCCAACGACAAATGCAATGAGGGTCAACACAATAGAAAAGACGAATGGCGATGGCAGGTAACGGTTGACCAGCTGCACGCTCGCATTGGTGATGGCACTAAACATATTCACATTCCCTGTAAATCTGATGCTTGTGATGAGGTGAATCATTCATTGTTATAGTCAGTGCTTGCTATCACTAGAGTGGCGTTTAGCCAATACCGTTGCTAGCAAGCACCATACTTGATATATCTATTTATAATAATACATATTATATCGATATATCATATTTAAAACACTTATGCTAACTTAACATATTATTTTTGCAGCGACCAGTTGCTTAATGATTAGAAAATAACATCTACGTGATGTTAGCAGCCAAGTGCTTATTATTATTCAATAATTTCTCGATAGAGATAATGAACAAGTACAACCTATTCGCTGTTTTTATGTTGCCAAGGAGGGCTATATGTTCAGCACATTTGCGATTGTTATCACCTTATTATTACTCATGTTTTTTGCTTATCGCGGTTATTCGGTACTCATTCTTGCTCCCATCATGGCGACACTTGCCGTTTTACTCTCAGGCGATTTTTTAAACACGATTCCCGCTTATACTGATATCTTTATGGGTGCCTTGAGTGGATTCTTACTTAAGTTCTTTCCTATATTTTTACTCGGGGCATTGTTTGGGCGTTTAATGGCGGATTCTGGTGCGGCAACCGCGATTGCCAGTACCGTCGTCGAAAAGCTCGGTGCCAGCAAAGCCATTCTCGCGGTGATCTTGGTCTGCGGAATTTTGACTTACGGCGGGGTATCACTGTTTGTGGTGGCTTTTGCCATTTATCCTATTGCCAAAGATTTATTTAAAGCTGCCGATATTCCAAAACGTTTGATTCCTGCTGCCATTGCCCTAGGATCATTTACCTTTACCATGACCGCACTGCCTGGCACGCCAGCCATTCAAAACGCCATTCCCATCCCTTACTACAATACCAATGTCTTTGCTGCGCCTATTTTGGGGATTATCGGCGGTATGATTATGTTTATTGGTGGCTGGATGTGGTTGCAATCACGCGCCAAAAAAGCCAATAACGCTGGCGAAGGCTATGGTCAACATGATGACGAAGATGTAGGCGGCATTGGCGATAATGCTAAAGAAGCTGACGTATTAAGCACGCATCAGACTTCCTTTACCGTTGCCATGATTCCGCTCGTCTTGGTCATCGGATTGAACGCCTTATTCACTTATGCCATCTTTCCATCTATCGATTTTAGTAGCCTACAAATTCAGTTTCCCGATTTAAATATAGATGGATCGCTCGGGTTATGGTCCATTATCATCTCGTTAGTCGTGGCTTGTGTGGTGTTAATCTTGCTACACATTGGACACTGGAACAACCTACAAAAAACCATTAACCGTGGTACTTATGACTCGATGCTGCCAATCTTCAATACCGCATCAGAAGTGGGTTATGGCGCCGTTATCGCATCATTAGCAGGGTTCCTAGTAATTCGTGACAGCATTCTAAACCTCACCCCTGATAACCCGCTGATCTCAGAAGCGGTGGCTATGACGACGCTTGCTGGTATCACAGGCTCATCATCTGGCGGTTTGAGTATTGCACTATCGACATTGGGCGAAGACTATCTACGTATGGCGCTTGCGGCGGGTATCGACCCTGAGCTCATGCACCGTGTGGCTGTCATGGCAGCAGGCGGTCTCGATACGCTACCGCACAGTGGCGCAGTCATCACCCTATTTGCCATCTGCGGCCTGACTCACAAACAGTCATACTTAAACTTGGCAATGGTGACCATGGTCATTCCTTTAATTGCGGTCATTGCGGTCATTATTTTGGGCACACTGTTCGGTTCACTCTAAAACGGTTTGGCGGCCTCTAAAACAGACACGCCATATATCCTTATCGCCTACGGATACCAAAGCCAATAACCTAACAAAAACCTCACTTTGCGGCAGCCGTAGTGGGTTTTTTTAATGGTCATATCACCATCAGATGCAGTGCAGACCTACTGCTTGCCATCACTGTCTAACGACTCCATAGGAAGTAATTACTAAGGAATATCACAAAATTATCTGAATTACGGTATCATAGGCACACTTTTTTGATTTTTCTTATTTTTGGAAATTTTTGATCTTGATAATATCGTGTTTAATAGCCATAAATGGTCAAAAACATTTGATAACCAACCCGTTTATATAAAAATATAGGTGATGAAAGTGCGTGAGATTCTAGTAACCAGTGCGCTGCCCTACGCCAATGGCCATATCCATTTGGGGCATCTTGTAGAATATATTCAGACAGACATTTGGGTACGTGCGATGAAAGCGCAAGGCCATCAAGTCACCTATGTCTGCGCGGATGATGCACACGGTACGGCAATCATGCTCAAGGCAGAAGCCAACGGCGTAACACCAGAGGCGCAAATTGCTTCAGTGAAAGCGTCGCACGAAGCAGATTTCAGTAAATTTTTGATTGATTTTGATAATTACCACTCCACGCATTCTGAAGAAAACAAGCAATTCTCTGAGCTGATTTATCGTCGCCTTAATGATGCTGGCCATATCAGTACAAAAGATGTTGAGCAACTTTTTGATCCAGAAAAGCAGTTGTTTCTAGCAGATCGTTTTGTCAAAGGAACTTGCCCAGAGTGTGATTCACCAGACCAGTACGGCGATAACTGTGAAGTTTGTGGCACCACTTATGATGCGACAGATCTGAAAGATCCGCACTCAACGTTGTCTGATGCAACGCCTGTGCTTAAAACGTCTAAGCATTATTTCTTTGATTTGCCTGAGTTTGAGCAGTTCTTAAAAGACTGGACACGCAGTGACAGTCGTCTACAAACATCAGTCGCTAATAAACTACAAGAATGGTTTGATGCTGGACTTGCCAGCTGGGATATCTCACGTGATGCGCCCTACTTCGGCTTTCAAATTCCAGATACGCCAAGTGATGAGCCGGACAAATACTTTTATGTCTGGCTCGATGCGCCAGTCGGCTACATGGCAAGCTTTAAAAACCTATGTGATAAACGCGTAGGTACTGAAAACGCGCTGGATTTTGACCGTTACTGGATGCAAGAAAACGAGCACAAAACTGAAGTTTATCACTTCATCGGTAAAGACATCGTTTATTTCCATGCGCTGTTTTGGCCAGCCATGCTTGCGGGTAGTGAGTTCCGTACACCAACGGGCGTTTTTGCTCATGGTTTCTTGATGGTCAATGGCGAAAAAATGAGTAAGTCACGCGGCACCTTTATTAAAGCCGAAACTTACGCTGAGCACTTGCATCCTGAGTACCTGCGTTATTACTTTGCCAGTAAGCTGTCTGACAAAGTCGAGGATATCAACCTTGACTTAGAAGACTTTATGCAAAAGGTCAACTCTGACTTGGTCGGCAAAGTGGTCAATATCGCCAGCCGTAGCGCAGGCTTTTTGGTCAAAAAATACGACGGTATACTGTCTGACACCTGCGCTGAACCGCGCCTATTAGAAGACATTACCAAAACGGGCGATGAGATTGCTGCTGCTTACGAAAATCGTGAATTTTCACGCGCTATGCGCCTCATCATGCAGTGCGCGGATAAAGCGAACGAATATATCGATGCCAAAAAGCCATGGTCACTGGCGAAACAAGAAGGTACTGAGCAAGAAGTTCAAGACGTCTGCTCGGTCGCGATCAACATCTTCCGTCAATTGATGGTCTATCTGGCACCCGTATTGCCTGAGATGACGGACAATGCCAAAGCGTTCTTGAACTTGGATGATTTGAGCTTTGCCAGCCGTAGCCAGTGGCTACTTGGTCATCAAATCAACAAGTTCAAACCATTGATGCAGCGCATTGAAGAGAAAAACGTACAAGCGATGGTCGACGCATCAAAGGCCTCTTTGGAAGCCACACCGACTGCGGACAATGCTAACGATAAAGAGAAAGCAGCTGCCAAAAATACTGATGCAGCGGATGCCGACTATATTGGTATCGAAGACTTTGCTAAGGTTGAGATGAAAGTCGCTAAAGTGCTTGAGTGCAATCACGTAGAAGGCGCAGACAAATTACTACAATTCACCCTAGATGTGGGCGAAGATAAGCCACGCAACGTGTTTAGCGGTATTCGTAAGTTCTATGAGCCTGAGCAACTGACGGGTAAGAAAGTCATTTGCGTGACCAACCTTGCCCCGCGTAAAATGAAATTTGGCGTATCAGAAGGCATGGTATTGTCAACAGGCAATCCAAAAACTCAGCTAACGGTCGTTACGCTACCTGATAACTGTGTCATTGGTGATGTGCTCGCATAGGAACATTAATAAGTAACGTTAACTTAAGTAATGATGTAAGTAACAACTAAAGAAAGAAAAAAAACGGTCTAAATAGACCGTTTTTTTTCTGGGTGACTTAAAAGATTAAATCTCGCTGTTATCTACTCAAAACATCAATAATTTCCAACGTATTATTAATCACTGTTACAATCTTATTCTCTGGCGTACGAATACGTACGTAACGGTCATCATAACGGTCTAAAATAACAGAACGATCATAATCCCTTCTGTCAATCTTACCAACTACTCTATAACCGTATTTATCAAGGTCACGCTTGAATGAGGCGTTAGGACTAGCATTGCGATACGCATTAATATTCGGGCGGGCATTACCATTATTTTGATAATTGTTATGGTTGTAATCTTTACTAATGTGAGCAGAGTTGCCTTTGCCATGACCGTGCCCATTACCATGATTGTCTTTTGCCATAGC
The DNA here is from genome assembly GCF_030454045.1 of Psychrobacter sp. Classification (GTDB taxonomy): domain Bacteria; phylum Pseudomonadota; class Gammaproteobacteria; order Pseudomonadales; family Moraxellaceae; genus Psychrobacter. The sequence continues at coordinate 19,726 of NZ_JAKDJE010000023.1, read as the reverse complement.
AGGCAGGCAAATCAATGAGCTTGCCGTAATGCCAGCGATGGTTAATAACTTTAAATTAGCCGTATTCATAATGTTATCCTTAAAATATGCGTTTGAATAATAGTAATGAGATATTTGAGTGCGTTGTATATTCAACACGTCAACATAGTAATGATATGGATTTTGGACGTACTCTACTTCTCATATAAAAAATTTTTATATAAACATTAGCTTACGTTAATTATGAATTGGGTTCGTAATAGATGCGTTGCTAGCTTGTACGCTTTTTGCCTGTCTGTGTATTGGATAAAAAAAGGCGTTAAGGGGTGTGTTTTTGTGGTCAAACGCTCACGTCCACGCTTATGGCAATGCTCAAAAAAATATTTAAGATAATGCCCGTTATTCTTACTAAATACACCTATGACGAATGCGCCTTAATTTTTTATTGCGATAACTTACATTGCTGTCATAATATGAACATAATAATCGACGGAACGATTACTTTATTTAATGGTTAGCCTGCTATTTTGGCATCAACATAGTATTGACTCGGCTAATCTGCATTCTCCAATATCTTTTTTAAAACCAAAGAGAACCAAACAGATCATTTGAGCATTGCTATTAGTAGGCTTGATCAATCTGGCAGTACTCACTTGGTTTTTATAATTGATATAACCTATGAGTTATCCTAATAATGATTATTGCTTCTACTCTACGCTTAAGCCTATATGGCGTTGCTCTTAGTGCCATTAGCACACTTGGCCTGATAGGCTGCTCGAACTCCTCTACTGACACCCCAGCAACCACTGAAAATAGTGCTGCGGTAGATGCAGAAAAACCTGCCAAATCCATTGCGATTACCCAGATCGTTGAGCACCCATCATTGGATGACATGCGCCGCGGCATCATCGATGAGCTGGCAGACAATGGGTATGTTGAGGGCCAAAACCTAACGGTCAACTTCCAAAGTGCACAGGGCAATACCGCGACAGCAGGACAGATTGCTAAGCAGTTTGCAGGAGACAATCCGGACGCCATCGTTGCTATCTCGACACCATCGGCCCAGTCGATTGTCGCTGCGACCACCACGATTCCTATTATCTATACGGCTGTGTCAGATCCATTAGGTGCCAAGCTCATCACTGAAGATGGCAAGCCCTTTCAAAGCAATTTGACAGGATTATCGAGTCAGCTACCTCTAGAGCCGCAGTTAGACTTATTGCAGCAAATAAAACCTGATATGAAAACGATCGGCTACGTTTACAGCCCAGGCGAAGCCAACTCAGTGTCATTGCGTGATAGTCTAAAGCAAGCCCTGCCAGCACGAGGTCTGACGTTGTTAGACATCCCTGCCAATCGTCCAACCGATATCGGCATGGCAACGCGTAGCTTGCAAGGACGCGCAGATATCATCTATACCTCATTTGACAATAATGTTGCTTCTGCTTTTGAAGCCATGACCCAAGCGGCGAATGAATTAAAATTACCCATTGTCGCGTCTGATGAGTTCAGTGTGAAGCGCGGCGCGGCGGCGGCACTTGGTGTCAATGATTATGACTTTGGCCGTACCACAGGCAAGATGGTGTACCGCGTATTGAATGGCGAAGCCATCAACACGATTGAACCTCAAATCATGAACGACCTAACCCTATATATCAGTCCTAAGCATGCCGAGACGCAAGGCGTCACCTTGCCAGCAGAACTGCTAAAAAATGGCATCAATGTCGACGAACAAGCAAAAAGCACTGATAAATAAGACCGACAAACAGCTCTAATAGCCATCTATGTAGATGACTCTTTTTACCCTTTTACCCATCTATTAAATAATGTACGGACACATTATTACTTTTTAGGAGTGAGACCCATGTTGTATCAAAACCGCTTTAAGTTTGGCAAAGCACTACTACTCGGTAGCGTATGCACTGCTATCTTGACTGGTTGTAATCAGTCGCCTACAGATGATCCAGATACAATCGATGGCGCGGCGGGCGGTGAAGCCGCGGCAGTCATGAAAACAGTTGCCATCACGGCAATCGTTGAGCATCCAGCACTTGATGATGTACGCAAAGGCGTGATCGATGAGTTAAACGAAGCAGGATTCAAAGATGGTGAAAACCTAACGGTCAACTTCCAAAGCGCACAAGGTAACACTGCGACAGCCGGTCAGATTGCCAAACAGTTCGTCGCTGATGATCCAGATGTGATCGTGGCGATTGCTACCCCATCTGCACAGTCTGTGGCCGCCTCAACGAGTAGCATTCCACTGGTATTCTCTGCCGTGACTGATCCAGTCGCTGCCAAGCTAGTGCCAAGTTTGGACGGCTCTGGCACCAACGTAACAGGAGCCTCAGATGCCCTACCATATGAGCCGCAAATTGAATTGATGCGCCAAGTCATTCCTGAACTAAAAAATGTCGGTTATGTCTATAGTCCAGGTGAAGTCAACTCAACGGTTATTCTAAAAAACCTCAAAGAAAAACTGACCCCTCAAGGCATTAACGTGCTTGAAGCACCTGCACAGCGCAGTAATGACATCGCAATGGCAGCACGCAGCCTAGAAGGTAAGGTCGATATGATCTACACCTCAACAGACAATAACGTGGTCTCAGCTTACGAGTCACTCTATCAAATCGCCAAAGAAAGCAAGATTCCACTGATCGCCTCAGATACCAGCTCAGTTGAGCGCGGTGCTGTTGCCGCTTTGGGCGTCAACTACTACGAGCTTGGTCGTGAAACGGGTAAGATCGTTGTGCGTATCTTGAACGGTGAAAAAGCAGGTGCTATTCCTGTTTATACCCCACAAGCGCTTGATTTGCACGTCAGCCCAAAACATGCTGAAGAAGAAGGCATTGCTTTGTCACAAGCAGTTATCGATAAAGCAAAAGAAGTGGTAGAATAACGCACCTTTTTATTTGGCTTACCATAGCAGCCATGAGCAAAATCATAGTATGAATCAGTGATTGCGCTTTTGTGCTGTCATGCTAAATGTTTGACAAGAAACCCAGCTATGAGTCAGTAGGCTGGGCTTCTTGTTTCAGCAGAACCCATTTAAATAGCTTGTTTCATATATTGCTGTAGTTAGCTTATCTGCTATTTGTTAAGTAAAATACATTTTTGCTGCATTAAATATTGCCATGGCTCGAACTATAGCTTTAAACCAAGGTAACTTATGATCGTTGTTAATCGTGACCTGTTTTGGTTTACCCTAACCGCAGATTGCTTAATCTGTTAAATTCACCGCTTAGCTGTTTAGCATGTAGAAGGTTTTGGCGCTTGCCACTCACCTATCTTGGTTCCATACGCTAGACACTGAGTTATGACTTACTGATCTCTTATGTCTTTAATTGCTTTTTTTGGTGCGCTTGAAAGTGGTCTGATCTATGGCCTCGTCGCACTCGGTGTGCTGATCTCATTTCGTACACTCGACTTCCCTGACTTGACAGCGGACGGTAGCTTTCCGTTAGGTGGCGCGGTCACTGGTATCTCTATCGTTGCTGGGATTAATCCTTGGCTCGCTTGTGCTTTTGGTATGCTAGCAGGCTCAATCGCCGGTATCGTTACTGCATGGCTGCACGTCAAACTTGGCATCCTACAATTGCTTGCCAGTATCTTGGTGATGGTTGCCCTATATTCTGTCAACCTACGCATCATGGGCGCCCCAAACCTACCGCTACTTGGTGAAACGACGGTATTTAGTACCTTAGTGACTAATGGCAATGGTTATTGGATGCGCTGTCTGATTATCGGGGTCGTCGTGGCGATTGCTATGATATTTTTAAACTGGTTTTATAGTACCGAAACTGGTTTATCAATGCGTGCTACGGGCTCAAACTTGAGAATGGCACAGGCGCAAGGTATCAATACCTCATGGATGACCATTATCGGTATGGCGATCTCTAACGGTTTGATTGCCTTGGCAGGTGCGCTATTTGTCCAGACCCAAGGCGGCGCTGATATTTCTATCGGTATCGGCACCATCGTCATCGGTCTAGCAGCAGTCATCATTGGTGAGACCATCATTCCTGCCAAGCGTATTTGGTTAATTACCTTTGCGGTTGTGGTCGGTGCAGTATTGTACAAGCTGTTTATTCAGGTCGCACTATCGAGCGATACGCTGCGTAGTATCGGCTTTGGTCCGCAAGATTTGAACTTAATTACCGCGTTACTCGTGGTACTGGCTTTGGTCTTACCAAAAGCGAAAACGAAGTTTTTATCACGCAAAGTTCGCGCCTAATGACAGTTTAAGCAAGTACCAACAGCACTTGCTTTGCCCGAAGAGATAATAAGGAATAACGATTATGATGCAAGCCACCGATTTACAGTTGACCTTTAATCCAGGCACACCTATCGAAAACCCTGCCCTACGTGGTATTAGTTTGAATATCGCTGATGGTGAGTTCGTCACTGTTATTGGTACCAATGGTGCAGGTAAATCGACTTTTTTGAACGCAGTAAGCGGTACCACGCGCGTCGATAGTGGTTCAATCTTGCTAAATGGCATTGATGTCACCAAAAAATCTGCGCATCAGCGCGCGCATTGGGTCGCTCGCGTCTTTCAGGATCCGATGGCAGGTACTTGTGAAGCGCTGACCATTGAAGAAAACATGGCCTTGGCCTATAAACGCGGCGGCAAGCGTGGTCTAAAATTTGCCCTCAACCAAAGCAACCGTGACTTGTTCCGTGAAAAACTGTCTGTGTTAAAACTGGGACTAGAAAATCGCCTGACAGACCGTATGGGTCTACTCTCTGGTGGTCAACGTCAAGCCGTGAGCCTGCTGATGGCATCGCTACAGCCCTCTAAGATTTTGTTGCTCGATGAGCATACTGCTGCCCTTGATCCAAAAACTGCCGCCTTTGTTTTAGAATTGACAGATAAAATTGTCACAGACAATAAGCTCACCACCATGATGGTGACCCACTCTATGCAACAAGCATTGGCACATGGTACGCGCACCGTGATGCTGCACCAAGGGCAAGTGGTCTTGGACGTGTCTGGAGACATTCGTAAAGGCATGACCGTACACGATTTGTTAGATATGTTCGAGCAAACACGCGGCGAAAAGGTCGAAGACGATAGCTTGATTTTAAGCTAATATTTTCCAACTTATGAATTTTATGTAGCAGATATAACTGTTTTAGCTGCTCCTAAAACCTTCAAGAAAATTGGATTTTTCTTGAAGGTTTTTTGTTATCTATAGTTAATGATCATATGAAGTTTCTGTTGACCATTATATAGTTGTTGTCTATCAATGCTTCGCTATTGTCATCTATCTATGAGGTCTGTCATGCGCAAAATTCCTATCTACTCCCACCCTGCTGCTGGTTGGCCTGCGCTGATCTCCTCGACTCAAAAACTGATGGACTATCAGACATTTTTGCGAGGTAGTGTCAGCGTTCTAAAAAGCAATCAACCTCAGGGCGGATTTGACTGCCCAGGCTGTGCATGGCCTGACCATAAATCACACAAGACCATTGATGTCTGTGAGAACGGAATCAAGGTCATTGCCAGTGAGACCATGACACACAAAGCAGACGCTGATTTTTTTGCAAGGCATACCGTGACCGAGTTACAAGGATGGTCTGGCTATGAGCTTGAACATAGTGGTCGTTTGTCAGAACCGATGTACTATGATGCCGCACAAGATCGTTATGTCCCTATCCCTTGGAAAGCGGCTTATAGTCTAATCGCTGTGCAGCTTGGAAAGCTTGATTCACCCAATGAAGCACTATTTTATACCTCAGGGCGCGTGACCAACGAGCCAGCCTTCTTATATCAGTTATTTGTACGCTGTTTTGGCACCAATAATTTGCCTGATTGCTCAAATATGTGTCATGAACCAACCTCAGTAATGCTCAGTAAGCAATTAGGTATCGGTAAAGCCACGGTCATGCTAGAGGACTTTGAGCAGGCCAAGCTGATATTGATGTTTGGACAAAATCCAGCGACCAATCACCCGCGCATGCTCGAGATGCTCGCCCACGCGCATGAGCAAGGGAGCCGCATCATCTCGATTAATCCGATGCGCGAGCAAGGCTTGAGTAGATTTAGAAATCCGCAAAAGCCCACGCATATGGCCGCGGGTCAAAGTGATGATATGGTTGATGATGTCGTGCAAATTCAAATCGGCGGTGATGCAGCGCTGCTAACGGGTATTGCTAAATGGCTGATTGAAAATGATAGAATCAACCATGATTTTATTACCACTCATACCTCAGGGTTTGAGCCGTTGAAGCAATGGCTGACAGCGCAGACTTGGGAAGATATCACACTTGGCTGCGGTATTTCTCAGTCCGATATTATCAGCTTAGCGGGACTAGTGGCTGATAGTTCAGCGACCATTTGTACTTGGGGCATGGGTATCACCCAGCATGTGCAAGGCGATGACAATGTTGCGATGATTACCAATCTGCTACTACTGATGGGTATGATCGGTATTGATGGTGCAGGTGCCTCTCCTGTTCGTGGTCACTCCAACGTTCAGGGCGATCGTACCATGGGTATCCATGAACGCCCGAGTAAAACCTTACTGGACAGTCTTGAGCGTGTCTTTGAGCGTCCTATGCCAAAAGAGCATGGCTATGATGTCGTCACAGGCGCCAAAGCCCTTATCAAAGGTGAATTAAAAGTGTTTATGGGTATGGGCGGTAATTATGCTGTGGCAGCCCCTGATACGAGCGCTATTCAACAAGCATTAACCACCACTCAACTCAATATATTTGTCGGTACCAAGCTCAATGAGACGATGCTATATCCTGGGGCAAACAACATCATTCTACCTTGTCTGGGTCGTACTGAGCGCATTACAACGACAAAAGGTGAGCAGTTTGCAACGATTGAAGATTCAATGTGTCAGATAGTTCCAACTCAAGGTAAGCTAAAACCTGTGAGTGATACCTTAAAGTCTGAGGCAAAGATTATAGCGGAGCTTGCGACACACGTACTTGGCGCTGACTCCTCTATTCCTTGGCTTACCATGAGCGAAGATTTTGATCTCATTCGAGACTATATTGCTCAAGCCATTAATGGTTTTGATGATTTCAATCAGCGCATTCGTACCAATGAGCGCGGGTTTCATTTGTATCATGCGGCGCGTCATCGCGTGTGGAATACCGAGAGTGGCAAAGCTCAATTTGAAGTACCACAATACCCTATCACTTATGTCGCTGCCCAAATGGCGGACACACATGACATTAATCATGAGGACACAACGCAAAAGGTTTGGCAACTGACCAGCGTTCGTAGTCATGACCAGTTCAATACGATGATATTCGGGTTTAAAGACCGCTATCGCCAGACCAACCGCCGCGACGTGCTATTCATGCATCCAGATGAAATCAGCCGCCTAGGCTGGCAAAAAGGAGATCAGGTGATGGTATCGCGGCACGCCAGCAGCTCAAGCCACACAGCGCATAAAAACAAGCCGCGCGTACTAGGGCCTCTCATATTGACTGAGATGGATATCGCCGCCAATGCCATCGCCGCCTATTATCCTGAATGTAACGATCTGTTTGATTTGGATACCCATGCGCCAGACTCTCATATCCCAGCATACAAATCGACGACCGTGATCTTAAAGCGTGTGAATACAAGTGTTCAGACAGCAGAAGCTGTATAAGTAGCAGCTCAAGCCACACAGCGCATAAAAACAAGCCGCGCGTACTAGGGCCTCTCATATTGACTGAGATGGATATCGCCGCCAATGCCATCGCCGCCTATTATCCTGAATGTAACGATCTGTTTGATTTGGATACCCATGCGCCAGACTCTCATATCCCAGCATACAAATCGACGACCGTGATCTTAAAGCGTGTGAATACAAGTGTTCAGACAGCAGAAGCTGTATAAGTAGCAGCTCAAGCCACACAGCGCATAAAAACAAGCCGCGCGTACTAGGGCCTCTCATATTGACTGAGATGGATATCGCCGCCAATGCCATCGCCGCCTATTATCCTGAATGTAACGATCTGTTTGATTTGGATACCCATGCGCCAGACTCTCATATCCCAGCATACAAATCGACGACCGTGAGCTTAGAGCGTGTGAATGCAAGTGTTCAGACAGCCGAACCTGTATAAGTGGTGATGATCACTGAAAGTAATTTTGAGCAAAGTGAGTCCTCTAGCAAAATGGCTATGATGGCAGAGACGACTGAAACTAGAGTGATTATGACTGAGATATCTGAGGATAATGATAATAGCGCAGCCGAGACAATGCTCGCTCGCAAACATTTAGCGCAGAAGCATTATTATCCATCGGACAAGGCTCATGGAGCCGATATACCTCAAAGCTGTATTGAGTCTCAAACCACCAGTTTGGCAGTAGAGGCAGCGGTATCAATCGTTATTAATGGGATTCATTATGCGGTACTGATGGCCAGCCCTTACCAACTAGAGTATTTGGCTGTTGGGTTCTTATTTAGCGAGGGCTTGATTCAGCACAGTCATGAGTTGCTTGATTGGGAAGTGACACATCTTACAGATATTGCCAGCTACCAAAAGTTTGCTCAATCCTTAAACGATGGGGATCTTGAATCCGCCTCCATTGAGCAACGCTTAGAGCAATTTCAAGATTATGATATCTATGTCGTAGAGCTGGTGCTAAACCAGCGCTGCCATCAGCGTATCCAAGCACAAAAGCGTCAACTGGCGGGGCGTACAGGCTGCGGCATGTGCGGTATTACGGGCCTGACACAGGCATTGCCCGACTTGAGCCACTATTCACAAGCAAACATACATGGTTCTAAGGCAACCGTGCCAAGCCTTGAGTATCTATTAGTACTACGTCAGCAAATAGATTCCGCACAGCATACACACCAACTGACAGGAGCTGTGCATGCAGCAGCGACGATATACGATCAGCAGTTGTACTTGTTTGAGGACGTAGGCCGTCACAATGCACTCGACAAATTAATCGGTTGGCAACTGCGACAAAAAGTAGAGGTTGATTGCGTACTCATGACCTCACGATTATCGATTGAGTTGGTACAAAAATCGATTCGGGGGCGTATCCCTTGGCTCGTTGGCATGTCTGCGCCCACCAGTACGGCCGTACGGGTCGCCCAGCGCTATGGTTTGGGACTGGCTGGGTTTTTGCGTGACAATAGAGTCACCTACTACACTGGTATTTGGTGAGTATTGCCTAACCACATTTTCTAAATCCTGTCGTTATCACTGATTCGTTTACTTTGATACCCTCACATTGATCATTCAATACTGCCACCATTCAATACGTTAGCCTTATTGATACCCTCACAAACACCTTTCCATAAACCCCATTTGTCAATGCCATTTTTCTTGAGGTCTGCCTCTGCCTTTTGGTCATTTATGACAGATAACTGACCGATAGATTTGAGCTTCACGGCAGAATAGGGTACCCTTAGCGCACGAGTATGTTACACATAGTTAACATAGCTGTAGTTTTATTTATAAATACTGAGCCTATGGTGCGACGCATCAGGGCTGTAACGTGTTTGATACCTTAACTACAGGTAATGCGTCAATTACCTAATCATGGGCAAAAATTCGCTCATGCTTGGGTGTATTTCAGCCGGCTATACATATTAGCCGATAAAGCTGTCTACACTTAGCACCGTCATCAGCAGATGGCTGAGTGCTTATCCATAATTTTGCTGTAGATACCTGCCTTGTCAACGCTCTATAGCAGCCAGCTACTATCAAGTATGACCACTTGACAGCGTGATGGACTATCCATCAATAGACGCATGCTGAGGACTGCCCTGCGATTTTTGTGAGACGTGGCTCACTGTTGCATGTGATTTTTTCAAATGACGTACAACAGTGAGTAACCGGCATGATGTCAATGGGCAGTTGTCATTTACAGGTTGCAGGATCTACTCTTAAAACACCAAGTGCGCCAGCGCGCTGCATTTGGGTCGGCGCTGACCGCTTTTTATGACGGCCAACTGTTAGCACTGTGTGATGCCTCTACATAAGACTTTTATGGGCTTTATTGTATTCTTAACAGTTTTGGATAAAGTTAGATTATTAAACTTTTATTTATGTAAAATAATCGCGAGGTATGAATTTGAAAACTGAGTCACTGTTCCAATTTTCATCGTTAACTATTATTTTATTGTTGTTAGCGTTTTATGGCGGCACGTATTTGTTGTCATTGCTGATCAAAAAAGACAAAGAAACCACTTCAGGGTTTATGGTGGCAGGCCACGGCGTCGGCTTTGGCATGGGTGCTGCTAGTATGACCGCTACTTGGATTTGGGCGGCATCGTTTTATGCGGCAGCGACCTCTGGCTACAAGTATGGCGTATCAGGGCCGATACATTACGGCTTTTGGGGCGCGCTGATGATCTTATTCATCTATCCTTTTGGTATGCGCTTTCGTGAGCTTGCGCCCGATGGTCATACCTTAGGTGAGCTTATCCACGCCCGCCATGGCTCATCAAGCCAATTAATTTTAGCCATATCTAATCTTATGGGCAGCTTAATTAGCTTGATGGTCAACTTCACCGCCGCCGGCGCCTTAGTTTCCGTACTCTCACCGTTATCGTTTCAGACCGGTGTACTTATCGCTGGTATCGGCGTCTTAAGCTATACGCTAACCTCAGGGTTTCGTGCTTCCGTCTTTACAGACTTTGCGCAATTGGTCGCTTTGATGGCCATCGGTATTGTCATTATTCCAGCGGTACTGTTTGCGATGGGTGGGCCGCAAGTCATGGTCGATGGCCTCTCTAACCTCACGCTTGAACAGCAGGATTTCTTTTCATCCGAAGCGTTTTTTCAGCAAGGAGCGCCCTATTTTGTCGCTGTACTTGCTTATGCGATTGGTAACCAAACCATCACGCAGCGCTTGTTTGCGATCGATAAGACTAAGATTAAACAGACCTTTATTACCGCCACGGTCGGCTATGCTGGTATCGTCATCGGTCTTGGTATGATCGGATTGATGGCTTTGACCATCGGTATCGAGCCGCTAAATGGCGATATGAATAATCTGATTCCGCAAATGGTCAGCACTTACTTGCACCCTGTATTTATCGCCTTGTTCTTTATCTTGGTCATTGGCTCACTATCATCGACAGCCGACTCAGATTTGTCGGCCTTATCGACCATTATGATGGCAGATGTGTATGGCAAAAACATTGCCAAAGGCCGCGTCAAGCCTAAAACCATGATGCTCGTTGGTCGTAGCACGATGATTATCGCCACCGCTGCCGGACTGATCTTTGCCAGCTTTAAGCTAGATATCTTGGTGATGTTGGTCTTTGTAGGGGCGCTGTGGGGCGCGATTGTTTTTCCAGTCATCGCCAGTGTGTTTTGGAACCGCGTGACCAATGCCGCCTTTACCACGGCAGTCATCATCGGCCTACTGCTATTCTGTGTAGTACGCTTTGAGCTGCTACCGATGACAGGCTTTACTGCCCTTTTCTTTGAAATACTGGCCAGTGTGGGCGCCGCAGTCGTGATTGGACTGATGGTCTTTGGCTTTTTGGGTCGTAAAATCGGCATGGTAGCGGCAGCGCTCACGCTGGTACTGATGCTCATTTTTGCCACAGGCTTCTTACGTCAGTACATGGTACTACTGGCCTCACTAACGGCCTATGGTGCCAGCACCATCGTTTGTATCATCGTTAGCCTCATGGGTGATGAACACTTTGATTTTGCTTTAATCAATCAACGTGTCGGCGATTATGATAAAAAAGCCAAGGCATCGACCTCTGAGCTTTCATAAACACAGGTAGCGAGCACCGCTTGCGGGTTTAGCAGTTGGTCAATATGTGACCCGCTGCATAGGCAACCCTTCATAAATACTATAAGGAGATATCATGGACAACGTCTTTATCTACGGCTTATATATTTTAATTTGGCCAGCCATTACGCTCGGCGTGCTGGTATTGATTTGTACCGCGACTTATCGCGATATCAAACGAGCCAAACGTAATAACGAAGAGATATTATAAAAGTACACACTCAATGATCAGTACTCTCATCAGTGAGTTCGGCTCGCTGATGAGCCTGAATACGCAAAAAACTCATAAAAAAGCACTAAAATCAGCACAAGTGAGCAAATAAGCTATTTTTAGCCAAAAAATGACTTGTAATTTGGCATATTTTTGCTAATATAGTCCACCTTGATTGGCTGGATGGCAGAGTGGTCATGCAGCGGACTGCAACTCCGTTAACGCCGGTTCGATTCCGACTCCAGCCTCCAATTATTTATTAACTTTACGTTAATTTTGGCTTGCATTATTATCTCAACTGATTATAATAGCGACCACTTATCTAGTAACTAGACAGTCTATCAGCTAGTTTACATGTTAGATAACACAAGTTTTGCCCGGGTGGTGAAATTGGTAGACACAAGGGATTTAAAATCCCTCGCTAGCAATAGCGTGCCGGTTCAAGTCCGGCTCCGGGTACCATTACATAGTTCTATACTATCTTATAGAGTAGCCAAAGCCCCTGATATCAGGGGCTTTGCTGTATCTGACGTCCTATACTGTCCTGCTCTATCTATCCCAATCCATGCATCTGATGTACACTGGTTTTTAAATGTAGGGGCTGTAGTGGATAAGGATTAAATATCACACCATTTTCTCAGAATTTTCAGCTGATTAGATGGTGAGCCATAGTTGAATCTAAACTCACACTCTTTTAAAAATAAATGGAAGTTCTTCTTATCGATTCCATTATACTTTCTGAGAGTTCGTTTAGACTGGTTCCAGAAGTTCTCAATGCCATTAATGTGATTGTTTTTAAACAAAGCTGTCAGGCTTGATTTTACTCTTAATAACAGGCATTAGCGTGGTCTGCTTGGTGTCTGCTACGACAATGGTATACACCTTACCGTTTCGTTTTAGAATCCCAAATACAGCGGTTTTACCAGCAGCCCCGCGACCTCTTTTGCCTTTGCGTACACCGCCAAAGTAACTTTCATCTCATTCGACCTCACCATCAAAAAGCTCATCAGCTTCTAACGAGAGATGATAGTCTATGACAAGTCTTATTTTATGGTCAAAAAGTACAGCAGTATTAGGCTGAATATCAAGCAAATCTGCGGCTGTTCTAGCAGTCACTTCAGCCGTAAAAAACTCTAACAGCCTTCGCTGTACTTTTTTACTTAGTTTACAACGGGTTATCTTCATAAAAGTAGTCTAGCATAGTGCTTATCTACTACAGCCCCTATTTTTTAGACTTGAAGGTTACAAATAGACATACTGAAAAGCAATTCTAGCTTGCCTTGAATAGCGTTTTAGCTAATTACGACGATGATAAGCACGAGATATTTCATGGTGAAATCTATGCTACGTAACGTGATATAGGTCAAGGATATCAGAGTATTTTTTGTTAGTATTGAACAGCTGGAAAAGCTTCAATACCAACAATAAACCCAACATCCTATATGTTAGCCATCACTTTATAAGGTAAGAAAAAGTCAAAAAACACGCAAAATAAAGGGCTAACAATCTGCGACTGTCAGCCCTTTATCAGTGTTTGGTGGAGATGGCGGGAGTTGAACCCGCGTCCGCCAGCATTACGCTCATGAATCTACATGTTTAGTTTCTGTCTTTAATTTTAGTCCTCACCGATCCGACAGTCAGGATGGATTGGACGATTCTCTACTTTTGAACCCAAGCGATTGAGACAATCACCTGTGGCGAACCTATATACGGACGCTTCAACTGGGCTAACCAACTATAGGTAATCGGCAGCGCAGTAAGCAGGGTTTAAGCTGCTAGAGCGTAAGTTTCGTCGTTTGCGACTATAACAATATATGTTTGATTAACGAGAGGACATACACTCTCGACATGCATCATTGAGTTTCATCACCAGCGTCGAAGCCAGAACATCCCCAATAAGGTCGCTTATTATATAGGAAAATTAGGCAAGTTTTCAACCTATAGTAGACTTGCATTACATTACGTTACAGCTTGATAATTTACGCCAAAACGGTATTTAACCACTGACCAATATTTTGAATCTGCGGCATACAGACTTGATGTGCCATCGGATACGTATTATAAGACACATTATAGTCTTTTGCTGATAATAGCTGATGTGCTTGCTCACCTAGGATGACAGGCACGACTGGGTCATGCGTACCATGCTCAATCAAAATTGACATGTCTTTATTGGCAGCACTATACTCAATATTGTCATTGGTCGCTAAGTAGGTAGAGAGCGTCATCAAGCCAGCTAAGCGCTGTGGATAGCTTAGCGCCACATGGTAGGCCACTGCCCCGCCCTGCGAAAATCCGGCAATAACGATGTGCTCTGGTGATACGCCGCGCTCAATCTCACGGCTAATCAAATCTTGTATTTGCTGAGAAGACTCTTCGATCTGAGCGACATCCACTTTACGCTCTAGGCTCATCTCTAGAATATCGTACCATGCAGGCATGACCATACCACCATTCACTGTCACTGGACGTTTTGGTGCGTGCGGGAAAATAAAACGTACCGCCATGTCTTCTGCCAAGCCTAACTGCGGTACGATTGGCTCAAAATCATGACCACTAGCACCAAGACCGTGCAGCCAAATCACCGCGCGGTCTATCTTTTTCTGAGACGGGTTGTGTTCAACAATAACGGCGTCTAAATAGTTACTCATGTTTATCCTTAATAATGTAGAGAGATATGCGCTAAGCATTTCTTATTTTTTACCAAAAAAACGAATGTGTCATCATATGTTCAACATCATCTGTCAGTTTAGGTACGTAGTCGATAATGAGGTACTGAACAAAAAATAGCAAAAGCATGGGTGACGTAAAAAGCGCAAAAGAGACGTACGACTCTACGAGCAAAAAATATCAATTTATCACGATACAAAGTCATCACATCTAAATACAACCGTTTTTTTATTTTTGATATACACGCCTACAATTGTGTCCATATTAATACTAGGCTCTTGCAGAAATATAGGCAACCTATAGTTATTTTTAGCACTCTTTAAGTAATAATGTCTTAGTTCTTATTGCTATGGTCAATAGATTTTTTATCATTTTTCAGGAACATTTTACATGACAATTTTTAATAAATCAGCGTCTAGGCTGAATAAAGGTACATTGACTATGATTAATTTTGCCCTACCTTTGACGCTCATCAGCTCGTTACTGATCGTAGGCTGCACTACCGATAGCCGTTCAATCAACACATCAAAAGCATCTTCATCAACTGCGCAACTGCAACCACAGTCGTCCTCACCTCTCGCATATACTTATGGGGTACGTCCGTTTTATCTGATCAATGATATGGACGAGGGACCATTAAAAGAAGAGTTACAGGCGTGCAGGGGGCAACTACCAAGTAAGACAGACTTCTCTATTGCGCATCGAGGTGCGCCATTACAGCTACCTGAACATACTTATGATAGTTACGTGGCTTCAGCACAAATGGGTGCTGGCATCTTAGAATGTGATGTTGCATTTACCAATGATGGAGAGCTTGTCTGTCGTCATGCCCAAAACGATTTGCACACCACGACTAATATTTTGACCACGCCGCTGGCCAAGCAATGTACCGTACCGCCTGTATTGGATGCTCAGGGTAAACTTACCAATGCCAATAGTATCGAATGTCGCACCTCAGATATCAGTGCCGCTCAATTTAAAACCTTGACGGGTAAGATGGATGCTGCCAATAAAAAAGCAACCAGCATTAGCGAGTATATGAATGCAACCGCACCTTGGCGAACGGACTTGTATTCACAAAATGGTAAGGTGTTAACCTTAAAAGAGCATATCGCATTGGCGCGCCAGCTAGGCATGAAGCACACGCCTGAGCTAAAAGCACCAGCCGTGACCATGCCCTTCAACGGCTATCGTTTAGACGATTACCGCCAACAACTGATAGATACTTATAAGGCAGCGGGCGTGCCTGCAAGCGATGTGTTTGCTCAATCATTCAATATAGAAGATCTGGATTACTGGATCAAAAACGAGCCAGCTTATGGCGCCAATGCCGTCTATCTTATTGATGACAGCAATGAGACCGCTAATAATAAGACATTTGATAAAAATGACGCAAGTACATGGAAGCACTCATTGGCTGATATCAAAGCACGTGGCATCAATACCATTGCACCGGCGCTGTGGTTATTAGTCACTACTGACGGTAAAGGCGATATGCAACCATCAGAATACGCAAAACAAGCCAAAGCCAATGGTCTAAAAATCATTACTTGGTCGATAGAGCGTTCAGGACCATTAACCGATGGTGGCGATTGGTACTATAGCGGTCTTGGTGATGCTATCAACAATGATGGTGATATGATGAATTATATTGACGTACTAGCGCAGGACGTCGGTGTCCAAGGCATTTTCTCAGATTGGCCCGCTACGGTAAGCTATTACGCCAACTGCAAAGGTCTTAAGTAGGTTTTCGCTTAGTCTATTAGCAGACAATCATGCTTAATCTTTATTACCAAGGTCAGCTTCTTTATTAAGCTGACCTTTTTATTGAATGCATCAATGGGGTAACGTCATAAACTTTGTACTAAGCACATCCTTTTTCCATTAACTTTTCACACCATTTGACTCGTAGCAGCCAGAGCAACCCACGCTTTTGTGCTACGATAATTTACTGAGTTTATAAGACGATATAGAGACTATGACCCATATTTTACTGGTAGAAGATGATCCTGCGATCGCGATGTCCCTCAAAGTCACCTGTAAACGCGAGGGCTGGCAGATTACGTGGCTAGATAACGCCAGCGGCGTACTGCCATTTTTAAAAAGCGATCAAGCGCAAGATCTATCAGCGATCATCATGGATGTGGGCTTGCCAGATGGTGATGGTTTGAGCTTGTGCCAACAAATACGCCATACAACTGATATCGATACGCTAAAAGATTTACCTATTGTGTTTTTGACCGCGCGTAGCGATGAGGTCGATCGTATTTTGGGATTGGAGATGGGCGGTGATGACTATTGTGCCAAGCCCTTTAGTCCACGCGAATTGGTCGCACGTCTCAAAGCGATTTGGCGACGTGAACAGCTCTTGGTTCAACAGGCTGAAACTCATACCCCTCATTCAAGCGACAAACCTGACCACACCTCCTCTAACCAACTGCCTAATCAAGCATTGATATTTGAGAACCGAGCTGGCGTTTGGCATTACCAACCCCTAAATTACTCCTTGAAATGGCAACACCAAAAGCTTGAGCTTAGTAACACCGAGCGCAAAATTTTACTCACCTTGTTACAAGCGCCCAATCAAGTTTTTAGCCGTGAGCAGCTACTCAATGCGGTGAGTGACTATCCTGATCATCGATTGGCTCGCACGATAGACAGTCATATCAAATCGATTCGTAAGCAGCTTGCAAGTGTTGATGCAAGTGTCGATGTCATTCATACACATCGCGGACTGGGTTACGCCCTATGTCCCGCCTAATATCATATGTTGGCATTGAGGATGTTGACATGAGCAACGACTATCTCGCCTTTTTTGATTTTTATCCTTAAGCTCTATAACGGCTCTCCCCTATGAATAAAAGCGCCAATGACTGGCACGGTACTGATGACGATAGCCATAATGACCAAAGCAATTGGTATGCCAAATTGCATCCTATTGGTACGACGCAGCAAGCCCCTAAGCGTAAGCGATTGCTAAATCTGAGTATCTTTTTTAGGATTTGGCTGGCGGTCGTTTTGGTACTCATCATTTGTGGCATTGTTGTTTTTACTCAATTATTTGGCTACGTTAAGCCAACCGCCCAGCAGGTCATCGAAGACACGCTATTAGACACCAGTAAATTACTAGCCGCTAGCCTGCAAGTGCCATTGGCTACGGGCGAGCTATACGATGAAGCGTATCAAGCACAGCTCGATACTGCATTTGTGGGCATACCGGCGACTAACGAGCACTTAGGCGCTGTCAATCAAACCAAAAACTATAGTAGCTTTCGGGTATATGTCACAGACAGTAATGGTACAGTCATATATGACTCCCTACCCCAACCTGATAATAATGAGGGGCAAAACTATGGGCGCTGGAATGATGTTTATCTCACCCTAAGAGGACAATACGGTGCCAGAAGTACGCTACGTGATCATCAGCGGCGTGATGGTTCAGTCATGTATGTGGCACAGCCCATAAAAAATGCAGCAGGCGATATCATCGGCGTGGTCAGCGTCGGCAAACCTGTCGCGAGCGTGTTGCCGTATTTGGATGACACGCGTAACCGTATGCTAATCACCGCGTTATTTATCAGTATTGCTGCCCTCATTCTGGCAGGACTCGTCGCTTGGTGGCTCAAACAAAGCATCACTCTTGTCACCCAATATACCAGTGCGCTAGCAGAGGACACCAAAAAGCCCTATTTTTATTTGGGTCAAGAGCTCAATAGCCTGACCGATACCATTGAAACCATGAAGCATCGCTTAGAAAATCGCGCTTATGTGACTGATTATGTACATACCTTAACTCATGAGCTAAAAAGCCCTTTGACAGCGATACGCGCCAGTAGCGAGCTGCTAGAGGATGATGGGTTGGACGGTCATACGCTTGATAAAGAGGATCGGCAAATGCTGATCGAGACAGTAGGCGAACAGAGCATCAAAATGCAGCAGCTCATCGATCGGCTATTGCTACTGGCCAAAGTTGAACAGCCGACCTTTAAACTCAGTCGTCAGCGTACACCGCTACTGCCACTGCTACAAAGCTTGGTAAAGGACAACACCGCCAAGCAACAACAGCAAAATCTACGACCAATCGACATATATATCGATGATCAGCACATGACAAACACAGCAAACTTGCCAGCAGAATTGTTGGCCTCTAACAGTGTGTTTGCTGACCAGTTTTGGTTGATACAAGTCCTACAAAATGTGCTGGACAATGCCATTCATTTTGCTGATAGCATGGTCGAGATTTACTTGCATAGCACAGCGCGCACGGTGACTATCGATATATTCAACGACGGTAAACTGTTGCCTGATTATGCTATTGAAAAAGCTTTTGAGCGTTATTTTAGTCTCTCTCATCAAAGCCAATCTGCTCATCCAATGACAAGCCACAATACACCTCAAAAGATACAACTAGAAACAGACTCAGTACATCAAAACCATGAACCACCATCTTCTGATGCGACCAGTAGCAACCTCAAAAAAGGTACGGGGCTTGGACTGACGTTGGTCAAGCAAGTCATTGAACATCACGGTGGTAAGGTCACTATCAATAATGTCCAGACGCACCAGAATACTGATACTGAAAAGTATTCTGGCGTGATGGTTAGCATCACCTTGCCATTAGCTTAAAAATACAAATGATGACAGTTCATGAAATCTCCATCATGATTGCACTTCATTTCTATCTCTTTGTTTTACGATGACGTTATTCAAACTCATCAAATAGATTAAGAGAGGAAGTTTCATGACGTATTCATTGTCTAGCAAAATAATCGTTAAAAGTCTAATAGGTCATAGCCGTCATCACTGCGCGAAGATACTATCCAGCCAAGGTGTGAGTAGCGTTGAGTTTGGACATTGGTTGGCGGCGCCTAGTCAGCGACTATTACTGGTTTTTCGTCATCAGCAATGCGTGGCTATTGATGATTATCAACTGGCAGCATAATACCTTGCTCACTCAACGCGTTGATTGTTTTTAGGCAACCCCTGTATTTTATTTGAATATAAAAAAAGCCCTTTATCGCCTCTGTGTCAAATATCAAACACTGAAAACGATAAAAGGCTGATTATTTTATAAAAATACTAGGGCGTGTTGAACATTCGCAAATAGGCACTGCTGATTGCTAAAATTGTTCCAGACAAGG
>NZ_JAKDJE010000102.1 GCF_030454045.1 Psychrobacter sp. | reverse complement strand
GAACAATTTTAGCGATCAGCAGTGCCTATTTGCGAATGTTCAACACGCCCTAGTAGTTTGTAGGCAGATAAAAAAACCGCCATATTATTCAACATGGCGGTTTTTTATTGCCAAAAAATCTCACGCTAACGCAGCTCTTTGAAATAACGCTCTAAGCAAATTACTCTGTCTCCGCTTTTTTGGCATTATCATCATCATTAACGTCCTCATCTTGCTGCTTATTTATCTGCTTAACGATAGATTTCACTGAAGGGTCGCTTAGATCTATCGTACGTATAGGGAAAGGAATATTGATACCGGCTGCATCCAGCGCTTTTTTGACTTCTACGATGACTTGATGAATAGAAGCGACTTTATTAGCCTGAGTGCCGTTATCAATAAACCAACGTACTGTCAGATCCATAGAAGAGCCGCCAAACCCTGTAGCAATAACGCTCGGATCTGCTGTAACAGATACTGTATCTGCCTTCTTTAGGACTTGGATAATCTCCGCTTTGGCTTCTTCAATATCATCCTCATAGCCAATACCGACCTCTACCTGCAAGCGGCGCTGCTTATAAGCGGTATTGACCGTCAATGCCGAGGTATATAGCTCCGAGTTTGGAATAACCACTTGCCTACCATCATAAGTCTTGATGGTCGTTGCACGGATTTTGATATCTTCTACTGTTCCTTCGTAGTCCCCTGAGACGATTTGATCGCCAATACGAAACGGCTCTGAAATCAGCAATAAAATACCAGAGAGCAGGTTTTGAAAGATATCTTTAAAAGCAAAACCAATCGCCACCGAACCAATACCCAGCGCGCCGATTAATTTGGCTGGTGTAAATCCTGGAACAGCAACAACCATGGCGATCATAAAGCCAATAAAAAATATCAATGCCCCGCCTATGCGCTGAAACACTTTCACCAAGTTTTGATGACGCACGCGCGCGCCTAAGGTTTTATGCACGACTTTTTTGAAAAGTATCGACAATAGCCAAAAAATCCCCAACACAATGAGCGCCGCTACAAAATATGGAATGCGCTCAATAAAGCCGCTTGCCAAGTCTTGCGTGGTATAGACCACTTGTTGATAGATGGTTACACCATCGGTTAGCGTGTTCGATAGGCGACTCACGTCGGGGGTGGGCATAAAGGGTTGCTCCTATTGCTGTTTTAGCGCGCGTTTAAGGGGATAAATAAATGAACATCTCACTACTGTTTTGCCAGTTATGACATCAAATCAGCTTGTACGATTTCAATCCAGTAGCCATCAACATCCTTGATAAAGGCAATGTTTTTCATGCTGCCGTCTTCTGGACGTTTTTTGAACTCAACATCGTTCTTATCAAACCAAGCGATGGCTTCATCTAGGTTCGGTACATTAAAACAAATATGACCAAAGCCTTGAGGGTCTTGGTTGCCATCATGATAGCTAAAGTCAGCTTTTGTCTCAGTGCCATAATTATGGGTCAGCTCTAAGATACCGCGCTGACGGAAAGCAAAGATTTCTAAATCATCACCAGTAGGCAGGTTCTCACGCTCGCTCTCAGTTAGCTTTGCCAAGAAATACAGATCGAATTCCATATCAGGGAATTTTTTGACCGCAAGCAGTGTCATACCCAACACGCCAGTATAAAACGCCAATGACTTGGCAGGATCTTTGACGCGTAGCATAGTGTGATTGAAAGTAAAACCTGTCGTTTGCGTAGAGATTGACTGCACACCATCTGTACTGATACTGCTCGCAGGCTGTGCGATGGTTGCGTTATTATTACTAGATGGAGTAGACATAATTATCCCAATATAATTTAGAAAATGCAGTTATAAATAAGCGAATCACGATGATCGCAATTCGCTTGGTTCTTTCATCATAATAAAAAATGGCAAAATAATTGATAGGGTTTTGTAAGAATATGAACAAAGTATGTTCATGTTTAGATATATATTAGCTGTCTAAGAACCTCACCTTACCTGTCTCTAGGTCATACTCAGCACCGACAACAAGTAGCTGACCACTGTTAGTCAAGTCCTCTAGTGCACGCGATCCATGTCTGAGCTGACTCACTGACATGCGCACGTTGGCACGGATAGAGCGATCAACCAGCTCATCGGCATCGACGTCTTGACCATTGGCGGTCGCCAGCTCATGCAAGTTATAGACACTTGGGCGAATGCGATCAACGATCGATTGCAAATTAGGAGAATAGTTCTGATCAGGATTGATCAAGGTCTCAACGCAGGCCGTGACCGCGCCGCATTTTGAATGTCCAAGGACTACCACCAACTGTGTGCCAAAGGCTTCGGCGGCAAATTCGATTGAGCCAATCTGTGATGGCGCCACCACATTGCCAGCCACACGTATGACAAACAAATCCCCCAAGCCTTGATCAAAGACAATCTCAACAGGTACTCGTGCATCCGAGCAGCCCAAAATAATGGCCAATGGATTTTGATCTTTGACCAACTCTGGACGACGCTGCATATATTCATCGGTACTGGTGAGACTATCCACGTAGCGGGCGTTACCTTGTTTCAACAACTCAAGCGCTTCTTGACCGGTAGTTGGACGTGTATCGTTAGACATGAGAGATCCTTTATTATCAACAATATGAAAGTTATAAACGGCTTTATATACTTGTATGCAAACATAAATGGGCAGATGACTATTCACATTCACCCATCAGATGCCTTATTGTTTGTCAGCCATATCGTGATTGTATAGGAATAGACGCCAAAAAACGGTAAAAAATTTTGTTTAAATGTCGTTATATCAAAGCATATATCATCAAAAGTAAAGCACCTCCTAGCGCTACCATAACGGTACAACTCGCGTAATTGATAACGAACTTGCACTGATTTATATCACGGGTTTGTTATAATACGCAGCAATCAGACAACAATCAGATAGTAATAAAATTGTGCTGACACTCATGCCAGTCCCTTTAAAAACAACGCTCCATCTTGATGGCTGCACTGATCTATTGCTCTGATCTACGAGACGCTTAGGAACAGATATTATGACCGACCCATCGCCAAGCACGCACAAAACCTCTGCGTCACCTCAAAACGACAAGACGTTGCTGCAATTAAATGGTATCAAAAAAACCTACGATCAAACCGAGGTTCTAAAAGACATCAATCTTGATATCAAGCATGGCGAGTTTTTGACCCTGCTTGGGCCCTCAGGCTGTGGCAAAACGACATTACTGCGCTTGATTGCAGGTTTTGAGCAACCCAATGCGGGGATAATCTATCTAGATGGTGTACAGATGGCAGGCTTATCCGCTGATAAACGCCCAGTCAATACGGTATTTCAGCAGTACGCCCTGTTCCCGCATATGACAGTTGCGCAAAACGTCGCTTATGGATTAAAGCTAAAAAAAGTGCCTAAGGCGGAGATACAAACCCGCGTGCGTGAGATGCTGGCTATGGTGCAGATGGAGCATTTGGCCAATCGCAAACCGCAAGATTTATCTGGTGGGCAGCAGCAGCGCGTAGCGATCGCCCGCGCGGTGATCAATCGCCCCAAGCTCCTCCTGCTCGATGAACCACTATCCGCGCTTGATCACAAACTGCGTTTGCAAATGCAATCAGAGCTCAAACGCCTGCAGCGCGAGCTTGGCATCACCTTTGTGTTTGTGACTCACGATCAAGAAGAGGCGCTGTCTATGTCGGATCGTATTGCGGTGATGAAAGACGGCATGTTCCAGCAAATCGGCACGCCTGTTGAGATTTATGAGACTCCTGCCAACTTGTTTACTGCCAAGTTCATTGGTGAGACCAATCTGTTTAGAGCTGAGGTCAAGGGTGTCTATCCAAACCTTCCCGATCGCGATGGCAACGTGACCAATGGACGCATCGAAGTCGAAGTCTGTGAGGCTCAAGCGCAAGAAGGGCCAACAACGCTACGTAATTTGCGCCGACCCAATTTTGCCAATGATGTGCAAGTGGGCGATATCGTAAACTTATTGCTGCGTCCTGAAGACTTACGCATATATGATCCAAAAGATAATGAGCATAGCGGACTACTGGGCCGCGTCATCGAAAGTAACTATAAAGGCAGTACGTTAGATTCGATTATCGAATTGGCAAATGGCCATATCATTAAGGCCTCTGAGTTTTTTGATGAAGATGACCCAAGCTTTGATTACAAACTCAACGAAGGCGTCAAAGTCTCATGGGTAGATGGCTGGGAGTGGGTATTGCCAGAAGACGCTAACCATACAAACAATGCGACTGCACAAAAGGATGGTAGCTGATGGCCCGCAACCACTTAGGCAGCAAAAGTCCGTTTCGTACGGCAACGCTCTGGCTGATCTGGGGCTGGCTACTGATATTTGCGCTATTACCAAACATATTGGTCATCGCGGTCAGCTTTTTGACCCGTGATAGTAGTGATTTTATTAGTCTGCCTGTCAATATCGACAGCTATATACGCATGGTTGATCCGTTATATTTTGAGGTGTTCGTTCATTCATTGTGGATGGCAGGCATCACCACGGTCATCTGCTTGCTGCTGGGCTATCCTTTTGCTTGGATCATCTCCAAAGCAAAAGCGCGTTGGCAGCCATTACTCATGATGCTACTGATCCTGCCTTTTTGGACCAATTCTTTGGTACGCACTTATGCGCTCAAACTGCTCTTTGCGAATAATGGCTTGATTAATAAGTCGCTGCTAGCAATCGGTGTCATTGATGCTCCTATCGACATTTTATATACGCAAGGCGCGGTGATTGCAGGCTTAACTTATTTGCTGTTCCCCTTTATGGTGCTACCGCTATATGCGGTGTTTACCGATTTGCGCAATGACATGCTGCTTGCCTCACAAGATTTGGGTGCATCAAAAACGCAGACCTTTTGGCATGTGGTGCTGCCACTGACGACGCCGGGGATTATCTCTGGGGTGCTGCTCGTGCTCTTGCCTGCGATGGGTATGTTTTATGTGGCAGATATCTTGGGGGGTTCTCGTAATTTGCTGGTCGGCAATATCATCAAAAACCAGTTCTTAGATGCCCGCGACTGGCCATTCGGCGCGGCGGCTAGCGTGCTATTGACACTAGCGATGGCAGTACTCCTACTGGCGTATCGCGCCAGTAGTCGCCGCATTGGTAAGACTGATTTTAACGAGGTGGCCTAATGTCTCATTCACGTAAGCTCAAAATTGGCAGTATCGCGGCTAAAGGCTATCTCGGACTCATTTATACCTTGTTATATCTGCCCATCATCGTCTTGGTGGTGATGTCATTTAACAAATCAAAAATCGGCTACAACTGGGGCGGCTTTAGCCTAAAATGGTACGAGTCGCTATTTAACAACCAAGCGATGCTCGATGCGTTTTGGCATTCTATTGTTTTGGGTTTGGTCGCCG
This sequence comes from Psychrobacter sp., assembly GCF_030454045.1. GTDB lineage: Bacteria > Pseudomonadota > Gammaproteobacteria > Pseudomonadales > Moraxellaceae > Psychrobacter. The sequence continues at coordinate 3,172 of NZ_JAKDJE010000102.1, read as the reverse complement.
CTACGGTTTCGACTTTGATCGGGACACTGACAGCTCTAGCGCTGCATCGTTATAACTTTCGTGGTAAAGGCTTGCTAAACGGGCTGCTATTTGTGCTGATGATGTCGCCTGAGATTGTGCTGGCTATCTCGCTGCTCGCGCTGTTTTTGTTAATCGGTTTACAGCTGGGGTTTGTCTCATTGCTATTGGCACATATTACTTTTTGCCTACCCTTTGTCGTTATTACTGTCTTTGCGCGATTGAGTAGCTTAGATGAACGCTTGATGGAGGCGGCACGCGACTTGGGTGCCAGTGAATCAACGATGGTGCGCACGGTATTGATTCCCGTTATCCTGCCAGCGGTCATGGCGGGTTGGTTACTTGCCTTTACCCTATCGCTCGATGATGTGGTGGTCTCGACCTTTGTGACAGGGCCCAGTTATGAGATTTTGCCGCTGCGTATTTATTCTATGGTGCGAGTCGGTCTCAAGCCAGAAGTCAATGCGATAGGGACATTATTACTAGCGGCCTCTTTGGTATTGGTCGTCATCTCACAGTTACTATTGCGCAAGCGCTAGCCATCAATTGCTCCTTGATAGCATACTATGAGTGAAAATCAGTGCCATATCGACTATAATGAATTTTTTTCACGGTAGCGGTTAGACTATATTATGCTTGAGCTTCGTCATCTTAATACATTAACCGCGCTGCGGGCGCATGGTTCACTTGCGGCAGCGGCAGACGAGCTACACGTCACCGCCTCTGCCGTTTCACATCAACTGAAAGAGCTAGAAAACTACTACGATATCAGCTTAGTCAATCGTCGCACTCGCCCGCTGAGCTTCACGCCAGCGGGCAAAACCGTCTTAGCATTAGCAGACAGCATCTTGCCGCAAGTGACCCGCACCAAATCCAACCTCAAGCGCTTGGCACATGGTCAAGCGGGCAGGTTACGACTGGCTTCTGAGTGCCATAGCTGCTTTGATTGGCTGATGCCAATACTCAACCAGTATCGCCGCGAGTGGTCGGATGTGGAGCTGGACTTTGCGACGGGCTTTGAGCCTGAGCCGCATCATCTGCTGATGGAAGGCGATATCGATTTGCTCATTACCACCAGTGATTTGCCGATAGAGGGTATCAGCTATCAGCCATTGTTTGAATATGAGAGTCGTTTGGTACTGTCGCCAACGCATGATTTAGCGACGCAAGAATTTATTGAACCAGATGATTTGACCAACGAGACATTGATTGCCTATCCAGTCGAAGCCAAGCGCCTCGATATTATTGCTAGTTTTATGACGCCAGCACAAGTGAGCTTTGAGAGTGTCCGTACGACAGAGCTGACCGCGATGCTAATTCAGTTGGTCGCGAGCGAGCGCGGCGTGGCAGCCCTGCCCGATTGGGTCGTTGCTGAGTATGAGAAAAAAGGCTGGGTGGTCTCCCGTCCGTTAGGCAATGGCGTGTATTGTCAGCTGTATGCCGCAACGCGCACGGCGAGCCAAGATATGGCGTATATGCAGGGTTTTGCGAGTTTACTTGATGGGATTGTGAAGCCGTTGTAGTTTCATTACTAATTACTTTTTTATAGTGATGAAATATTATTCACCTTTTCATATCGTAATGAATGTTATGGTAAAGAATGGTTCCCTAGTGAGGACTTGAACCTTTTGCTGTAGGCTAATGGTATCAACGTTTCAACTGGTTGAAATAGTCACAGTGTACTTCATGGTGTACATAACATTAATTTTTTGAGGTTAAACTGACTTAATTTTGATTTAGTTTCCTATAGTTATTACAGCCTTCTTGTTGCCCATTTTCACAAGCCTTACCAAACCAGTTCTTTGCTTGAGCATTATCTTGATTAGCACCTACACCATCGCGATACATCGCACCAAGATTGTTTTGAGCAGGAGCATATCCCTGGTTAGCGGCTTTTGTATACCACTTAAAGGCTTGTGAAAAGTCTCGGCTTACACCGTGACCCATGTAATACATCACACCAAGATTATATTGTGCATTAGTATTTTCTTGATCAGCTGCTTTTCCAAACCATTTTAGAGCCTGCGAAAAATCTTGTATCACGCCATTACCCTGATAATATATTGCACCTAAATTAGCTTGTGCAGGAGCATATTCCTGATCAGCTGCTTCTGTATACCACTTAAGTGATTGCGACAAGTCTTGCTCTATACCATCGCCTTCGTAATACATTGCGGCTAAATCATTTTGTGCAATGACATATCCTTGATTAGCAGCTTTTGTATACCACTTAAGGGCTTGTGAAAGGTCTCGGTCTACGCCATTGCCTTGGGTATACATTAAACCAAGGTCATACTCCGCTTCAGGAAGGCCTTGATTGGCTGCTTTCGTATACCATTTGATTGCTTCAGCATAGTTTTGAGGGACTCCTTCGCCTTCACGATACATTACACCAAGATTATACTGTGCCTCAGGGAAACCTTGATTAGCCGATTTTATATACCACTGCGCAGCTTTGGCATAGTCTTGATGAACGCCCTCTCCTATATCATACATCCAACCCAAATCGAATTGTGCTTCTGCATCGCCCTGTTCGGCTAATCCCTGTATGTCTTCAGCTTTAGTTTCTGTCTCTATTTCCTCAATAACTATTTGCCCCTCAGAAGCTTCGTTTTTGGCTTCACTTTGCATTTTCTGACAGCTCGTAAGCGTAAGAGGTAATAAAGCAGTAGAAAAAAGGAGGGCAACTAATTTAGTTTTTTTGAAAATCATATATTTGATTCACTGGTAGAAAAAGTGTTGAATAAGTATATTATCTTAAAGCTTCAAAAGAGCGACTCTCTAAGCAAAAAAAATATTGAGTAACTTTTTTCTATGTATTTTTATTCACTATAACGTTTGTCATGAGAGTATGATCGGTGCGCTATACAGGCATCGAACTGCCAGTATTGTATGTAAGGTTAATAACTATGAAGTCGATTGTCGCAGCATAGTTATCGTTCAATGACACAAATAGGATAACCGCCTGGGTTCTTGCCACCGCCTAGATCTAAGCAAATATCATCGTAATAAAATTCATGAGCTTTGATGCCTAGCCAAAATGCAAAAACAGCATTGACAGCAATAATTATTATCATCTTATTATTCATATAGAGATCCTAGACCCCACTCTCAACTTGAAATAAGCAAATCAAACTGAAGAGGCGGGTTACCA
>NZ_JAKDJE010000133.1 GCF_030454045.1 Psychrobacter sp. | reverse complement strand
TAAAAAATAGTCGCTGTCAGTGCCATGGTCGAATGTTCAACACGCCCTAGTGTTCCATATATTCGGAAATAAGAAAATAATTTACAATAGTTCTATTTTTTGATTGTTTACTCCATATGAGAACAGTCATTCTGACAAATAATAAAGAGTGTGGTGATGATTAAAGTGTTGGTAGTAGATGATCACGATTTAGTACGGATGGGTATCAGCCGTATGTTGTCAGACAGCGCCGATATTGAAGTAGTGGGCGAGGCAGATAGCGGCGATATGGCAATAAAACAAGCCAAACAGCTGCGTCCTGACGTGGTCTTGCTAGACGTGAATATGCCCAATATTGGTGGCCTTGAGGCAACCAAACGTCTGATTCAGCTAGACATGGGGATCAAAATTTTGGCTGTCAGCAGCATATCCGCACAGCCTTATCCCTCCATGCTGATCAAAGCTGGCGTCAACGGGTATATTACTAAAGGCACTCCGCTTGATGAGATGATACGTGCTGTCAAAAAGATCTATCAAGGCGGTCGCTATTTTAGTCAAGATGTCGCTGAACAACTGGCAGATGTTTTATTGTCTGATAATGCCAGCTCACCCTTTGACTTATTAAGTGACAGAGAAAAGCAGGTGGCTATGATGGTCGTAAATTGTCAAAGCCCGCAGCAGATTGCTGATCAGTTATTTGTCAGTGTCAAAACCATCAATACGTATCGCTACCGTATTTACGAAAAAGTTGGCGTTGACAGTGATGTGAAGTTGACTCATCTGGCCATTCGTCATGGCTTGATTCAACCATAAATTGCTTATATCTCACTTTATTATCATGGTCAATTTATGAAATCTGTTACTAGCCTCGTCTCTGCTATTACTCAGTATGTGCATCATGATGACACCCTTTCCTTGCCGCAATTACGTAGATTAGGGATTATTTATAGCAGTTATCGCTTTGTCCTCAGTGTCTTTTCTATGCTGATGATATACATATCTGCACGTGCCGATAATACTGCCTCTCTCCCAAGCTTCTTGCAGCAAATAGCGCTCAGCTTTTATGTCATGCTAAGCTTGATTTTGCTTGGGTTGTTTTATGTGGTTAAAAAGCAGGTTCGACGTCAGTTAGCATTTGGATTGGTGTTAGATGTCATTATTTTAAGCTTGCTACTTTATACAGCAGGTGAGCCTGACTTACAGATTACCATGCTATATATGGTCGTTGTCGCCGCCAGTTTCATGCTGTTGAATGGCTCACAAGCCTTGGTTATTACTTTATTAGCGATCATTTTTGTTATTTATCAGCAGTTTTTTTATGCCATTGCCAATAGTATAAACCTAGCCAACTTGGGGGATGCTTTACTCATGTCAGCCAGCTTTTTGGCCGTTGGTGGGTTAAGCTGGTCCATCTCCCAACGATTGGTACAACTTGAAAAAGTAGCACAAAGCCACGCAGAAGAAGTCGAAAGACTCAATGTCATCAATCAAGAAGTGATCACACAAATGGTCAACGGCGTCATCGTCATCGACCGACAGCATGTTGTACTTGCAAACCTTGCAGCTCACCAATTATTGAGTATCACACAAAGTGCGTCATTACAGACGGCTGAGAGTTTCGCTGATGCAGAAGAAATAAGAAACGATATCCATCATGCCACGCTCTTTAATTTTGAAGAGCAGTTGCGCCAGCAGCATTCTCAGCTTCTAAAAGCGTGCTTGTCAGTCGCTGTAGGACAATCGCGTACATTCAGTTACGACGTGCCTGAAATCGCCAATGCTTCCATATTTGGCAAGCTACGTGTACAGATTATCCCTTTAAAAGAAGATAGCAAATTAATTCTCTTGGAGGATTTGCGCCGTGAACAAGCCAGCGCCCAACAATTAAAACTGGCATCGCTTGGGCAACTGACTGCCAGTATCGCGCATGAAATAAGAAACCCACTGGCTGCCATCTCGCAAGCCAGTCAGCTATTGATGGAAGACCTTACAGAGTTTGAGGCAAACGAGAATGCATTAGCAAATACACAAAATATCGATATAGCAGGCAATCATGAGCTCTATGAAATGATATTTTCACAAACAAAGCGTGTGAACCGTATCATTGAAGATATATTAAAGCTGTCTCGTCAGCAAGCCGCCTCTCAGCAGCCCATTGATCTACATGTATGGATACCAACATTCTTGGAGAACTACTTTCGAGGACACGACATTTTTCCACGAATAAAAAATCAGCCCACTATCTCTTTTGATCCGCATCAGTTAGAGCAAATTTTGATAAATTTAATCAATAACGGTCTGCGCTATAGCAGTTATAGTCATCCTCATGCTTATGTGGAAATTGAGATTTACTGCGTAGATAACGATGTTATAATTGACATATTAGATGATGGCAACGGTGTTAGCGACGAAGACTTAAAACATTTGTTTAATCCTTTTTTCACCACGGATAAGACTGGTACTGGTTTAGGTCTGTACTTATCACAAGCTTTTTGTGAGGCCAATCAGGCACGCTTACTCTATATTTCTGAACACGAAAAAACGTGTTTTCGTGTGATTTCACCTGCTATCAACGCTGACAACACTTTTCAAACGGTTGAATAAAATCTTTATTAACTTTAGGGCGTGTTGAACATTCGCAAATAGGCACTGCTGATCGCTAAAATTGTTC
>NZ_JAKDJE010000022.1 GCF_030454045.1 Psychrobacter sp. | reverse complement strand
TAAGGTGTTGCTTATTTTTTTCAATGTTTTCTCAATTCTATACAGCCCCTAATAAAAAATTGTTGGTAGCAGTACAATTCGAGATTGGGTCAACAAGCCTTTTTGGAATCAAATTCATTTAAATAACGCTGATGAAGAATTTTAACAATCATTATTAATAACGGTATCCCTATGAAAACCAATAAGTTACCTGAGTCAGCATGGACTGACTCACAGGCGGCTGGTTCTCAATCTCAGCAGCCTATACAGCCAAACAGTTATAACGATGGTCGTCATGCGCAACAAACAATAAATGCCAGTAATGATGCGAACTATAGCCATAAAAAACTGAGCAATGAAAACCTAAAAAGCGAATATTCACCTCATCTGGCAGAAGCTATGCCTTCACAAGACAGCTATTTTGGATACAAAAGTGCTGGAAGACGTGGTACCAAGGCAAAAGAGTCTACTATGAATAACGCTAAAGCGAATCAAGATGTAGAAAGTCATCATAAAGACAAATTCGATGCTGCTAATGGTTATGAGCGCCCTGTAATGTTGAATCAAAACGAGCCATTGGTATCTAAGCTTGTAGATGATCAGGTCGGTAACATACAAGACAGCTCTCAAACTATTGATATAGCATCCGCCCATATTGACTCATCATATAAAGACATACCGGAGCGTATATTTATGAATGGACTTATTAAGCATACCGGCATTGCGTTAGCGATTATCATACCGCTTGCCGCGTTCTCAGCCTATGCAGCGACGCAACCGGATAATATGACGGCAGCCAACACCAAGCAGCAGGCTAACACGACACAAGCCAATACAGCGAATGATAAAACGACGACAGAAATGCTGTCTGTCAAGCCAAGTGATATTATTTATAAATCTGCAAGTACGCCAACGACAGTAGACAGTGTCGATCTCAATGAATACGCTGGGACATGGTATGAGATTGGACGTCTACCTATGTATTTCCAGCGCAAATGTGCAGGCGATGTCACGGCAAACTATACGCAAAAGACCGATGGGTCAGGCATTGTCGTCACTAACAAATGCGTGAGCGAGGATGGTTCAGGTATCACGGCAGAAGGTTTGGCTAAGCCAGTCGATGAAAGTGGTAGCAAACTAAAAGTGACGTTCTTACCGAAGTGGATTCGCTGGGTACCAGTGGGCCGCGCCGATTATTGGGTACTGGCACGTGATGCGGATTATAAAACAGCTTTGGTCGGCACGCCTGACAAAGAGTATCTCTGGCTTTTGGCCCGTTCGCCAAATATCAGTCAACAGACTTATGCAAAATATCGGCAGATTGCCCAGCAACAAGGCTATGATCTAAAAGAGTTTAAGCTGACCTCACAAACCGATCAAAGTGTGAACTTGGTGCCTTGAGTTTTTAGCAGCTGAATTAGCGTTTTGTGAAGCGCTACATCATAATCAGATAATTAATGACGTAAATATTTTGTTCAACACGCCCTAAACAAATGAAAATAAAGCAGCCTTATGTGCTGTTTTATTTTTATCTTTATATATCTTGACGAGGCCTAATAAAAGCCAGCCGCTCGGTTACTACTGGCAAAATTAGACGTTTTAGGCTAAAATCTAGGCGATCTGAATACTCTGACGTCAAGAACTGATATTGATCGTGATTGATTATCATATTAGAGTCACCACTTAGAGCAGACACGACCTATCTTATTTATATTTCCTCATATTTTTCGATCATACATTACTGACCATAAGGATGTTTCTCGTGAGCAACGCTGATACCTTACGCCAATTACATCAAGACCACTTAAAGAACTACAACAATCAAGAGCAACAAGCCATTGAGCTGATGGGGCTATTGAACAAGCTCTACAACGAGCAAGATGTGCAAGTGACCTTGTTTGGTGAAACGTTAGATTCAACCTCAGTTGGTCAACTATTAGCGCTACATCAAAAAGCGGCATTACGTGATAACGGTGCTAAAGTCATTGATATTGCTGACACGTTGACAATGGTAAAAGTCATCGCCGAAAACAAAGAGATTCAAGCGACTCGTATTGATGTCGGACAATTGATTGCTAATGACACTGACGTACAGGCAGCGCTACAGTCTATTGACAATGCAGGTGCCATGAATGAAGCCGCCGATGTTGTGCTATATGGTTTTGGTCGTATCGGTCGTATCTTGACTCGTCTGCTATTATCTCAAGCATCAAGCGCCAAAGGTCTACAATTAAAAGCCATCGTGGTACGTCCAGCCGCTGCTGGCGATCTTGCTAAGCGTATCTCATTGCTTGAGCGTGACTCGATTCATGGTAGATTCTTAGGCGGCATCAGCATCGACGATGATAATAACGGCATGATCGTAAACGGTCGTTTTGTACAAGTTATCTACGCCAAAGACCCAAGTGAGATTGACTATACCGCTTATGGTATCAACGATGCACTTGTTATTGATAACACGGGTATTTGGAAAGATGAAGCAGGTCTTGGCAAGCATCTACAGTCTACTGGCGTGAAAAAGGTTCTATTGACTGCTCCTGCTGGTGGCGAGATCAAAAACGTGGTTTATGGTGTGAACAATGACACTGTTGGTGATGACACAATCGTAAGTGCTGCGAGCTGTACCACCAATGCCATTACCCCGACATTAAACGTACTAAATGACGAATACGGTATCGAAAACGGTCATGTAGAAACCATTCACTCATTTACCAATGATCAAAACTTGGTAGATAACTATCATAAAGCGGATCGCCGTGGTCGTAGTGCGGTGATGAACATGGTTATCACCAGTACTGGCGCGGCAAAAGCAGTGGGCAAAGCGCTCCCAGAATTGAGTGGTAAATTGACTGGTAACGCCATTCGTGTACCAACCCCTAATGTCAGTTTGGCCATCTTGAATTTGAATCTAAAGACAGCACCAGAAAGTGCTGATGCATTGAACGAGTTCTTACGTAAGATTGCTAATAGCAGCGCGTGGCAGTCGCAAATTGCTTATACTGATTCTACAGAAGCGGTATCTACTGACTTTGTTGGTACCACTCATGTCGGTATCGTTGATGCTCAAGCGACCATTTTGACTGACAACCATGCCATCGTCTATGTTTGGTATGATAATGAAGTTGGCTATAGTACTCAGGTATTACGTCTGGCGACGCAGATGGCAGGAATCAGCTATACTCAGGTTCCAGCGTAACCCTAGAATACGTGCACAATAAAGTCATCTCAAACACATAGAAATAGTAACGTCTTAAAAATAGCGCTACATTAGACGTGATTTTTCATGGTTTGGTATCACTTTAACTGTCATACTTAAACACCCGATAGTCCGATTGATTATCGGGTGTTGTTGTCATAATGGGCATGACGTAACATAGCTTCTATAGATTGCTCATTTTGTCAGAACGATATAGCAAAACCTCAAAATACAACCGCTGGTTGTCACCAGTCATAGACTGGATTGTGAATTAAGGAACGTAAGATGCGATTTATTGATGAAGCCGTCGTAACGGTAAAAGCAGGTGACGGTGGTAACGGAATCGCCAGTTTTCGCCGAGAAAAATATGTCCCACGTGGTGGACCGGATGGTGGCGATGGTGGCAAGGGCGGAGATATTTATGTCATTGCAGAGGACAACACCAACACTCTAGTTGACTATCGCTATACGCGTCGTCATGATGCCATGCGCGCTGAGAACGGTCATAGCAGAAACTGCTCAGGCAAAGGATCAGATGATTTGTATTTACCAGTACCAGTTGGTACAACGGTCGTGGATACCGAAACTGATGAAGTACTCGGTGATTTGATTGAAATTGGCCAGACGCTATTAGTCGCCAAAGGTGGTGACGGTGGTCTTGGCAATACCCATTTTAAAAGCTCGACCAACCAAGCACCGCGTAAAGCCACGTCTGGTTTTGAAGGTGAGTTAAAGGTTCTTAAATTTGAGCTAAAAGTAGTGGCTGACGTTGGCTTGATTGGCTTGCCTAACGCGGGTAAGTCGACCTTTATCCGTCAAGTCTCTGCCGCCAAACCAAAAGTTGCTGATTATCCGTTCACAACACTTGTGCCAAACTTGGGCGTTGTCGATATTGGTCGTCATCGCTCTTTTGTCATGGCAGATATTCCCGGTCTTATTGAAGGCGCATCAGAAGGCGCAGGTCTTGGTATTCGCTTCTTAAAACATGTTGCACGTACCCGTCGTCTGTTACATTTGGTGGATGTTAAGCCTGTCGATGGCAGTGATCCAGTCGAGAACGCCCGCGTTATTTTGAATGAACTTGAGCGTTTTTCGCCTGAACTTGCCAACTTGCCACAAATTTTGGTATTGAACAAAATTGATCAGGTCAATGACGAAGATTTAAATGCGCTTTGTACACACATCGTGGCAGAGCTTGGTTGGACAGGTATGGTATTTCGCACAGCAACCCTGACTGGTGAAGGTGTTGATGCGGTAAAGTATCATTTAATGAACGATATTGAGCTTGAGCGCGAGCGCGAAATAGAAGATCCTATCTTTGCTGAAGCACAAAAAGAGCGCTTTGAGCGTTTAGAGGCCGAAGTGCGTCTCAACACTGAAGCCCAGCGTGAAGCGTATCGCGCTGCTAAAAAAGCAGCACGTGAAGGTTTGGACTCGTCTGATTATAATGACGATGACGATGATGGCGTAGAAGTCATGTACGTCCCTTAAGCTAGAATGCTTAAGTAGTGATACTTGAATGGTGAATCAAATACACACAATCAATTGATATGAAAAAGGAGTTTATATGGCAGGTGACATAGCAAACACGACCGAAGAGGCAAGATTTATCAAACAATCTCGTAACTTTGATATTCAGCGCGTTATTGTCAAGATTGGCTCATCATTGTTGACAAATAATGGACGAGGGCTGGATCGTACTGCCATATATGAATGGGCAAAGCAGATTGCTAAGCTGCATAAAAGAGGCGTTGAAGTGCTGCTGGTATCGTCAGGTGCTGTTGCAGAAGGGGTGGTCCGTATGGATCTTGAGGAGCGCCCTAAAAAACTTGCTGCACTACAAGCCTGTGCTTCTATTGGTCAGATGGGGTTGATTGAAACGTGGTGGTCGGCGTTAATCCAACATGGTATCCAAAGCTCACAGCTACTATTGACTCATGATGACCTATCCAACCGCAGTCGTTATCTTAACACCACAGGGGCACTGACGCAGTTACTAGAGTGGCGTGTCCTACCGGTTATTAACGAAAATGACACCATCACCATCGATGAGATCAAATTCGGTGATAATGACACGTTGGGTGCGATGGCAGCAGCGATGGTCAATGCTGATTTGTATATTATCCTAACGGATCAAGAAGGTGTGTTCACTGATAACCCACGTGACAATCCTGATGCTAAGATGATTCGTCAAGAACGTGCCATGGCAGATTATTTATTTGATATCGCAGGTGACGGTGGCAAGCTTGGACGCGGTGGTATGTTAACCAAAATCCGTGCTGGTCGTCTTGCTGCAATGGGTGGTTGTCCTACTGTGATTGTGAGCGGTGCTATCGACGATGTGATCACTCGTGTTGTCTCAGGTGAGGCAGTCGGTACATTATTGACCACCAACGAAGAAGATAAAATCATTGCTCGCAAACAATGGCTGGCCGCGCACCTACGTATGTCAGGTAGCTTGGTCGTTGATGCAGGTGCCGCAAAAGCATTGACTGAACACAACAGAAGCCTGCTACCTGTGGGCGTTGTAGAAGTTCGTGGTGGCTTTGATGAAGGTGATGTGGTAGAAATTGTCCATCAAGATACAGGCGAGCGTATAGCAGTTGGTCAGGTAAATTTCTCATCGCATGAGGCGCACCGTGTTGCTCGCGAACGTACAGAGAAGTTTGACAAAATCTTCGGTAGTAACGAAGATCGTGTGGTGATGGTACATCGTGATAATCTTGCGATAACTGTATAACGTATTCATGATATAGCACAGCTGTTGCTTTTATAGCTTATCTATGATTTTAGGTAAGCTATAAAAGGCTATTGAGATTTGCTTCAAGCTTCAGCAAGGTTGTTTATACTTTATAAATATTTATTATTACTTTATTTAACCTATTTTATCCAGCGCAGTATCCATGAGTAGTATGGATACTGCGTTGTTTTGGAGATTTGTACATGAGTGCTTCAGACAAGAGTGACTCGATTCAGCAGCAATTTGCACCACTAAAAAATGACAGACTGTTGCGTGCATTACGCTTTGAACCTATCGATACCACGCCAGTATGGATGATGCGTCAAGCTGGTCGATACTTGCCAGAGTATAAGGCCACTCGCGCTGAAGCAGGTGATTTTATGAGCCTTTGTAAAGACACGGCTCGTGCCACTGAAGTGACGCTCCAACCATTACGTCGTTATGACTTAGATGCCGCGATCTTATTTAGTGACATCTTGACCATTCCTGATGCCCTGGGATTGGGTTTGTATTTTGAGGCTGGCGAAGGCCCTAAATTCAAGTACCCAATTCGCAAGCAGGCGGATCTCGATAGACTGCCAGTTCTTGAGCCGAATGATTCACTCGATTATGTGATGCGTGCTGTAACCAGTATCCGCACGGCACTAAATGGTCAAGTACCATTGTTTGGATTTTCTGGTAGCCCGTGGACGCTCGCGACGTATATGATAGAAGGGGGTAGTTCAAAGGATTATCGTTATACCAAAGGCTTTTTGTATAGCGATCCCAGCTTTTTACATCAGTTATTAGATAAGCTTGCGACTTCGGTCATTGACTATCTCGATGCACAAATTGTGGCCGGAGCTCAGATCGTACAAATATTTGACAGTTGGGGCGGGGCGCTTGGTCATCGTCAATTTATCGAGTTTTCGCACAATTACAACAAGCGTATCGTGGCTGAACTAAAGCAACGCCATCCACAAGTACCAGTGGTATTATTTACCAAAGGTGGCGGGTTATGGCTTGATATTCAGGCTGATAGTGAAGCTGACGTTTTAGGTTTAGATTGGACGATGCCGCTTGACCGCGCGCGTCAAGTACTGACTGAGAGTCAGCGCGAGTTAACCAAAAAGCATAAGAAGCTACAAAGCAGCAAAGCCATTCAAGGCAATTTAGATCCGGCAACGTTATACGGATCACCCGCCACTATCCGCTCTGAAGTGAATGCGATGCTTGATCGCGCCTATGCTAATGGCGAAAAAACTGGCTACATTGCAAACTTAGGTCATGGTATTACCCAGTGGGTGAATCCTGACAATGCCAAAGTCTTTGTTGATGCGGTACATGACTACAAGATCTAAAAGCCACGGTATTTAAAGCTATGGTATTCAGAGACGGTAGGATTGACAGACTGGTTTTATGTCTATATGGCTTTGTAAGCTAGATAAAAATATAGAATTTATTAGATATAACGAGTGCTTACTAAGAATAAGGGATAATTTATGATTTCAGCAGCGATTGTCGGTGGTACAGGTTACACAGGTATTGAGCTTATTCGCTTGTTATCTGCTCATCCTGAAGTATCTATTGATTTGTTAACTTCTCGTAGCGAAGCGGGCACACGTGCTGATGAAATATTTCCAAGCTTACGCGGTATCTCAGATATTGTTTTTAGTGACTTAGGTGATAATACGCTTGCGGCGCTGCAAGAGTGTGATGTGGTATTTTTTGCAACGCCTCATGGGGTTGCGATGAAACAAGCAGAAGCGCTGACCCAAGCGGGCGTAAAAGTGATCGACTTGGCTGCTGATTTTCGTTTGCAGTCATTGACTGAGTTTGAGCACTGGTACAAGCAGTCGCATGCCTGCCCTGAGTTATTAAAGACAGCGGTTTATGGGTTGCCTGAAGTTACTCGAGACAAGCTTTCAAGCGCTTTGTTAGTAGGTAACCCTGGCTGCTATCCAACCACGGCGATCTTGGGTTTAAAACCTGTGATCGAAGCACAAAATGAGCAAGCAGAAAGACTGGTTGAATCTCGCATTGTCATCGATGCCAAATCTGGTGTATCGGGTGCTGGTCGTCAAGCATCAATCGCCCTCAATTATGCGGAAACTACGGATAATTTTAAAGCCTATAGTGTAGAAGGTCATCGCCACTTGCCTGAGATTGAGCAGGGGGTTGCGCAATTACTAGGCAGCCAGTTTACCCATCGCATTCGCTTTTTACCGCACTTAGTGCCTATGATACGCGGTATGCTGAGCTCGATTCACATGGAGCTGACCGATGCAGGTGTGGCTATTGATTGGCAGCAGGCATTTGAAAATACTTATGCGTCAGAAGGGTTTGTTGATGTGATGCCTAGGGGTATTTATCCAGATACGCGTAGTGTTCGAGCAAGTAATCGTCTACGTATCGCAGTACATCAAGACAACGAGCGTGCTGAACTAACGGTCATTGTGGTGCAAGACAATTTGGTAAAAGGTGCCGCAGGGCAAGCTGTCCAGAATATGAATGTGATGTTCGGCTTTGATGAATCGATGGGACTGAATTTTGCACCCATCGTACCTTAATACTGGCTTTTTTGCCGCTAAGTCATTCATATTTATGGTACTAGGTATTGATTATAAATTCCGCTATAATAAGTTGCCCTTACTCTTAAGAGATACCACATAGATGCGTGTTAAGTTTGAACAACGCCGTTTTACAAAGTCAGCACGTCTGCCGTGCCAGAAGTCTATTCTATATGGTATGGGTTGCAATGAGCTTTCCATCAACAATAGCTATGGATCTACAAGTCGTATTGGCAGTACCCAGCAGGGCACGTCTACCTTGGTGTTGGCACTGTTTGTAGTGGCAGTGCTGGTAACGGCTGTGGCTGGGTTGGTATTTGGTCATAAGCTTGGTTATCAGCGTGGATCTCATTCGATGGAAGCACAGGCTAAGCAAGCAATTATCGATGGGACTGAAGCGACAAAAGCGCTAGAAGATTTGCGTCTTAGTAATAAAATCGCGACCAATCAAGCCGCGACAGCCAAGCAGGAGCTTGCCATCAGCCTTGCAAACTTGAAAGAGCTGCGTGAAAATCAACAAGCCCTGACGGTAGAAAACAGGCAAATTTCACAGCTCAACGACATATATGCTGATGTGATTACTGAAAAAGGTGGTATGCCTCTACAGGTCTTGGGTGCCAAGATTGAGCCACTGCCTGAAGATGCTTTTGAGTACGGTTTTGATATTGGGATGCTGAGCGCTGATGGTCAAGCCAAACGACTCAAGCCAACATTGACCCTACTCAATAATGATGACCTTGTAGAGGTGCCTTTAGATCCTGCAAGTTATGCAATTGAGGGTATCGTGCGTATACGAGGTCGCTTTATGATGCCATCAGGCTTCAAGTCTCTACAAGCAAAGCTCAGCTTGCAAGCTGGCGGACAGGAAGTGGAGCAGTTGTATGATTGGAAGCTCGGTGACAGAGTCGATAACGTGCTACCATCACTTCTAGACTTACCTGAAATCGATGAAAGCCCGATTGTTACTGAGTAACCGTGTATCTTAATAAAAATCGAACAGTGATGACTCAGTCTTATATGAAGCACAGTGGGTAAACCCAAAGAAAAACTGTGCTTCATGTTGAGTATTATTGCCCGCCTAGACAACCTCTTTTCTTCTAAACTTACCTTATAATTATATTTTGATTATGATGAAAAAAATGATATCACAAACCGCGCCAACTGCTGCTGATTGGCACTTTCCAAGTATGCCAGCATATCGTGCACAAGACGGCGATACTGATAATGAAACGTCACCGCAAGCAGACGTGTTGGTTGCAGAGCCAGAAGTGGCTAAGCCGCCTATGTACGCGGTCGTTATGTACAATGACAACTATACACCTATGGAGTTTGTTGTTTATATCTTACAGTCAGAATTCCGCCATAGTATGGATGCCGCGGTTGAAATTATGCTAACGATCCATAACAGCAGTAAAGGTATTGCGGGCATCTATCCCAAAGACATCGCTGAGACGAAGGCCAAAAAGGTCAATAGTTTGGCACATAGAGAAGGTTACCCGCTATTGACTCAGATCGAGCCTCATCAAGGAGAACAATGAGCGGTATCTGTGTTCATTAGTAACCTTCAAAACTTCATTAATCGCTTTTCATGCTTATCTCTTCGTTACAAGTAGCTCACTTTTATAGTGAGCTATCTATTATCAACACCCCGTTCTAAATGCTTTTCTCAAAAGTTACATAGCATAGCTGTGTTTGCAAAATATAGCCATCTTATTGCTCCTATGATCTTGATTTTATTATCATATATCCTTATATATTAATCAGACTCCTCAATAATCTTTAAAACTGTCCAATCGCTCACTATTCATATCCGCGTTTATCTCATCATCACTTTTACACGCCCTGTTACGTACTCATAGCATGCTTTGATACATTTTAGTCTGTGTTAATAGATTGACTCTGTCGAATTATCGTGTTGATATAAAGAAAAGCGACTATGAATTATTACAATCACTGCTAACGGGTCGATAGGCTACCGTATTCATAAAATACTCTTTGGTACAAATGATGTATCTACGATTTTTAATAATATGAATCTAACCCTTGAACAATTGCACGACCGCCCTGATTTATTTATTAACTCATTCATAAAACTATCAATTATAAAGATAGATATAACCGTAGGAAGTTGTTATGTTAAGTCGTCATCTTGAAGTTTCTCTACGTTTAGCAATGACGCTTGCGCGCCAAAAATCGCATGAGTATCTTACTGTTGAACATTTATTATTGGCGCTATTAGAAAATACACACGCTGCCAATACCCTGACTGCCTGTAATGCCAATGTATCGGCACTGCGTACTGAGCTTGAAGCGTATATTAATAAGCACACGCCAACTGTTGATGCAGATACAGAGCAGTCACCGCAGCCAACGCAAAGTTTTGATCGCATCTTGCAACGCGCTATTTTTCATGTGCAGTCTATAGGTGGTGGTCGATTGGTAGAAGGCTCTGATATTTTGGTTTCTATGTTTTCAGAGCATGATACTTATGCCGTTTATCTGCTTAAAAAACAGGGTATTAGCCGTCTTGAGCTGACCCAATATTTATCGCATGGTCAGGATAAAGAAGAGCCATCTGAGCAGCGTGCTTCTATGACTCGTGAGCGCCGCAGTGCGTCTGAAAAAACCAGCAAAGATCCACTGGTTGAGTTTGCAACCAATTTAAATCAGCGTGCTGCTGAAGGCGAAACAGATCCACTCATTGGCCGCGCTTCTGAAATTGAACGCGCCGCTCAAGTTTTATGTCGCCGCCGCAAAAATAATCCGTTATTGGTGGGTGAGCCTGGCGTTGGTAAAACCTCTATCGCTGAAGGTTTGGCGTGGTTGATTATCAACGACAAAGCACCAAAACCTCTTAATGGTTGCGTGATTTATAGCCTTGATATTGGCTCGCTTATTGCTGGGACGAAATATCGTGGTGATTTTGAAAAGCGTATGAAATCGCTTCTTGATGCGCTTAAGAAAAAGCCCAATGCTATTTTATTTATTGATGAGATTCATATGATCATTGGCGCAGGGTCGTCAATGAGCAGCAACATGGACGTATCTAACCTTATCAAACCTGCCTTGGCTAATGGTGAGCTGCGCTGCATTGGTTCAACGACCTTTACTGAATATCGTCAAGTGTTTGAAAAAGACCATGCACTATCGCGTCGTTTCCAAAAAATCGATGTAAGAGAGCCAAGTGTGGATGATACCGTCGATATCTTGCGTGGCCTCAAGCCTCGCTACGAAGAGTTTCATAATGTGGAATACACGGATGAGGCATTAGTGACCGCTGTACAGTTATCAGCCAAGCACATTCATGAGCGTTTTTTACCCGATAAAGCCATTGATGTGATCGATGAGGCAGGTGCGTACAAACGTCTGGGTGTGGTACCTGATGTAGAGGATATTGAAGCTGAAGAGAGCTTTATTGCAGATTTAGAGCAGGATTTTGATACTCAGATTGATGCTGATGATGAAGGGCTCGATGATGATGCAGACAGCGATAATGAGATGCAGGACGAAGCAGAGACGGCGAAGGCAAACGACCGTGCTCAGTCTGCCGATGGCCTAAAATCTGCTAAAGCACAAAAGCCACCGATGAAAATCGATGTCGCTGATATCGAAGCCATTATCGCTAAACTGGCACGCATTCCGCCCAAATCGGTATCGAGTGATGACAAGAGCATTCTTGAGCACTTGGATCGTGATCTTAAGCACTTAGTGTTTGGTCAAGATGAAGCGATTGCCACGCTTGCTGATGCAATTAAACTGTCTCGTGCAGGACTAAAAGCACCAGATAAGCCGATTGGCTCATTTATGTTTGCAGGGCCGACAGGGGTGGGTAAAACGGAGGTCTCTCGTCAATTGGCCAATCTGTTGGGTGTAGAGCTGGTACGCTTTGATATGTCAGAGTACATGGAAGCGCACACAGCATCACGTCTGATCGGTGCGCCTCCGGGCTACGTTGGTTACGATCAAGGTGGATTGTTGACTGAAAAGATCAATCAACATCCGCATTGCGTACTGCTACTTGATGAGATTGAAAAAGCGCATCCTGATGTCTTCAACTTGCTATTGCAGGTGATGGATCATGGTACATTGACTGATAACAATGGCCGTGTGGCGATCTTTAAACAAGTCATTATCATTATGACGACCAACGTTGGTGCTGATAGTATCAGTCGTTCTTCTATGGGCTTCACCCAGCAAGATCATAGCCGCGATAACACTGAGGCGCTCAAGCGCGTCTTTACGCCAGAGTTCCGAAATCGTTTGGACGCAATCATTCAGTTCAATCCGCTAGATACTTCAGTGGTTGTGTCAGTTGTTGACAAGTTCTTGGTTGAGCTACAAGTACAGCTTGATGATAAGCAAGTGACATTAGAGATTGATGATGATGTGCGTGATTATTTGGCTGACAAAGGCTATGATCGCCTCATGGGTGCACGTCCAATGCAGCGCCTCATCCAAGATGAGATCAAAAAACCATTGGCAAGTATGATTTTATTCGGTGACTTGGTGAATGGCGGCGTCGTTCATTTGACCTTGGCGCCTAAAGCCGACGATACGCAAGACAGTGATACAGTGAAGTTAGATAAGTCTTCGCAAAAAGGTTCACCTGATAGTCGGATTGTTTTGACTGTGGTCGAGACTCATGAGCCACGTTCAGACTCTGAGTCAGTGGCTAGCTAAAATATTCAGTTTGAATACAAGATTAACGGCTACCGTAGCACTACGGTAGCCGTTTTTTTATTGCTATAATTCATCAACAAGATTTACATGATTTTTTGTTAGTATTGATTTTTCAAATAGGCCAATCACTGAGCCATCATGTCATAACAAATATAAAAAGGATGTACTATGGAGCTGTTTGACGAGCAGACAACCAAAACGCCAGAACAAAAACAAGCTATTTTAGACAATGTTCGCCTACCAGAAGACTGGAAGATGGCCCTCGCAGATGAATTGACGTCTGACAACATGGACAACCTGCGTGCATTTCTAAAAGAAGCCTATCAGTCTGATGATAGTATTTACCCGCCTGCGCCACTCATGTTCAATGCGCTTAACCTCACGCCTTTATCGCAAGTTAAGGTCGTTATTTTGGGTCAGGATCCGTATCATCGCCCAGGACAGGCAATGGGCTTGTCATTCTCTGTTCCCAAATCTATTCCTAAACCGCCATCATTGAACAATTTGCTCAAGGAGATGGCAGATGATATCGGTATTCGTCCTTCAGCGCATGGGGATCTGACCTACTGGGCAGAGCAGGGTGTTTTGTTACTCAATAGCTCTTTGACGGTCAAAGAAGGCGAGCCGAACAGTCACCAAAACAAAGGTTGGGAGCAGTTCACTGACGCGGTGATTGACGCAGTCAATGAGCAGACAGAACACACGGTATTTATATTGTGGGGCAGTAAAGCGCAGAAAAAAGGGAAGTATATTGATACTGATAAGCATCTTATTTTAACGGCAGTGCATCCTTCTCCTCTGGCTGCCAACCGTGGTGGATTTTTTGGGACAAAGCCATTTTCCAAAACCAATGATTATCTGGTGCAGTATGGCCGAACGCCCATTGACTGGCAGCTACCGCAATAAATGCTAAATATGATGAAGACAACTTTAGCGCCTTATTTGTCAGCGGCGAGCGACTCAGCAAGTATACCTTTTGCCCAGCTTATGTTTTGGTCGCTATCAGATGTTCAATGGATGCAAAAGGCTCTTAGACTAGCGAGCCAAGGCGCTGATGTCGGTGAGGTGCCAGTAGGTGCTGTATTGGTACACGATCAGCAGATCATTGGGCAGGGTTTCAATCAACCGATTGGCGGTCATGATGCGACGGCACATGCTGAGATAGTCGCATTAAGAGAGGCGTGTCAGCGTCTACAGAATTATCGATTGCCACTACAGACAACTTTGTACGTGACACTAGAGCCTTGTACGATGTGTATTGGTGCGCTTATTCATGCGCGTGTCGATAGGCTCGTATACGCGGCAAGTGAGCCACGTGCTGGTATGGTGGGTAGTCAAATGGACTTGTCCATGCAGTCTTTTTATAATCATAACATTCGCGTGTATAAAGGGCTGTGCGGCGAGATGAGCAGTCAATTGCTCAAGAGGTTCTTTCGTGAGCGGCGGCGATTAGCGAAACAGAATAAAAAATTACTTGAGATAAAGTGATTAATAAACAAGATATTAGTCTTGGCGCTAGTGATAGCAGTGATTTTTTGCTATAATATTGCCCTATTTGACAGCGACACTCTGTGTAGGTGATTAAGTACCTGATATATCGTCACATATTGCTTCATTGCTCTTTTATAATAAGCCCCACAAGTAACAATCACTATTGAGTAAGTATTATGACCGTTTTTGCAGCTGATAATGATCTACTCAATAAAAATGAGAGCGAAGGTCGCTCAGCACGATATCCTGTTATTTGTATTGATGGGCCTAGCGGAGCAGGTAAAGGCACAGTCACATGGCGCTTAGCTCAAGTATTGGGGTATCAGTTATTAGACTCTGGAGCGTTATATAGAATTGTCGGACTCAAAGCATTTAAGGCGGGATTGATAACTACGGATGCCAGCCAACCAATCGATGAGTCGGCGGTCTTAGCGCTTACTAAGAGCTTAAAGATAGCTTTTGTCCCAAATAATGAGTCAGGGCGCGTAGATATCATCGTAAATGGACAAGCGGTAGGTGAGCAAGTACGCAATGAGACAGTCGGCGGATATGCTTCACAAATCGCGGTGTTTCCAACAGTTCGTCAAGCGCTGCTTACGTTGCAACAAGATATGGCGACACGCTCAGGGCTTGTCGCTGATGGTCGTGACATGGGAACCGTTGTATTCCCAGATGCCGATGTGAAAGTATATTTGACGGCGAGCGCGGAAGCGCGTGCTGAGCGCCGCGTTATTCAGCTGACTAATGCTGGACAAACAGCAGATTTTGAAGCGATCTTAGCGACCATTAAAGAGCGCGACGATCGGGATGAAAACCGCAGTACGGCGCCTTCAAAACCTGCAGCAGATGCATTGTTACTTGATAGCTCTGACCTTGATGCTGATGCTGTGTATAAACAAGTGAAAAAACACTGTCAAGATCGCGGTGTTTTTTTTAATAGTTAATAAAAACAACATATTGACTACTAAAAATTTTCCTAAAAGGGTTGTTTTTGATGTAAAATTAGTTGGTTGAAGATTGAGTTTTTTCGGGTAAAGTAGCGAATGAGCTTTAGTCATAAAGACTCATTGAGTTAAGACAGTTGTTGCTAGTAAATTTGATGGTACTTTTATTAACAACAAACGTTTTTTTACATGATGGTATAAGATATAAAACCAGTATCTCGTTTTATACTGTCATAAATTTGATCCGTACTGTGCTGGACAGGATACGGCTATACAAAGGTAGACATAATGGAATCATTTGCTGAACTATTTGAAGCGAGCATTGAAGAGCAGGGTCTGGATATCGAGCGTGGCTCGGTTATTACAGGTGCTGTTGTGGCCATCGATAGCGATTGGATCACAGTAGATACTGGTCTTAAATCTGAAGGTATCGTCGCTCGTGAAGAGTTTTTAAGCGAAGAAGGCGAACTTGAAGTTGAAGTTGGCGATAGCGTTGATGTCGTAGTGGAAGCGGTTGATAACGGCATGGGTCAAACCTTGCTGTCACGTGAAAAAGCTAAACGTGTTGAAACTTGGAACTTCCTTGAAAAAATCGCTGATAACGATGAAATCGTAAAAGGCATTATCTCAAGCAAAGTTAAAGGTGGTTTCACTGTAGATATCGGTTCAGTACGCGCTTTCTTACCAGGTTCATTGGTAGATGTACGTCCTATCCGTGATACGACTCATCTTGAAGGCAAAGAGCTAGAATTCAAAGTCATCAAACTTGACCAAAAACGCAACAACGTTGTTGTTAGCCGCCGTGCAGTAATGGAAGCTGAAAACTCAGCTGAGCGCGAAGAGCTATTGAACAAGCTTGAAGAAGGCATCGAGATCGAAGGTATCGTTAAGAACCTTACTGATTACGGCGCATTCGTTGATCTAGGTGGTATTGATGGTCTATTGCACATCACTGACATGGCATGGCGCCGTATCAAGCACCCATCTGAAGTTGTTGAAGTTGGCCAAGACCTAAAAGTTAAAGTATTGAAGTTTGACCGTGAGCGTAATCGCGTAAGCCTAGGTCTAAAACAACTTGGTACTGATCCTTGGGACAACGTTGGCGGTACTTACCCAGTGGGTAGTGTGGTTAAAGCTCGCGTAACCAACCTAACTGATTATGGTTGTTTTGCTGAGATTTCTGAAGGTATTGAAGGTCTAGTACACGTATCAGAAATGGATCATACCAACAAGAACATCCACCCATCTAAAGTGGTTCAAGTGGGCGACGAAGTTGAAGTAATGATCCTTGATATCGACGAAGAACGTCGTCGTATCAGCCTAGGTATCAAACAAACTTTAGCTAACCCATGGGATGAGTTTGATAAAAAACATGAGCGCGGTGATAAAATCACTGGTACGATCAAATCAATCACTGACTTCGGTATCTTTATCGGTCTAGACGGTGGTATTGATGGTCTGGTTCATCTATCTGATATCTCTTGGAACGAAACTGGCGAAGACGCTATCCGTAACTACAACAAAGGCGACACTGTAGAAGCTATGGTATTGTCTGTAGATGCAGAAGCTAACCGTATTAGCCTTGGCATTAAGCAGTTAAGCTCTGATCCATTCAACGAGTACTTGGTTGGTAATGACCGCGGTGCTATCGTTAATGGTAAAGTAAAAGAAGTCGACGCTAAAGGCGCTACTATCGAACTTGCTGACGAAGTTGAAGCTTATCTACGCGCTTCTGAAATCCAGCGTGATCGCGTTGAAGATGCAACTAAGCATCTATCTGTCGGTGACGACGTTGAAGCGAAAATCATCAGTGTTGATCGTAAAACACGCAACATCAACTTGTCTATCAAAGCGAAAGACGAAGCTGAAGAGCGTCAAGCGATTAAAGATCTTGGTAGCACGAACACCACTGCAGCAGCAGGTTCTGATGCACAGCCAAAAACGATTGGTGATTTGATCAAAGAGCAAATGCGATAATTTGCAAGTTGTTGATATAAAAACAATAAAAAAAGCGACTTAGGTCGCTTTTTTTATGATTGAATTTCGATATTGGTGATAATAGGTGAGGTTTTTGGCTAAATGACCAAACTCTTATTCCTATTTACCCCAATATCCGTTATCATTTGCAACATTGAGTAACGTGATTTGAGCTGCGGTGTTTGTAGAGTGACGATATAACTTTAATAATTATATTTATTTAGTACCAGATAAAATCATTTGGCTATTTAAGGTGTTACAAAGAACACTGTCTTGACTCATGATCAGTTTATCCATTAATCGATAAGGCAAGCGTAATAATGCAGCAAGCAATTAATAAATCCGAATTTATCAGTAATCTAAGTGCCAACTGTGACAACATGGCAGACACCATCGTTGATGATGCCGTTCGTGAAATATTAAATTTGATGACCCACACGTTGGCGAATGATGGTAGAGTCGAGGTTCGTGGATTTGGCAGTTTCTGCCTACACCATCGCCGTGCTCGAGTTGGACGCAATCCTAAGACAGGTGAGAGCGTTCCCGTTCCTGCTAAAGCTATTCCACATTTCAAGCCAGGTAAAGCGTTGCGTGAAGCCGTCAATGACAAAGTAGCTCATAGCTAATATCTATTAATAACTGATTGATTAAAATTTATCATTCCAAACTAAGGTAATTGTCTCATGCGCTTTTTATTATTTGTGTTGTTATTCTTGAGCTTTGCTTACTCGCTCGGTTTGGTATTGGCAAATAATACCGAGGTCGGGGTCAATTTACTGTTCTCGCAAGCACCAACGATGAACTTGGGTCTACTGCTTATTCTGTGCTTAATACTAGGTATTATTATTGGTATCTTATTGGCATTGCTGATATTCCGTGTGTTACAGAACAAATGGGAAATCTCACGTTTACAAAAGGCAAATGCAAATCTACAAGAGCAATTGAATCAAGCCAATGTGGTGATTGACCGTCAGGCCAGTGCGCCAACCGTAGAGGAGGCTGTCTATGGTGCCAGATCGATTGATATGCAAGACACTACAGACACACATCTAAATGAAGGTGGTACGTTGTCTAAGCGCAAGTGAGATTAAATTGCTCGGCCATAGAAATGGTTGTTGATTTTGAAAATACAGTGCTCTAATAATTCTGATATGCGGCAAAACCATGAATAATATGATTAACTCTCCAGTCATTGTTGCTTTAGACAATATGACTTTGCAAGCTTCCTTGGCCTTAGCGGACCAATTGGATCCAGCGTTATGCCGGCTCAAAGTGGGCAAAGAGCTATTTACACGCTGTGGTCCTGATATTGTAAAGGCACTGCATCAGCGTAACTTTGAGGTATTCTTAGATCTGAAGTTTCATGATATTCCTAACACCACTGCCCAGGCAGTATTGGCAGCAGCTGATCTTGGGGTATGGATGGTCAATGTTCATGCTAGTGCAGGTCTAGAGGCTATGTCCTTGGCAAAACAACGTTTGCTAGATAATAACCTTGATACATTCCTCATCGCAGTGACTGTATTGACCTCTATGGACAGCGAAGCATTACTGCAAACGGGCATTACTGATCGCTTAGATGCTCAGGTGAGCCGACTGGCACAGCTGACTAAGCAGGCTGGGCTAGATGGGGTAGTGTGCTCTGCTCAAGAAGCGAAAACGCTTAAAGCGTTATGCGGTCAAGATTTTAAATTGGTCACGCCTGGTATCCGACTAGCAGACGACAATACCGACGATCAAAAGCGTATCTGTACGCCAAGTCAAGCATTGTTAGATGGCTCTGATTATTTGGTGATTGGACGCTCAATCACTCAAGCCAAAAACCCTGCCGAGAAGCTAAATAGAATATTACAAAGCATTTAAGTTTTGATAGCAATACAATAAAAAAGACAGCCTAAATCGCTGTCTTTTTTTACTTTTTTCAGACAGAAAAAAGCTGTTACACTACCTGAGAGGTTTTATAAGTAGGCTGATCTGCAACCAATTATGCAGTCTATCAAAAGGAGTGCTGGCCTATTAAAATACGCTAACGTTACCGATTGGCTGATAATGATACTATTAGACGATATTGAATTATATGAAATTACAAATATTAAGTGACCTACATATTGATAGCTATGCCCGCCAGTCACATCCTATTGGGCATATTCCTAAAACGGATGCAGATATTGTACTGGTAGCAGGCGATACTGCCAATAGTGATAGAGGTATGCCATGGCTACAAGAGCAGGCAGCACGGTTGCAGGTTCCTCTTATTACGATCGCAGGTAATCATGAGTATTTCGATGAGGATGTACTCAGTTTCGATCAAAAGCTGATGACTTGGGACAATTATGATACCTCTTCTAATAAAGGGGTTCGTGTTTTGCAGTGTCAGCATATCGATATTGGTGACATACGAATATTAGGCTGCACACTGTGGACTGACTATCAGTATCATGCCAATGAAGATACCATGGCTGCTGCGATGCACTTTATGCGTGATTATAAGCAGATATATGCAGGTAAAGATATGTTCTCACCTGAGGTTTCTATGCAAATACATGCCACGCATCGCCAGTGGCTGCGACAGGCCCTAATCACAGCGAAAGAATTGGGTAAAAAAACCGTGGTGATGAGCCATCATAGTGTCAGTGCATTGTCTGTGTCTGAAAAATATGCCAATTTACCAAGTAATGCTGCGTTTGTTAGTGATTTGTCTGGGTGGATGCATGAGGACTGGGCACCGACTTTGTGGGTGCATGGTCATACCCATGAAGCATTCGATTATCGAATAGGTAATACGCGAGTGATTGTCAATCCTAGGGCTTATCCTAATGAGATTAGCAGTACGGCGTTGGCATTTGCGTGGGATAAAGTTATTGATATCGGTTAGTTGATGATCTATGTAGATAAGCCATGTTACTTATCTTCGCTTAGTTCTCTTAAAAACAAGCTCACTCCTTGTATGACAAGATATTTACAAGATATAGTGCAACTAGACTTGTCAGTTGTTCATTCCTATCAAAAAATCTGCTACGCTTGCTACCATGAGTAAATATCTTAATACCACCTTATCCAAATTATCTGCTGACAAGCTTGCCCGCCATACACCAAGCGCGCCTGCCCCCTCGCATTTGCCAGATAGTATGATTCCCTCGGTCAGCTTGTTGCCTGAAGACAAGCGGCTTATCTTATTCACCAGACACTCTTTGCGTGAGCGTTCTGATGGCAATGGATTTGCTAGTGAACAGTTGCCCTTGACGCCTAAAGGCCGTGTGTTGGCAAAATCATGGGGTCGCTGGCTGGCCGGGCATCTTCCATACTCGCTCGATGTTGATAGCATCTCGAGCCCGATTAAACGGTGTATTGATACCGCCCAGCTCATGCAGGAAGGGGCAGGGTTACAGCGTGATATCACACACCAGTCATTGTTGGTGGAGCCTGGTAGCCTCGTCACTGAGCCTGAAATAGCCAATCCTATATTTAAAGAAGTCGGCGTCTTAAACTTCATCAATCGTTTTTTGCAGGGCAATCTTGATGGCACTAAAAACACTTATCAAGGTGGCCTAGATCTCTTATCCCTTTTTTATCAGCATCAGCCTCAGCATGGTCATCTAATGCTGGCTGTCAGTCATGATACTTTGTTGTCTGCATTCTTAGCCGTGATGTTCGATGTGGAAGAGATCGATTGGAATGATTGGCCAAAAATGATGGAAGGGGTGTTTTTGTGGTTTGACGATACGCCATTCGGTCAAGCAAATGCGTATTTTATTTGGCGTGGGAAAGTATATACTCGGCCGATAAGCTCATTGCTCGAGGGCTATCGTGCCGCTGGCTTTCATCCGAGTAAGCTACTATTACCACCAGAAGTACAATGGAGATGATACGTCGAAAAACGGTCGCAGGTAAGCGCAAGCTTGCTACGTTATTTTGGTTTTGTGACCCTTCTAATAGCACATTAAATAACTATCCCCCAATATACTTTGAATCACAAGATACATATCGAGCAGGCATAAAAAAACCTTGCCCCAGTATGAGAACCAGTGGCAAGGTTTTAGTCATTATGCTATAGAAGCATAATGCGGTCTAGACAAGACAAATCTTAAGCTTGTAGGCCTTTGATTGTTTTGTTTAGGCGGCTCTTACGACGAGCAGCTTTATTCTTATGAATAATACCTTTGTCAGCCATACGATCAATAACTGGTACCGCTCTGTTGTAAGCTTCGGTAGCCGCGTCATAATCTTTAGCTTCGATAGCCGCATCAACACGTTTTAAGTAAGTACGAACCATAGAGCGTTGTGACGCAGAGTTCTGACGACGTTTGGTGTTTTGACGGGCGCGTTTACGAGCTTGTGCAGTATTAGCCACGCGTATCTCCTTGATAAAGACAGATAAAAATATGAATGTTGATTGCAATAATGGGTTTAACAATCATCGGTGACGAGCAGCCGTCTCGTCAAACATGATGTCGATGTCTAATATTAAAGTATCTAATATTAATGGATCATCGCAAGCGCCAGAACTGTTTGGAATAATTAAACAGCGTTGACGTGTAAAGCCGATTATCTTAGCAAATTATTGCACTAAGGACAATATATTTGATGATCAATACCCAAAGAAGTAACGTAAACTTATAGAAGTGGACTCAATAGGGCATCTAATGCCCTGTCAGATACCAAAAGACATAGACAGCGGTTAAAATCTCTTACAATATATCCTACATAATAGCGTCAGTCATTCACGAATTTAGGTATGATATCCTAACGATAGACCTTGATATAGGTCATTTGTGATTAATATAGAATCTTTCATGTTATATAAGTGGATAGGGTATGCAGCGAAAAGCAATTGTGATTGGCGCAACAGGATTGGTAGGTCAGCATTTGATCAAACAGCTGAGTGAGCTCTATGATACATTGATTGTGATCGCTCGGCGCCCGCCACGTTATATCAATGCTAGTATGCGTTTTTATCAGCTCAATGACTTTGACAATCTCTCTGAAGTATTTGCAAGCATTGGTGCTGATCGAACCACCGATGCCTACAGCTGTCTTGGCACCACCAAAAAGCAGGCAGGTAGCGATGAAGCTTTTCGAAAGATAGATCACGATTATAACGTAAATTTTGCCAAGTTATGTCATGACAAAGGCGTAGAAAACTTTTTCTTACTCTCATCCATGAATGCTGATATTGATAGTCGGTTTTTGTACAATCAGGTCAAGGCAGAGACTGAGCAGTCTATTATGGCATTAGGCTTTGGACAGCTGGTGATATTTCGACCATCATTGTTATTAGGCAAGCATAAAGGGCGTCCACTTGAGAGCCTTGGGCAAAAAGCCTTTAAGCTTATCTCACCTTTAGTCTCTGAATCACTATCGTTACATCCGATCTCGGCAAAGCGCGTTGCTAGTGCGATGGCGATGAGTGCTCATGAGCTCTATCATCGCAGCAAATACCGTAGTGAGCCTCAGGCGGAGCATACAACTATCATTGAAAATAAACAGATGCTAGCGATGACTCGCGTGAAAAAATAAAGCATTATTTTTGAGTCAGGACTACAGCCAAGTATGACCATGTATTACAAGATTAAGCAGCTTAATCACTCATAATAAGGAGTAGAAATGATGGAGATGAATAAAGAGAACTTTGTCACATGTGATTTACTGGACGCCAATCCTGAATCGCAAGTATGCTTACCTAATATTGAAGGTAAGTCATTTCGTCGTTTTGGCGCAAAAAATAAGTTCTGCGGTGAGATTGTGACCGTCAAGTGTTTTGAAGACAATAGCCGCGTCAAATCACTATTGAATAGTGATGGCAAAGACAAAGCTGGCGATGGTAAGGTGTTGGTCGTCGATGGTGGCGGCTCTATGCGCTGTGCCTTGCTCGGCGATATGATTGCACAGTCAGCCATCGACAATGGCTGGGCGGGTGTTATCGTATACGGCTGTGTCCGAGATGTTGATGATATGGCAGCGATGGATATTGGCGTCATGGCACTTGGTTGTATCCCGCGCAAATCAACGCGCCGTGATGAAGGTCAAACGGATATCGAAATCAGCTTTGGTGATTTGACATTGAATTCAGGTATGTTTATCTACGCTGATAATAATGGCATTATCGCTAGTGACAAACCATTGCTTTAAGTATAAATTCACTGGTGTATATGAGAACCTCAGCTTATTAGTTGAGGTTTTTTATTGTGGGGCAGTGGTGATTATCGCTTAAGGGGACTTTCTGCAATGGTCGCCTTTGATCAGCCGTTAGCAATTTTTTAAGTGACAAACCGTTACGGCATAAATTTTGGTAATTGCTCAAATATTCGTATAATAGCTTTCTGACTCCTTAACTGTGATCCTATTTTTTATGCCTATCACTGCTTTGACTGACGCGTTTGATCCTATTAACCAGCAGTTGTTCCCTATACAAAATTCCGAGCGGCGTTGGCTTGCGCCTGTCCATGGTGCTGTTAGCAGTTTGTGGTTGGCAAGCTTGTTTCAAACGCCTCACTGGAATGTTGCCGATCGATTGAAGGTGGTGGTTGCCCGTGACCAAAATCAGCTCAATCAGATAGAAACTGAGCTGGCATTTTGCGGTGTGGGTGCCTACGTGTTTCCTGACTGGGAGACACTGACATATGATGAGCTGTCTCCGCATCAAGACATCGTTAGTGAACGCATCAATCTATTGACAGATATGCCGAGATCAGGCGTGCTACTCATCTCAATACAGACATTGATGCAACGCGTCGCACCGCCCAGTTGGTTGATCGGACAGCATTTTGATTTGAGCGTTGGTGATCGATTCGATATCAATACGCAACGTGGGCTTTTGGCAAAGGCGGGTTATAGAGCGGTTGATAATGTCTTTGAGCCCGGTGAGTTCGCTGTACGTGGCAGCATTATCGATATCTTTGCTATGGGTCAGCCTTTTCCGCTGCGTTTAGACTTATTTGACGATGAAATTGAGACGATTCGTTTTTTTCATCCGCAAACCCAGCGCACGTTGACCGCTGATGACCTCAAAGCGATGTTGACAGGCAATGATACCAGCATGGGCAAAGAGTCACTGTCGCTGCTGCACAAGTTGCCAGATATCTCTAAACCTATTGAACAGTTCCAAATATTACCAGCAAAGGAGTTTCCGCTGGATGAAGGGCGAGAGACATTTCGCACGAATTTTGCGGCGATGTTCCCTAATGCCAGTAGCCGCAAGTCTGAGTTGCATAAAGATGTAATGGCAGGTATCGCGAGTAGCGGACTGGAGTATTATCAGCCACTGTTTTTTGACTTAAAAGATTGGCAAGAAGAAAGTACGCTATTTTCTTATTTGCCAAGCGATGCGTTGTTTATCACAGATGAACTGATCCACGAAAAACAGGCGGACTATTGGTCACAAATCCAGCGCCGCTATGAAGAACGTCGACATGATATTGACAAGCCTATCGTTGACCCTACGCTGTTATATCTATTATCTAACGCGCTTAATGAACAACTAAATCACTATCCACGAGTGATACTAAGCGCACGCGATGAGCTGGCTACGACAAATGACGTAGCAGCGCCAGAAGGTAACGATCCATCTCAGCCGCAACTGCCATTAACGCCTACTAAGCAGCAAGGCTTAGTGACATTAAGCGCCGAAGAACCGCCACAACTGGCAGTAAACCATCAGAAATCTGAGCCATTAACTGAATTGCTCGACTTTTTAAACGTTCAACAACAAACAGCAACGCCAGTACTAATTGTTGCAGAAACCGCAGGCCGTCGTGAGATTCTTATTGAGCTGTTTAAGGGTAAGATTGATATCAAAGCATATGATAGCTTTGAAGCGTTTTTAGCAGCAGATAAAACGAGTATGATTAATAACGCTAGATTACCACATGTCGGTCTGACTGTGGCACCAATTGAGCGCGGCGTATACGTGCCTGAACGTTTGGTGTTGATTAGTGAAACGCAGCTGTTTGGTCGTCAAGTCTTACAGACGCGTCGTCGTCGCCAAAGCGGTGTATCAGAGGAGTTCTTGGTTAAGAGCGTCACTGAGATAACAGATGGCAGCCCAGTCGTTCATATCGAGCATGGTATTGGTCGTTACAACGGCCTAATCACGCTAGATGTGGGTGATGGTGAGCAAGAGTTCATTCATTTAAAATATGACGATGATGCCAGTATCTATGTGCCAGTCGCCAATCTACAAATGATCAGTCGCTATAGTGGCGGCGATCCAGCGTTAGCGCCATTACATAAGATCGGCAGTGGCAAATGGGATAGAGCCAAGCAAAAGGCCTTGGAGCAAATTCACGATGTCGCCGCAGAGCTGCTCAATATGCAAGCGCGTCGTGAGGCCAAAGTTGGTATTCATTTTAAAATAGATCCGTCGCAATACGAGCTGTTTGCCAGTCAGTTTGCGTTTGAAGAAACCGCTGACCAAGCCAATGCCATTCATGCGGTTATGGAAGATATGAGACAAAACCAGCCAATGGATCGCCTTATTTGCGGTGATGTTGGCTTTGGTAAAACAGAAGTAGCGATGCGAGCGGCCTTTATTGCCGTCAGTGCTGGCTATCAAGTTGCTGTATTAGTGCCCACCACATTGCTCGCAGGACAGCACGAAGACAATTTCCGCGATCGATTTGCTGATTGGCCAGTGCGTATTGAGAGCCTGTCTCGCTTTGGCGGTAAAAAGCATCAAGACATGGTCTTGACGGATTTGGCTGATGGCAAAGTCGATATTGTGATCGGTACTCATAAACTATTGCAGCCTGACGTGAAGTTTGCCAATCTAGGACTGATGATCGTCGATGAGGAGCACCGCTTTGGAGTACGTCATAAAGAGCGTATCAAGGCGATTCAAACAGATGTAGACAGTATATCTATGACCGCGACGCCCATCCCTAGAACGCTTAATATGGCGCTCTCAGG
The DNA here is from genome assembly GCF_030454045.1 of Psychrobacter sp. Classification (GTDB taxonomy): domain Bacteria; phylum Pseudomonadota; class Gammaproteobacteria; order Pseudomonadales; family Moraxellaceae; genus Psychrobacter. The sequence continues at coordinate 13,886 of NZ_JAKDJE010000022.1, read as the reverse complement.
CGTGCGTGATATGTCAATCATTGCCACACCGCCTGCGCGCCGGTTGGCTATTAAAACCTTTGTCATGCAAAAGACAGATGCCTTGATGAAAGAAGCTATCTTGCGTGAGCTGTTGCGCGGCGGGCAGGTTTATCTGCTCCACAATGATGTGGCTAGTATTGAGCGTATGGCAGAGACCATTCGTGACCTCGTACCAGAAGCGCGAGTAGGGGTCGCCCATGGACAAATGCAAGAGCGCCAGCTTGAGCAAATCATGCAGCAGTTTTATCACAAAAAATTCAACGTGCTGGTGTGCTCTACTATCATCGAGACAGGTATTGATGTGCCAAATGCCAATACTATTATCATTGAGCGTGCTGATAAATTTGGCTTGGCACAATTGCATCAGCTACGAGGCCGAGTAGGTCGCAGTCATCATCAGGCATATTGTTACCTATTGGTGCCTTCTCTCAAAGGTCTCAAAGGCGATGCCAAGCGTCGTCTACATGCAATTGAACGCGCCAATACACTGGGTGCAGGTTTTATGCTGGCGAGTGAAGACTTGGAGATTCGCGGGGCAGGTGAGATACTAGGCAAGCAGCAAAGCGGTAATATGCAGGCGATTGGTTTTAGCTTATATATGGATATGCTGGAGCGTGCGACTAAGGCAATCAAAGCAGGTAAAGAGCCTGATCTAAACACACCGCTATCGCTGACCAGTGAGATCAACCTACATAGCTCTGCCCTTATTCCAGAAGAGTATCTACATGACGTGCATCAGCGCTTGTTGTTTTATAAACGCATTAGTAACACCAATGATAAAGAAGCGTTGACGGATATTCGTACAGAGATGATTGATCGCTTTGGCGCGCTACCGGACCAAACCAAGCAGCTTTTTGCCATTCACGGACTACGCTTGCAAGCAGAACCATTGAAGATCAATAAAATTGATGCCAATAGTAATAGTATGACGCTGGAGTTTGCACCTGATACCCCTGTTGATGCCTTGGCTATTATCAAACTGATCCAGTCAGATGGACAGCACTACCGCATGAATGGAGCATCTGGTATTCGTTATCAAGATAGTGCCAAACTGGCGACACCGCAACAGCGAGTCTCTGTTATCCAAGATCTTCTACGTTATTTTAGCGAGCATATGGTGACAGAAGCTGCCTAGAGTCGATCAGTGAGAGCCATCATTGGGGTTTCTAAGACAATCCACACAAACGCAATAGTGTATGGCGCTATTTTATCGCAGGGATAACTGATAAAATAACCAGATTGCTTTTTCTTCTATACTTTGTACCTACTTTTATTTGCATTAAACAACAAGAGAACCGTCATTATGTTCCAACTTCATCATAAACTTGCTGCTGATAGTTTTTTAGTGGGCGATTTTCCATTATCTACTTGTCGTTTAATCAATGACTGCCAGTTTCCTTGGCTGATATTAGTACCACGCGTATCAGGTATCAAGGAGCTGTACGAATTGTCTGAGGCAGACCAAACGCAGTTCTTGCGTGAGTCAAGCTGGTTATCGAGTCAGCTAGCCAAAACCTTTCAAGCAGATAAAATGAATGTGGCCGCGCTTGGCAATCAAGTACCGCAGCTTCATTTTCATCATATTGTTCGTTATCAAAATGATATGCAATGGCCAAATCCAGTATGGGGAGTTCCTGCAGTACCTTACACCAAAGAAGTCTTGGCACAAATGCAACAGACGTTAATGATGGCGCTACGTGGTCATCATCAAATGCCTTTTGATTGGCAGATGTAATCCGTTTTTAACTTTGAATTGCTTTACCTCATCTATAAAGCATTATTTATGAAGCATCTCTCATAAACTATTACGACAGAAAAAAGCCAGATATTCGTCATATCTGGCTTTTTTCTGTAATAATCAAACATTATCAGTTATTTATCCAGAAAATTTGTCATCTTGATAAATGATAGATGGTGTTTTTTTAGCTACCACTGACCTAGGTTTCATTTAATTTAGAAAGTATAATGTATTTTTCTAGTTATTTATCATTAAGATAGGTGATTTGCGTTTGTTGTTCTTGTATATCTTTATCTCTCTGATAGCTTATCTCATTTAAGTGAAATTCAATATGCCTTTTATAAAGATGTTGAAGCCAAAACTATTGTCAAAAGGTAGTGGAATCTGTCAGTTCGACTATCCAGAAGTTTTTGTTTTAATTCTTACTGTCATATTACTCGCCCTGCATTACAATTTCCGTCCTACCTCAATGGCATTATTGGTTGTCGTTCTACTACCTAGCCTGATGATTCTGATTTATAACTATAGACGCCAAACCAGTCTTTGGACGTCTAATATGGTCGTTATTTTATTTGCGGTCGTTATTGGGTCAATACAGTTTTGTACGGTGATATCGCTCAGTTTGGTAGCCTTAATCGGCGTACGTATGATCGTCAGTGGTGTCGATAACGCTCTAAGATTATTTACTGTAGCATTGGTGACATCTATTGTATTTTATTATGTCAGTACAATACTAGACAACGAAGGATTGAACTGTAATGAAGGTTGGGTGCCTCCCACCGTATTGCTAGCAAGCATAATGGTTATCTTGTATCAGTTTCGCAGTACGTATCAAGAGTATATTGGTTATAAAGAAAGTGCCTCTAAAGCCGGAGGACGTTTGAGTACCATGGTGTCGGTCATCAATAAGTTGACTCGCTTTGTACCGCCGCAAATTTGGGAGCCAATTGTTAGATCTGATAGCCCTGTTAGTGTATCGAATAAACGTGCCAAGCTGACTATTATGTTTTCAGATATTGTCGGCTTTACTGAACTGTCTGATAGCTTAAGTGCCGACAATTTAGCGGATATTCTAAATACCTATATGCATTGTATGACGTTGATTGCTGACAAGCATGGTGCGGTACTTGATAAATTTATCGGTGATGGCATGGTATGTTTCTTTGGTGAGCCTAATAGTCGTGGCTCACGTCAAGATGCATTAGATTGTGTGGCGATGGCGATAGACATGCGTCGAGAGATGCGCACATTGCGTCAGAAATGGCGTTTGATGGGGTTTGAGGGGTTGTACATACGTATTGGTATCACAACGGGTTATTGTCATGTGGGGAACTTTGGTAGTAACAATCGCCTCAGTTATACACTAATTGGTAAAGAAGCCAATCTGGCATCAAGACTTGAGTCAAGTGCTGGTAAAGATCAGATCTTAGTCAGTGAAAGTACGTATGATTATATTTGCCACAACTATGAGTGCCAACATGTTGGTGCGTTTCTTCTAAAAGGTTTTGATGATAAAGTAAGTGCGTGGCAAGTATTTGATCCTGATGCTAATAAAGGTCATTTATCCAAATGGGTAGACTATACCTTGCCTGGATTCAATCTGCATCTAAACTTTAAGGATATGAAGGACAATGACTATCACGATATTAGAACCCGCTTAAATTTTGCACTTGAGCGTATAGAGCAAGAAGAAGAAAAGCTGGTTAAAAGTATCGCTGAAGAAAGCAAACGTCATAGCAATAACAATAACTCATAGTATATAAAATACTGGTTACAAAAAAGCCAGCTATAAAAAGGGTAGCTGGCTTTTTCACAGAGTTATAAAAGGTATTGCTGGTATTTAATGGTTTTCTTTTGCATGGTTGAGCGTGTACTTAGGCACTTCAATGGTCAAGTCTTCATCATCAAGCATGACCTGACAAGACAGACGTGAGTCAGGCTCTAAGCCCCATGCGCGATCAAGCAGATCCGCTTCTACATCGTCCATTTCATCTAAACTATTGAACCCTTTACGTACAACAACGTGGCAAGTAGTACACGCTTTTGACATCTCACAAGCATGCTCAATTTTGATGCCTTTTTCTAATAATGCTTTGCACAAGTTATCGCCAGATTTTAACTCGACTTCTGCGCCTTCTGGGCAAATCTCGTGATGGGGTAATACAGTAACTTTTGGCATAAATTATGTGTCCAATGCTAATCAATCTAAAAAATAAGAAATATCCGCTCAGTATAATTAATAGCTAAGCGGTCAGTTTGAGTGGATCGTTTACCAGTCTTGGGCGCTAGTGCCTGCCATGCTGGCTTTGACGCTTTGATTCATGATGCGGGCAGCAAAAGCATCACTATGAGGCTTGAGCTGCGCTTGCTGCGCCTCAATCATTGCTAGATCATTGGTGTCGAGTACTGTCTTTAGTGCCTGTATCTGCTCTGCTAAGGTATGCTGCTCCTCAGAGGATAGCAGAGGAGCAAACTCATTCAAGGCTGATTCTAACGCCAGCACTTCACGTTCAGCTTCAACTTTGGTTTCAATCAAAGAGCGTGCGTTTTTATCTTCTTCGGCATGCTTAAACCCTGCAACCAGTAGCTGTTCTTTTTGCTCATCGGATAGACCATAAGAAGGCGCGATCTCGATCTTGCTTTCTGTCTTGGTCGTGGTTTCTTGTGCACTAACAGTCAGCTGACCATTGGCATCGATGCTAAAGGTGACCTCGATACGAGCAAACCCAGCTTTCATTGGCGGAATACCGTACAGCTCAAAGCGGCCAAGCGAGCGACAGTTTTCTACTGTTTCGCGCTCACCTTGTACCACATGAATCACCATACCCGTTTGTCCATCTTGATAGGTGGTAAATACTTGGCGTTTTTTGACAGGGATAGGTGTATTACGTGGGATCAGTACTTCAACCAAACCACCCATGGTCTCAAGACCCAATGATAATGGTGTCACATCTAATAATAGTAGATTGTTATCACTATCACCATTGACCAATTGGTGAGCAGTTTGCGCTGCACCTAAAGCAACGACTTCGTCTGGATTTAGACGACAGAGTGGCTGCTTAGCAAAAAACTCTGTAACGACTTGCTGTATGGCAGGCATACGTGTGGAGCCGCCGACTAAGATCACCTCGTCTAACTCTTTGGCCGTTAGCTTGGCGTCGCGCAGCACTTGCTCACACACGCTCAGTGTACGGCGACTCACAGGTTCTACGATCGCCAATACATCCTCACGGCGTAATATCCCCTGATAGTGCTGTCCATTAACAGTCACAGTGATTTCCACCTGTTCAGCTTCTGTTAACGCTTGCTTGTAAGCCTTAGCTTGCTGGGCAAGCACTGACTTGTCATGAAGACTCACATCTTTTGGGTCGATATTGAGTCTTTTGATAATCCAGTTAGTGATGAGGCGATCGATATCGTCGCCGCCCAGTGCGCTATTACCGCCAGTTGCCAATACTTCAAAGACGCCATCAGTTAGCTTTAAGATCGAGACATCAAAAGTACCACCGCCCAAATCATAAATCAGATAGTGGCTTTCTTTATTGCTCTCTTGATCGAGTCCGTAAGCAACAGCAGCTGCGGTAGGTTCATTTAGTAAGCGTAGGACATTGATACCAGCCGCTTGCGCCGCATCTTTAGTGGCTTGACGCTGCGCCTCATCAAAGTAAGCGGGAACGGTAATCACTGCGCCTTCGATACTGTCTGCCGGCAATGCGCTCGCTGCACGTTGCTCAAGCGCGGCTAATATACGCGCAGATACTTCGACAGGTGACACTTCACCTTGAGCCGTCACAAATGCAGGCATATCGTCTTTGCTACCAGACAACTCATAAGGGTGCGAGAATTTGATATCCGCTTGGCTACGACCCATAAAACGCTTAGCCGAGACAATCGTATTTTTGGGATCATCTGCCAAATGCGCTAGCGCATCGTAACCGACTAATGGCGTGCCAGTAGCTGGATAATAAACGACAGAAGGTAGTAGCGTATCTGTGGTTGACCCTGCTTCTAAGACTTGCGCCTTGCCAGAACGTACCACAGCGACGAGTGAACGCGTAGTACCAAGGTCAATGCCCAGACCAAAACGATGTTGGTGAGGTTGAGCGCTTTGATTGGGTTCGGCAATTTGCATTAAAGACATAAGGATAACTCAGAGATAAAATAAATAAGTGAAATGGGGCAAATATGGCGTGTTTGGTAAGAGTGTTTAACGACCAGATGCGCATTGTTATATTAAGAAGATCAGCCGCTAGATTTACTCAAAGACAAGGTTTATACGGCATAGATGGTTTTATTTTAACCAAATATTTAGTATAAAGCGCTTGTATACCACAAGAGAACAGCAATCTAAACGTATAGATCGTCATCGTCCGAATGCTCAGCTGTTGAGACCTCATCAAGACCTGTTGTGACATCAGCGTTTAGTTTGACCAAAAATTTCAGTTTTTGTGTTGCATCAATGGCCGTTTGCCAGTCTTTGTTCTGGTAAGCATTACTAAAACGCTCAGACTGTTTCGCTAAGCGCTCTGTAATTTGAGGATGAAGCTGCTGTAAGGCTGGAAGATTTTTCCCTGCAATAGCATCATCTAAATCCATACGCATCTCCATCGCATCTTCTAAAAAATCTAAATCTGCAATTGATTGCTCTAGGTTTTGTGCTTGATCTGCCATATTCAATAAATAACCAGCACGGCTATCAGGGGCGCTTAGTGTCTGATACGCTTGATTTATAATGGCAGAATACTGCTCTGATTGCTGCTTGGCTTGCTTAGCATCTGCTAAGTTTTTTGCAACATTATCAGGATGATAACGTTTTTGTAGTAGACGTAGATGCTGATCGAGACTGTCTTGATTGACTTCAAATTGTACAGGTTGCTCAAATAAAGCAAAAAAGTCATCAAATTGCGCTTCTTGAATGGTGTCTGTCATATCTTACGCCTTACGTTTTATGTATTTTTTGTTCTCAATTTGGCTAAAAATCTGTTTGTCATTTGATTTTGAAGCTAAAGGCATCAAACAGTGAAAGATTCGCCGCAGCCACATTCGCCCTTTTGATTGGGGTTGGTGAATTTAAAGCCTTCGTTTAAGCCTTCTTTTTCATAATCCATCAATAAACCATCTAAATATACCAAGCTTTTGGGATCAATAAAAATACTAACGCCTCGGCTTTCATAGCGAGTGTCATTCTCATCAGGGATATCTACAAACTCTAAAACATAAGCAAGACCTGAGCAGCCTGCTGTACGGATACCTACTCGAATGCCTTCACCTTTGCCGCGATTGTCCAAAAAGTCTCGAACATGCTGAGCGGCGCGTTCTGTCATTTCAATCATGCCAACTCCCATTGACTACTAATCATAAATATCAATAAAAAACAAACTGGCAAACAGAATAATACGTTCACCGAGATGATATGCCAAGACATATCAGAAACCAAAAGGTGACAATTACATAAGTGTCATTGTCACCTTTTTAGCGTCAATAGCCATCACATATAGCTATTTTGGCATTGCTAATAAAATATAGCGCATACGCTAGCAGGTTTAGATAGCGGCTTCTTCTGTCGCTGCTGAACCGTGTTTGCCTTTATAGTCGCTGATAGCAGCTTTGATGGCGTCTTCTGCAAGTACAGAGCAATGCACTTTTACAGGTGGTAAAGCCAGTTCTTGAGCGATATCATTGTTTTTAATTTCGCCAGCTTGATCCAGACTTTTGCCTTTTAGCCACTCAGTCACTAGTGAGCTTGAGGCAATTGCTGAACCGCAGCCATAAGTTTTGAAGCGTGCATCTTCGATAATGCCATTGTCGTCGACTTGGATTTGTAGACGCATCACATCGCCACATGCTGGGGCGCCAACCATGCCAGTACCAACGTTTTTGGCGTTTTTATCAAGGTTGCCAACGTTGCGTGGGTTTTCATAATGATCGATAACTTGGTCGCTATAGGCCATGGGGTTTTCTCCTAGTTAGATGATGAGTAGTCGTTTATTAACTTTAACGGTTTAAGTACTCATCGATAATTGGGGTCAAACGCTTAACTTAATTGTCTGATCAATTGTTTAATAAAATATATGTGGTTACTTAATACTAAAAAGCTATACTAAAAATTAATGCTCAGCCCACTCAACAGAGTTCAAATCAACCCCTTCTTGGTACATGTCCCAAAGTGGAGATAGAACACGCAGTTTGTCAACGGCTTCATGCATTTGCTTGATCACAGTATCGATATCTTCTTCAGTGGTATAACGACCGAAGCTAAAACGGATTGAGCTGTGCGCCAATTCGTCTGGGCGACCGATAGCACGCAGTACATACGATGGCTCAAGCGTCGCTGATGTACAGGCTGAACCTGATGATACTGCTAAGTCTTTTAGCGACATCATTAGAGATTCGCCTTCAACGAAATTGAAGCTGATATTGATAATATTAGGTACGCTGTGCTCAAGATCACCGTTTAGATAGATCTCTTCGATATCTTGTAGGCCATCCCACAGTTTTTGACGCAGTTTTGCAACATGGGCATGATCTGCTTCAAAACTCTCATTGGCTAGAGCAAATGCTGCGCCAAGACCAACGATCTGATGCGTAGGCAATGTACCTGAACGCATACCGCGCTCATGACCACCGCCATGTTGCTCTGCTTTTAAACGAATACGTGGCTTACGGCGAACAAATAAGGCGCCGATACCTTTAGGACCATAGGCTTTATGGCCTGAAAAGCTCATCAAATCAATCTTCATCTCTTCAAGATTGATTTTTACTTTACCGACAGATTGTGCGCCATCCACGTGGAAAATAACACCCGCTTCACGAGTGATTTCACCAATGGCCGCCACATCTGTGATCGTACCAAGCTCATTGTTTACCATCATGAGCGATACCAAAATTGTATCATCACGTAGCGCTTCTTTCACTTGCTCTGGTAAGATAAGACCTGTGCTTGGTTGCGGCTCAAGGTACGTAATTTCAAAACCTTCTTGCTCAAGCTCACGGCACGTATCTAGTACGGCTTTGTGCTCAATTTTGCTGGTGATGATGTGTTTGCCGCGAGACTGATAGAAATGTGCTGCGCCTTTGATGGCTAAGTTGTCAGATTCCGTTGCCCCAGAAGTAAAAACGATTTCGCGTGGGTCAGCGCTAATGACTTCAGCGACTTGTCCGCGAGCCGTCTCTACTGCTTCTTCTGCTTGCCAGCCATAGCCGTGTGAGCGTGAGGCTGGGTTGCCAAAGATGCCATCTACTGTCAGATACTCGCTCATCTTAGCCGCTACTGGTTTAGCAACTGGTGTGGTGGCGGCATAATCTAAGTATATAAGGTTGTTATGTTGGCTCATGCTGGGTTTGCCTCGCTGTTCGATAGAGTAATAGTATTGATATCTTTTATGGAAATGTCTTTTATAGAGGTGTGCTGACGTTCTGAAACAGACTGCACGTTTTCCATATCTAATAATTGCGCTAATGTTATATTTTTCAAGTACTGTTCGATATGATTTGACAGTGCACACCATAAGTCATGGGTCAGACACATTGTACCACCTTGGCAGTCACCGCGTCCTTCACACTGCATGGCATTAACCGACTCATCAACAGCAGATATGATGCTCATCACATCTATCTCATTCAATGGCTTTGCCAAATGATACCCACCTGCAGCGCCGCGAATACTTGTAACCAGACCACGTTTACGGAGTTTGGAGAATAATTGTTCAAGATAGGAGATAGAAATAGATTGTCGTTTAGCGATATCAGATAAAGATACGGCACTTTCTTGTTGGCTGGTCTGTAGTGCCAAGTCTAATAAAGCGGTAACGGCATATCTGCCTCGAGTAGTTAAACGCATATGTTATCTCCAAACTTTTTTGTCATTTTTATTTAACAACGATCTTGGTACAGGACACAGATCAGACAAAGTGTGTTTTATCGTTATTAAACAACAGATGGTTAACCCGATGTGTGCAACGATTAGGTTAATTATACTTAATCCCGAGTAATTTAGTCAAGATTAAAGTGTGGTTAAACGGTTAATCGAGCTTATCGCTATGATTGATAAAAACAATGGTGTTCGGGATGTATGTATGAGCGGGGAGAAAGATTTCATTTTTAACACTTCGATACTGGCTAATGTATGAGTCAAACGTAAATTACAGCAATATCGAACAAGCCAGAATGGAACAATCTAGGGAAAAAATGAGCGTCCAGTACCTGCAATAGGCACTGGACGCTCATTTATGTCTGAAGACATAGTTTGGTAAAAATCAATTAATAAAGCTAAGGGCAATTAAAATCAGCTCATCAATAGTGCAATGACTGAGCCAATCATAACGACCAGCGCCACCACAGTTATAATCATAAAGGTCTTCTGCTTACTCTGTAGCTCTTTGACTGTGGTTTCAAGCTCGCGGTTCTTGATGGTTAATGTGTTGATTTGAGTCTGCTGCTCTTTGATACGCTCTTTATAATGGTCTTTTTTTTCTGCCATTTCAGCATCGGTCGGTTTGGTTTTAGCGTTGCCGCCTTTTATCTTTTTAATTAGACCTTGAATCAAGCTGCCGAGACCAAGCTGCATAATAAATTGTTTGACCAGCTGCACTTGAACGGATTCACCGCGCATCTGTAATTTTTCGGTCGTCTCTCTATCGTGAGTGGTGATGGCATTAATCACTTGAATGCTATAAGCATTGATAACGACATCAGGTTCGCTACGACCAACAGGCAACTGGGCATCCAAGAGTACGCCTTTGGTACTAAAGGTGGCAAAAACCTCGACATGAGGCAAATATAAGCGCAATGCTACGACCGTACCTTGTTTGGCAAGTGGATAAGCGGCTTTACGTAGTTCAGGATCCAAACGTAACAATAGTGTCAGCGCCGACTCGATGAACACCAGAATAATATTAAGAAGAGAATGTGACAACGTAGAACGCTTCATGTAAATAATCCATTTTTTATTTAGCAAATTAAAGCTTTATCATAAACTTAAGTTTATTTATGGCCAAAACTTGCAGTGGTATTTTGCTTATAGTAACGCCTTTATAATAAAAAGTAACGCTAGTTTCTGTCAGTGGTAAAATTATTATCGTACAATCTGGACGCAAATAAAGACAACGATATTGATGACTGACTGTGTATGGACCCCAGCTGACAACTGTTTCAAAGCAGTCAATAGATATATCGATTGGCGATTGGAGACATAACAGACTACTTATACCAAAGTTGCAGCTGTTTTGCGTAACATTGGGTGTCAAATACGTAGTTGATGGCACAAAAATATGTAAAATCGCTTGCGCTCCTTATGCTGCCTTGATATAAAGACGATAACAAAACGAAACCTGTCAATACGCCAGTCAAGCAGTTTTTATTGCGTAAGTACCATGAGAGCGTTACAATGCTTGGCGTGAGCGTGTATTACCCCCTTAAACTTGAAGGAAATTTTATGAATAAGTCAGAATTAATTGATAGCATCGCAGACAAAAGTGGCCTAAATAAGACTCAAGCTGGTGATGCTTTGAATGCGGTTATGGAAAGTGTTGGCGAAGCTTTAGAAGCTGGCGATAGCATCTCTTTGGTTGGTTTCGGTACTTTTAGCGTAAAAGATCGCAAAGCACGTACTGGCCGTAACCCTAAGACTGGTGAAGAGCTAAGCATTCCAGCAAGCAAAGTACCAAGCTTTAAAGCGGGTAAAAACCTAAAAGAGCGTTTGAACTAAGCTGCTCTATATGGATGGTTGCTTTGGCTAAGATAGTCAGAAGCTGAGCACCAAAAAAGCACCTAAATGTTAGGTGCTTTTTTTGTCGCTATCGTTTGTCTTATACTGTGTGAATATTTTGAGTCTATATGAAAAATCACGTATCATAGGGCGCGCGATAGATGTGTTGTTTCAATAAGATTTTTAATACATCTTATCTTATTCTATAAAGTGCACACGTTCTTCCTCTTTACCATTGCCGGCTCAGATAGCATTGATATTGGCAGGCTGCATCTAATAGCTCCTAGCAGTATTACAATGGTTTTTCATCAATATAGGTTAATAAAGCAGAGATAACTATGGATAAATTGCGCGATTTCTTAAAAAGCTGGCCAGGTCGCATTTTATTGATTTTATGCTTATCGCCACTCGCTCTATTGGGTGTCGAGAGCTACTTTGGTGGTGGGGTTGATCCTAACCAAGTCGCTCAGGTGGGTGATGCAAGCGTTGGGCTGTCCGAGTATCAGACTGCTGTCAATAACCGTCGTAGCGAGATACTTGAGCAAGTTGATGATGCTAGTTTATTGAATGAAGACGTGCTGCACGAGCAAGTGCTAAAAGGTTTGATTGATCGTACATTACTAGAGCAGCAAGCAGGTAAGCTTGGCATGACAGTGTCTGATGACACCATCAATCGTCTGCTGCGTGAGGAGGAGATATTCAAAGATGCAGATGGAAACTTTTCTAACGATCAGTTTGCAAACTTTTTGCGTCAGCGCGGTATGACCAAAAATCAATTGTTTGCAGAGTTTCGCAATCAATTAAGTTTGGATCAATTGAATGCGAGCATTGTTGGCACAGCCGTTTATCCAATGAAGGCGGTGAGTCAGCTGATTGATTTGCAATTGGAGTCACGCAACGTTTGGATACATCGCTTTGACTGGCAAGACTATGCTGATCAGGTCAAACTCAGCAAAAATGATATTCAAGCGTATTATAATGCCAATAAGGACACCTTAAAAAGTGCGGCAATGGTCAACTTGGCTTATATTCAGCTGAGCCCTAATACCATCAAAGTTGATGAGGTGACGACAGAAGAGTTGCAGCAGCAGTACGAAGCGTATAAGCAAGGTCTAGCTGCTGATGATGAGCGTCAAGTTAGCCAAATTCTATTGACGGGTGACAACGCTAAGGCAAGAGCAGATAAAGTCAAAGCGCGCTTGGCTAAAGGAGAGTCTTTTGCTGCTGTGGCCAAAGCAGAATCAGATGATCCATCAGGAGAAGCTGGCGGCGATATCGGACGCTTTAACCCTTCTGTATTTGGAGGTGATGCTGAGGCTGTCAAACAGGCGCTAGAGGGCTTAAGCGTTGGAGATGTGACAGCCCCTATCAAGACCAGCTTTGGCTATCAGATATTTACCGTGACCGAAGATAATGGCAAAAAGATTCCAAGTCTCGATAGTATGCGTGCAGAGCTGACTGCTAAGGCAAAAGAGTACAAGCGTCAAGAAATCTACGCGGATAAAGTAACCTCGATTAATGATTTGGCAGCAGACGGCTTTAGTATTGAAGATATTGCGCAGCAAGAGAATGTGCCGCTAAAACGAATCAAAGATTATCGTAAAGAAAACAACAAGTCTGCGCTATCGCAACCAGCCGTCATTAAACAAGCCTTTGATGAATTTACGATTCAAGACCAAGCAGTAACCGCAGGTATAGAGGTCGGTAATGGCACAGTATGGGTACAGCCAAATAATTATCGTCCTACGACCACACTGACCTTATCTAATGCAACGCCAAAAATCACTCAGATACTACGTCAGCAAAAAGCCACAGCATTGGCACTAAAAGAAGCAAAAGCCGTCGCTGCTGGTATTAAAACGCCAGCCGATATTACTAAGCAGTCGGTTAGTCTGCAATCTTTGGGTGAGATCAATCGTCAGACGACGTTACTCACGGATAAAGAGCGTGGATTGGCGTTTAGTCAGCAAGCGGAGAATGACAGCGTAGTCGCCCTCGCTAGTGAGACTGAGGCAGGTGCCACGCTATTGGTGGGTGACCGCATCAAAACTGAGCCACAGTCACCACTATCTGATATGCAAAGAGCGCAAACCGCCAGCATCATTCGTGATAATTTGGGACAAGATCAGCTACAAGACTACTTAGATTACCTACGCATGGTCTATCAAGTTGAGATTAACGAAGCCAACATGGCAAATGCACAAGGGCGCTAAGCGTTCGCTGTATGGTTATTCTTAGTTGTTAAACGTAAAAAAAGCCACTGTAGCGATGCAGTGGCTTTTTTTATTGGGTAATACTTTAAATATAGTAACCGCGAATATTATAAGAGACTGGAAATTAGGAGCAGTAACAAATACAAGCGCTGCGACTAGGGCGTGTTGAACATTCGCAAATAGGCACTGCTGATCGCTAAAATTGTTC
>NZ_JAKDJE010000132.1 GCF_030454045.1 Psychrobacter sp. | reverse complement strand
CTTCGGCTGTCACCCTTCTTTTATTACTCCAGCATACTTTTTGATACACCACCAATTACTTTTTATTTCATCCTATTTTTTGCAAAAGAATCTTATAAACACAAAAAAGCCCTCCTATTTAAGAGAGCTTTTTTAATGACTACCTAACTTTAGCTTATATGACTGCTTAGCTTATGGTAGCAAGTGTGCTACTGCGTCACGCTCTTCACTAAGCTCTTGCTCAGTGGCTGCCATTTTCTCTTTAGAGAAATCTGATGATACATCAACGCCGTCGACGATAGACCAGTCGCCATTCGTGCATGTGCATGGGAATGAGTAGATCAAACCTTCAGCAATGCCGTATTCGCCATTTGAGTAAACGCCCATAGATACCCAATCGTTCTCGTCAGTACCTAGTGCCCACGTACGCATGTGTGCAATCGCTGCATTGGCAGCAGAAGCGGCAGATGATGCACCGCGCGCTTTAATGATCGCAGCACCGCGTTGTTGTACTTCTGGGATATAAGTGTTTTCGTACCAGTCGCGATCTACTAGATCCAGTGCAGGCTTACCGTTTACTGTACAAGCGGTTAGATCTGGGTACTGAGTTGACGAATGGTTGCCCCAAATGATCATTTTCTTCACGTCATTTACAGTGCTGTCTGTCTTTTCAGCCAACTGTGCCATCGCACGGTTGTGGTCTAGACGAGTCATGGCAGTGAAGTTGCGTGGATCAAGATCTGGCGCATTGCGCTGAGCGATAAGGGCATTGGTGTTGGCAGGGTTACCGACGACCAATACTTTTACATCACGGCTAGCGACTTCGTTCAATGCTTTACCTTGTGCTGAGAAAATCGCAGCGTTGGCTTCTAGCAAATCTTTACGCTCCATACCTGGGCCACGAGGACGTGCGCCAACTAGCAAAGCATAATCAACATCTTTGAATGCGACATTGGCATCATCAGTTTGCACAATACCAGCTAGCAATGGGAATGCACAATCTTCTAATTCCATGACTACACCCTTCAGGGCGTCAAGCGCTGGCGTAATTTCAAGTAATTGCAAAATAACTGGCTGATCTTTACCTAGCATCTCGCCAGAGGCAATACGAAATAGCATCGCGTAGCTGATATTACCAGCGGCGCCAGTAACGGCAACACGTAAAGGCTGTTTCATTGACATTGAATACTCCCTAATTGTTGATGAGATAATGCTTAATTCTAATGGATGGTTATCGTTTTCGATATCGACTCGTTTGCCGCATGGCAGCATGTATAAACCGAGAGTTAGTGTAGCACTTCATTACAGCGACCGTCTAGATAGAGTCATAGACCCATCAGGGTCTATATTGTTACATTTTATACGTGAGGGGTTTTAGGTAGCTAAAAAGCTTACCAATAAAGCGATGTACGGTTGTATGATAGGGATGACGGTATGCAATATCATCATGATGTGTATAACTATAACCAGAAAAATGACATTCAAATAATGTCATTTTTAGTCAATAACGCCGAACATCATGCAAAGAAAAAAGATATAAAGACGAGGAAACATATCAAAAAAGGGTCAAATAAAAGCTATCTACCACCTGAGATGATAAACTGACCACCACAATTGTCTACCACATTGTGACATGTACCAAAACTGTTACCCTCATAGCACACATGGATGTCCGTCAATATAGACTGACGACGACTGCCTTCTTGACAAATAAGATCAATACTGCTCGATGACATCCCACTATTTAGGCGTGCCATTTGGCTGACGAATCGAGATTTAGAGACGGTATAACTATTACCCGTATTCAACTCTTTGGGCAGCTTTAAAGAGCTTGCGTAGTTTGTGATTTGACGAAAGTAATTACTAGCGCTCAATGGACTGCAGTTACCATAGCGGTGCCACGTTTGGCTACGTACGGTGGTATCAGGCATAATACGATTGACAACTTTCAACTGTAGTGGCGTTAGACGAGGCTCACTACCTCTGCCGCAGCGCTCACCATACCCCATATCCAGCCCTGATACGGTCAACGAATAACCCTCTAAGCACTGACGCATACGCGCTCTTGTGGGTTGTAGACTACATAATGCAGGCGTCATCTCAATCATCAATACACGCTGGCCTGTTTTGACGGAGCTGGCAGCATGTGCAGGTAACACAAGCAGGCCCTGTATCACTAGCAAGGCACCAAAACTTGCGGTAGCGCTCACTTTACTCATATGATGCCTACCTATCAAACCTGTACCGAACTGCACCAAGAGACTAGATGATTTAGTTATTGAGCTTGTGTCTGTTTTCATATCAGGTAATGAAGGCACCTGTATAAGTATAAGATGCTTCGTTTTAGATAATATGGACCGCTTAAAGTATTTTTTGATCATAAGGTTGCAGGCAGTTAGCAATGATAAAATAGGGACTATCACTTAAACCATTGCATTTAAAGCATTAAACACATATGAATCTAAGAACCAGAATAAAGAAGTGTGACAGTGTCACTAACGCAATGGTAACAAAATGTCTTTTTTAATCTATAGCAAAAACGTAAACATTGTCGTGTTCGTCAACAATTACAAAACTAAGTTCAGTATTTATGGTTCAGAGCACTAAGATTTGCTGCCATTTAGCCCATAAAAATAGACCACTAACTATAGAAAGCAAGTGATCTATTAGGGCGTGTTGAACATTCGACCATGGCACTGACAGCGACTATTTTTTAGG
>NZ_JAKDJE010000101.1 GCF_030454045.1 Psychrobacter sp. | reverse complement strand
ATAGACAGTATATAGCTTTAGAGCCTACGCCAGCATGAATAATGTCCATTACACCCAAAATCAGATGATTGTCTTGAATATAATAAGACTCAATATGTTTGTCTTCGTATACAATGGTGATTTTGTCCTTATCTTGACGATAGACGCCAGACTCAAGTAGCGGCGCACGTGACCGCTCAGAATCGTGGTAATTACTGGTCTTTAGGACAGAGCCATCAGCAAACAAGTTCAAGGTCACATCGATACTATCACAATCGACACAAGGCACCATGCCACCATAGTCTCCCATAAGCGTGGCCTGCAGCGCATTACCATTCGACTCAGAATGCATGGTCAGTGGATGTGTGTGCCCATCGTGGCTGGATTGGGCCGCGGCAATGAGCGATTGTCCTTCTTCTGATTCATTTGACTCGTCATCCACATTGGCTTCTGATGCACCGTCGCTTTCGGTCTCTTCTGGTGTGATTTGCTGATCGGAGGCTTCTGAGCTGTCAACGAATGCAGCCTTCGTCATCATGTTTTGGTCAGCATTGGATGAGGCGCTATCACAGCCTATCAATAACACACAAAGTGGTATTGCTAATAAGGAGGGACCCCAACGTCTCATGACAGTGCAGGTCGTAGCGCGAACAGGTGCAAGATATATCATGGTCATACCAAAAACAGTTTTTGAATAGCGTTTTTAAAAATCACCTATGCCACTGGCAACCGTTATCAAGATAATCTTGTTGCCAAAAAAGAGAGACAAGGGGTCGTATAAATGTTGCGATAATATAAATTTTGGAACGTAAAAGCGGGTCTGATATCTAAAATATAGACAACGCCTTGTTCAAAAGCGATTGAGCTTTGAGGGTTAGTCACTAATGAGATAACCCGTCTAAAAATAACAAAGGGTTGGGAATATATCTGTGGACTTTTTGTTGTGTTCAATATGCTCAATAAATAATGGCCAGTGATTCATTGTCTATCAGCCTGACTAACAGAGTTGGTAAGAGCGGTTTAACAGTACCAAATATAAAAACAGACATTGCATAAAAATATGAATGTCTGTTTGGAAAATAATCAAAGAGCCCTAACGATATTAAGCGATACGCTGCGCCGTCGTAGGGCGCATGATACGCCATAGTATTAAGCCATGCACCGCAAGAAGTACGCTAAATAGGATCAGTGATAGCTCAGGGATACTGAGTCCTACAAAGGTCCAGTCGATAGAAGCACACTCACCAGAGCCTGCAAACACTTCTTTGAAGACCTGCAAAATAGGCAGGGTATCGAGCCAGTAGTCCAAACCTGGACCGCACGACGGTACTTGATCAGCAGGGAGGTGTTGTAGCCAGACATGGCGCATAGCAACCGCCGTAGACCAGCCTATCCCTGCCAAACTGCCCAGCCATAAGATCAATCTTACGACTTTGGATTTAGGGTTGAATAATGCTGATATCAGCGCAAAACTGCCCATCACTATCAGACCAATACGCTGAAAAATACAGAGCGGGCAGGGCAAAAGTCCTAGGTGACGCTGTAAATAAAACAGCGCAAAGCTCATGCCTATTACGGCCATTAACACTAAAAATACTTGCAAATTACGGTAAGTGGTTAGCTGTCGCATGGTGCGTTACTCTTGTATATGTATCTACTGTATATATATTTACAATAGATATAGGGTAGCTATCAGGGTTTAGCGATACTGCTGCAAAAAGTCCATAAAGTCTTCTGTCTCAGACTTTTCAATATCGGCTTGCTGCAAGATAGACTTTTCTGCCAATACTTCATATTTGGCTTGAGTGTTGGGGCTGAGCGTTTGTTGAAGCAAAGACTCGCGATGCTGCTTTGCCAGCGTAAAACCAAGCTGCCACAAGCTGCCTAAGCGCTTGCTATCAGAGTTTACTTGGGCGGAGATCGTCGACTCAGAATGTCCGGCTTTGCCTTGCATCAATGCCACTGCAGCACGGTAGTCATTGCCACCATAATGAGCATCGAGCAATGCGGCAAGCGGCTGCATACGTTCTAAATGCGTGAGCATCCAGTGCTCAAGCGATTGCTCTTGGTCGTTATTGATGATCTGTAGATTCTCACGGCGACCTTCGTTTACCACACGCTCAAGATTGATAGCGAGGGTGTCTTCTTCTTCAGGAAGCAAATCAGGTGAGTCGCTGAATAAACAGTAGAGCGCCATCACTTCTAAGAAGCACGCACTAGAGAGACGAATGCCAACATCGCTATAAGGATCGAGATCAATAGCACGAAACTCAACGTAAGCAATACCGCGACGCTCAAGCGCTTCGGTTGGTGTCTCACCACTCATCGCAATTTGCTTAGGACGGATAGGGCTATAGTATTCGTTTTCTATCTGAAGAATATGATTATTGATCTGAATTGGGTTGCCATCTTCATCTTCCAGACCAAGCTTGGCAAAGCTCTCATGCGGTGTTTGGATCGCGCGGCGCAGTCCAGCGACATACTCTGGCAAATAGTTATAACGAATATCTAGCTGCTCTTGCACGCTATTGGTATAGCCAAGCTTGCCCATACGCAGGCTGGTGGCAGTCGGTTTATAGTAGGTTGAGTCATTTAGACGCTCTAGATCATGCTCACGCCCAGCGACAAAACAAGGGCAGACGCTTGGACTGGCGCCTAGTAAATATAAAACAAGGCTCGTTAAGCGCTTAAAGTTACGGATCAGCCCTAGGTATTTTTCGTTTTTGAACTCTGTTAATGTCTGCTCTTGTGCAGCTGGGCTATGCGCTTGCCACGTTTCAAAGAGCGTATCACCAAAAGATAGATTGTAATGCAGACCAGCAATCGTCTGCATACGGCGACCATAACGAATACCCAAACCACTGCGATATAGGGTTTTTAGCTTACCTGTGTTCGAGCTGCCATAATCAGCCAGCGGAATGTCTTCATCTTTAGAAGACAGCATACAGGGCATAGATAGTGGCCACATCAACTCGCCGTCAGGCATGCCCTGATACACCAATACATGCAATTGGCGCAGCATGTTCAATGTCTCTTTTGGCGAGCCTTTGGGTTCGGTGATAAGCTCAAGCAGACTTTCTGAATAATCGGTTGTAATAAAAGGATGAGTCAATTTTGATCCAAGCTTTTTTGGATGAGGGGTCTGAGCCAAAAAGCCATCAGGCCTCACGCGCAGTCCTTCTTTTTCGATACCGCGGAGCATACCCGTTAAGTGCTGGTTGCCAAACCAATTGGGAATGTCAAAATTAACAAAGCTACTCGCAAAATTACTCATAATAGTCATCTATTGTTATTCATTATGGCAGATCAAAACACGATGGGCGTTTATCCATAAAAGAGGTAAATGTTGGGTCAATAATTCCGTCAGTTTAGCTCAAAGCCGTATTGAAAACCACGAACAATTACAAATACGATAAGCTTTGAGCAGGACGTTTGGGCTAGATTTTTCTCAGTATTTTTGATGAAATTGGTCAGCACGGATACTTTGCGGATTCATCAATATTGGCAAAAAAGCATCTATCTCAAAGATAGATGCTTTGATCGCTATGCTGCAAGTCATCCAATACGGCTTTGGCGCATGATCACAGGAATGTTGAGACGCAATAAAGGCATAATATCGTTGGGTCATAGAGCCAAATCGTGAAAACCTAAATCGAGAATGACGAGCCGCAACCGCAAGTGGTGGTGGCATTGGGGTTAGTCACGACAAAACGGGCACCTTCTAGCCCTTCGGTATAGTCGACGGTAGAGCCTTGCAAATATTGATAGCTGAGTGAGTCGACCACCAAGGTCACATCACCGTTATCAAAATTGGCATCGTCTTCATTCAAGTCATTGGCAAAATTAAAGCCATAAGAAAAACCTGAGCAGCCGCCGCCAGTCACATAGACGCGTAGCATCAGCTCGCTATCACCTTCTTCTTCACGTAGACGGCGTACTTTTTGTGCGGCACTATCGGTGAGGCTTAGCACAGTTGGATCTACTGGTTGGCTTGAGCTTGGGTCAAATTGGTTGGCTGATTCGTTCATATCTACCTCAGTGGCTAGGATCAAAGGCGGTCGTCATCCTGTTAGGGTTTGCAAAGGCTGCAAATAAAGATACGCACGGCGTTTGATTCAATAGGGTGCTGTTATTATGGTAAAGCGATTACTATATTATAAGCGGTTGGTGCAATCTCAACACGGTATTTGTGCCATCGATATTTTTGTCAATGGTACGTATTTATCTTTAGCAGTATATCATAATGGGGGTAGCGATTCGCTTGTCAAGAGTCATCGTCCTTACCAGAACTGATGAATCAAAACTTTTATAGCTATCAAGGTTATACTCATTATTTGTGCGAGAGTATATGGCTGCCAAAAGTCTTGTTATAGTCATTCGTATCGATAGGCTGACAAGGATTATATAATCTAGGGTCATTAGCATAAATGCTTAATTTTAAAACACTTCGTTTTGAAATAGTTATTTAATTGTTTGCCTATGTGGCAAGCGTTTGAAATAATAGCCGCCAGTTGGCATGTCCTATGCGTGTTTCTTATTGCCCTATATTTATATTATTGTTGAGATGAAGAAATTATATGATCGAATTTAAAGACGTTGGTGTTCGCCGTGATGGCCGTGAATTGTTTGCAGGTGCAAGCTTTCAGCTACATCCAGGTCATAAAGTTGGCTTGACGGGCAACAACGGCACGGGCAAATCAACCTTATTTGCTTTGTTGCTGACCCGCATGGGCAAGGGCGATACCGAGGTCACGCTTGATCGAGGCGAGGTCAGTATTCCTGATAGCTGGCATGTCGCGCATATGGCGCAGGAAGTGGGTGCTACCACGCAGTCTGCTATTGATTATGTATTGAGCGGCGATGAGCAGTGGTATGAGATCAATGCAGCACTCAATGACTTAAGTAGCGTCAGTGATGATCAGATTGGGGTATTACATCAGCAGTTCGATGAAATCGATGGCTATCGTACGCCGACCAAAGCGGCGCAAATCATGGCAGGTCTGGGCTTTAACACCAGCCAGCATGAGCTGCCTGTCTCAGGGTTTTCTGGTGGTTGGCGCATGCGTTTGAATCTTGCCAAAACTTTGATGAGCCGCGCTGATCTGATGCTGCTCGATGAGCCGACCAACCATTTGGACTTAGATGCTATTTTGTGGCTGGAGACTTGGATCAATGCTTACATGGGTCTGGTCATTGTCATCTCGCATGACCAAGCCTTTTTGGATGCCACCGTCGATCATATCTTGCATGTCGAGCAGCAAAAAATAACCCTTTATACGGGTAATTATCAACAGTTCATTCGCACCCGTCACGAGCGCATGGCGCAGCAGCAGCAAGCCTTTGAGAAGCAAGAAGCGACCAAGGCACATCTGGATGATTTCATTCGTCGTTTCCGTGCCAAAGCCAGTAAAGCCAAGCAAGCCCAAAGCCGTATCAAGCAGTTAGAGCGCATGTCGGAGCTCTCACCAATGATGGCTGACAACCCATTCTCTTTTCGCTTTTATGAGCCGGCAAACATGAGCTCACCGCTGATTGAGCTGACCCATGCAGATATTGGCTACAGCGAGACGCCGCTACTGCGTGATGCCAATGTGCAAGTGACGCCGGATACGCGTATTGGCCTATTGGGCATGAATGGCGCAGGTAAATCCACACTTATTAAGGCATTGGTTGGTGAGCTTGATGTATTGATAGGTACCTACCGTGTGTCAGACACCCTTAAGCTTGGCTACTTTAATCAGCATCAAATGGATATCTTGGATGCCAAAGCCACGCCGATAGAAATGCTGCGCCGCCTAGCAGGCAAAACCTCTGATGCCGTGTTACGCTCATTTTTGGGCAGCTTTGATTTTCGCGGAGATCGTATTGACACCCCTAGTGAGCTGTTTTCTGGTGGTGAGCGTGCGCGCTTGACCTTAGCGTTGATCGTCTGGCAACGTCCAAATGTCCTTGTCCTCGATGAACCAACCAACCATTTGGACTTACAAATGCGTCAAGCATTGACCATTGCCTTGCAAGGGTTTCAGGGCGCGGTGGTATTGGTGTCGCATGATCGTGAGCTAATTGCCAATGTCTGTGATGAGCTGTATCTGGTTCATGATGGTCAAATCGATGAGTTTGACGGTGACATCAGTGACTACGGCAAATGGCTGGCAGAAAAGCGTAAGCAAGAAAACTTACAAGACAAAAGTAGCAGTAAGAAGAAAAGCAAGAAAGAGAGTAAAAAATTCGTTTCACGTGAAACAGGCAATAGCCAAGTGACCAATCAAGTGAGCAATACAGCACCTGATAATGCATCAAAAAGTAACACTGCGACCCCAGCGCTTAGTAAAGAAGAACAACGCAAATTAGCCGCTGAACAGCGTAAGCGTACTGCACCTATCCGCCGCGAGATAGAAGAGACAGAAAAAGCACTTGCCAAGATTGAAGGGCAGCTTGCAACGCTGGAAGAAAAGCTGGCCGATACCGAGTTGTACGAAGAAAGCCGTAAGGCGGACTTACTGGTCTTACTCAATGAGCAAACCGCGCTAAAGCAGGAGCATAGCGATAACGAAGAAAATTTATTGCTATCGATGACGACGCTAGAAGAAATGGAAGCGGAATTTGGGTAAAAAGCATTAAAGCGTGGCTGAGCAATTTTTATTGAAAATAACCAATCAAAAAAGGGAAGGCGCAAGCCCTCCCTTTTTTTACATCGATAACATTATTCCTTACGGTATTTACCATCACCATAAGACAATACTTTCATTGTGGTCGTACAGAGCTGGCAATCGATTTGACTAGCAGCAGCTTTCGATAAATCAAGAATACGGCCTCGAATATAGGGGCCTCGGTCTGTGATTTTGACCACGACACTTTTTTTTGTTTTTTGGTTGGTCACTTGAACTTTTGTGCCAAACGGTAACGTGCGATGGGCAGCGGTTAGTGAGTTCATGTTAAAGATACTACCACTTGCAGTGCGTTTACCATGAAACTTGCTGCCGTAATAACTGGTATTGGCCGCAAAAACTGTGGTACTCAGTAATAGTGATAACGTGACAACCAAAGACTTAATTAAATATGACATTCATGACCTATAAGCAATTTATGAAATAGACAGCGATGCTTGCCTATGTTGTCATACCCCTATGAGTATGAATAAGGAGGGGATTTTACAAGAATGAGATTGTCATATTATTACAGCTGTGTAAAAAACCCATCAGGTCAAATACTTGTTTTTTAAGGAAAAATATCATTTTTGACTAAAAATAATGGAAGGATGAGTACTGAAGATAGACTTATAGAGAATGGTTCTTATTAATAAGTCAACAAGAGACCAGAAAGTAAATAATAAAATGCAAATAAGTGATATATAAATACGAATACTATCGATATAGTAAGTTTTGACCGCGAAAAGCCTACCGAAAACAGTCTGTTTTATTGTAATAAAAGCTTTCTATTTTATTACTAAAATGTAAAAAACCAAAATTATTGATTGCTTTAGGCTGTTTGAGAAAACTGGTCATATCGTATGGCGAGTCATCGAGAAAAACATGAAGGTTCATGGCTGTTAAAAAACAGAGGTTGGAATATTTCAGTAACTATAAACAACAATCATTGAGTAAAAAAGACGGTCTCATCACTTTTAGTAATCATTAGGCGGCTTTATTTTTGTCTTTATCTTATATTTTTCAATTTTTATTACATCAATAAAAGTCAGTCATATAAAGCCTTCTAGGAAGTCATCTAGAGCAATATTTACTATAGAGATATATTTCTATAAGTTTTCTTACAAAACAGTTGCATAAAAGAGACTTTAAGCTTAGAATTTTCGCCTCAACAAATATTAACTAATGGAGTCACGTATGAAAAAAGTTGTTGCTGTGGCATTGCTCGCTGTTTTGACATCAGGATGTGCGACGCAAAACTATCTTGTGTCTTCATCGACTGCACCGACAGCCGCTACAAAGGCTGATGCTGATAAAATGCAGACTTTCTTTGTCAGCGGTTTGGGTCAAGAGCAAGACATTGATGCGGCCGAAGTTTGCCAAGGCAAAGAGAATGTGGCTAGTATCCAAACGCAAAGCAACTTTATCAATATTGCGCTAGGTTTTATATCTTCAGGTATCTACACCCCACGCCAAGTCCGTGTTTACTGCAAGTAAGGAATAATGAATATGAAAAAACTACTAACAATGGCAGTGATGGGTTCAGTATTATTGGTATCAGGTTGTGCAACCCAAACAGGTCTTATTCAACCAACTCAAAATACCACTCCAGAATATACTAAGTCACAGACCTTCTTTATTGGCGGTATTGGGCAAGAACAGACTGTAAACGCTGCTGAAGTATGCGGCGGCGCACAAAATGTTGCCAAAGTTCAAACGGTACAAGAAGCCAAAGACATCGCACTAGGTTTGGTCACTTTTGGCATTTATACCCCTCGTACGGCTAAAGTTTTCTGTCGATAAGAGACGCTATCAATACCTCACATCATTTATTTTGACCATTAATTGATCGATGTTGAGCGCTGTATCCTAGAGCCTTTAAAAAAAAGAGCAAACAGTCACTGTTTACTCTTTTTTTTGTGGTGAGTATTGGTCATCAGTGATGACAGAGATGCTGCAATAAATTGGTAAGATTACTGGTAATATTTTTATAACGGTGTTTATTTTGATTATTGCTATCATAAAGTATGGACTATAAAAAATGACTATACCGAACACTAGGGCGTGTTGAACATTCGACCATGGCACTGACAGCGACTATTTTTTAGGCG
>NZ_JAKDJE010000100.1 GCF_030454045.1 Psychrobacter sp. | reverse complement strand
CTTGGTAACCCGCCTCTTCAGTTTGATTTGCTTATTTCAAGTTGAGAGTGGGGTAAGTTTATGTATAACTGGTGGCTTGATAGACGATCGATACCGCTTTGGTCAGCAAGACAGGTTGATAGACTTGCTGGATATAATGCTGTATTGACAAAAAGAACATCCGCCCCTTTGATAATTAACAAAAATTCCTTATTACCATAACAAACAACCAAGTCTTTGTTAACGTCTAGACGTTGTCAAATCGTGGCACAATCGTAAACGTAACAAAGGTTTGGCCAGTCAATCTTAAATGGCTCATTCTTTTTATTTTTTATTTTTCTGACGGCGTCCACTGCGAAATACATAGCTGTCATCATAAAAGCTAGGTTCTGCGTTTTCTGCCCAAAAATGCGGCACACCTAAGATTGGCAGTGGCGACAGCTGACGCGGTGTCACCTCATCTTTTGACAGTAATGACGCCATATAGTCTGCGACTTTATCATCCAAAAAACGCACACGATCAGCTAATGGTAGGGTAAAGAAACGTTGGGTCACATGGATGACAATGCTGTGCGCGCATAAGGGTTTGCGCGGATGTAGTAACTGCTCTAACAAGGCATGTCCAAAGATATAGACGGCAGCTTGAGCGCTGTCATCAGGCTGTGTTGGATCGTCCCATTTATCACGGGGTCTCACCAAACTTGACTGCCAGTCGAAATCAACCAATGCCTTACCAACATTAGGGTCTGCCGTGACCAGCACTGCCCCATTCTCATCAAACACCGTAATAGTGTCGCGCACACGCCCTCGGCGCTCACTGATGCCTTGCTTGTCAATTTCTTGCATATGGTAATGATTCAGCATGGCTTTGGTCTTGGGAAAAGTCAGCCAAATGCTGCCGTTAAACAAATCGTGCAGATTGTCACGCGTCGGAATGTTGCCAGTTGTACCGATGAAATGCTCGTAAGCTTCGCCGTCGGGCAATGCATTTTGAGAGACAAACTGTAGCGTTTGAGGCGTTTGGTTATGGGTAGGTTTGGTCTGCGGTAATGGCTGTTGCAAATATTCAGCCTGCTGCTGCATCGCCGTTTTTAAGACGTTGGCAATCGTGTCAGGCGTACTGATGTTACAAGCATTGATACCATGCGTATCTAGACTTTCTGCATTATCCAGACTACCCGATTCATTTGAGCTATTCATCTGCTGACTTGGTCTACTTAGGCGCTCAATGCTGTTGCTGAGGTAATGTCGTTGAGTAATGTGCAACAGCCACGGCGCTTGCCAATCAATCTCAGCAAAGCTGTTATCAAGTGTGCCCTCTATTTTAGACGGCGGCTCAATACAGGCGGTAGAATCAGGTTTGGTAGGTAAATCACTGGCAGGCATAGGCGCTATCTCTTAAAGGCTATCTCTGTTAGATGTCTGGCTACTCTATGGTATCATGGTGCGCTTTTTTACAGCTAGATGCACCGCTCGAAAGGTCTTTTTGAGCGCTATGGATGAACAAGTTTTATGGCAAATTTTAATACCCACCTAAATGTCGCTTTTATGGTCAGCGGCACTCTGAGTTTGACGGTTTATAAGGCAGGCTTGATTGATGATTCAGGGTTTTTAGTATGCGTGGCGCTTGGTACCATCGGTGGATTACTACCAGACTTGGATTCTGATAATTCAACACCAATCAAGCTCGGTTTTAATATCACCTCGTTTGTCTTTGCTTTTGGTCTGGTCATGCATTGGCGCAGTGATTTGAGCTTGCTCGCATTGATCGCATTATGGCTCGCGGGGTATGGTTTTATGCGCTATGTGGTCTTTCATATTTTTACCACTATGACGGTGCATCGCGGCGTCATCCACTCTGTACCTTATATGGCGATACTTGGACTGGGGTTAACCTGTCTAAGCTATTATGGTCTGCATCTACCGCTGACCACCAGTTGGTTTTATGGCCTGTTTTTATTCGGTGGCGCGATCGTGCATTTGTCATTGGACGAGCTGTATAGTGTCAATTTGTCCAATATGAAAATGAAGCGCTCATCGGGCACCGCGATGAAGTTTTATCAGCCAAAAGACAAATGGTGGTATCTGCTCTTATATACTATCCTTGCACTACTGGTATATGTCGCCCCGCCTGTTGAGATGTTTTGGTCACGACTGAGCGACCCTTCTGCATGGGCGCAGCTCAAAGTCGGTATATTTCCAGAGTTGATAAAAAGCATGCTGCAATAAAGTTATCATAAGATCATTAAGCATAAACAAAAATTAGAGTAAAACATGCAACCTTCCCTACATACTTGCCCTTGCCAAATCAATCCAACAGCAGAGACGGCAAACGCGGCTCTTTCCTATCAAGACTGCTGTCAGCCCTATCATGATGCTTTTTATAATGAAGAAGTAGATGGTATAAAAGCGGAAACAGCCGAACGGCTCATGCGTACGCGCTATAGTGCATTTGTATTGATTAAGCCAGAGTATATCGTCAACACCACAGTACCTGCGCAGCAAGGCTTGCTTGACTTTGACGCGATTGAAAGCTGGGCGATGGAGACAGACTGGGCAGGATTAGAGATTGTAGAACACAAGCCAAAGCTTGGTAAAAGACATGCACAGGTTGAGTTTAAGGCTTATTTTAATACCAAAGATAATGCAAATGATTTAGCAGGAAAAATACAAGCGCACCACGAGTTGTCTGCTTTCGTAAAGGTTACAAACAAAACTAATCAAGATGCACGCTGGTACTTTTTAGATCCGACGGTTGCGATGACGGTGAGCCAAAAGCAGCCGTGTATCTGCGGGTCTGGTGAGAAATTTAAACGGTGTTGTGGGAAATTATAACAATCTAATCAAGAAGCCGATTTCTTTATTTTTAGAGAACTACCTTTGTTTTCCAACTCCATCCACCTTTGATGTTTCAAAGAAACATTCAACAACTGAGCTATTTTTTGTTTTTCCTTAAAATCTACTGGATACATATAAATATGCTGAATAATTAGCTGCTTCATAAGTCTTTGACATACTACATTACTACTAAAGCATTGATTTAGTCTAATAATTTCCTGAATATTCAGTGTTTTATTGAACTGTAGATCTATAGATAATTTTATTAAAGAATGCACTGGGGTATTCTTTGAACTTTCAATTTGGCGATAAACCTCAAAAGCTTCCTTAGACCCTATAGAGTGCGCTATTTTTTGTATTGTGGCATATAAAACATTATAGGTTAAGTGTAAATACGCTTGCTCAGCGTGCTCTTTAACTTCACTATTTGTCATACGAGAATCCAAAGCGATATTCTCAGCAATGAACCTCACTATACTTTCTTGCGCTTTATCAGATATATTTAAGAAAAAATTCAGAAATCTTAATCCTGCATCAATTCCATCTAGAGCAAGATTAGTTATAACTGATTTTTCAATACTAGCATGCCTGTTGTTTATTATTTGTCCAGCTATCTCCATAGATTTAAAAACTTTATTAATATTGGATAAAATATCGTACGATAGTTCATCTTGCTCAACATCCTCGTTATTCAATTTCTCTTGATTATCTAAGTACTCATTCTTCTTTTTTCGCTCTGTGCTAATCTCTCTTTGCTCAATAACCAGATCAGGAATTCTTTGCATAAAATTTTGTATAAATTTTAACTGATCTCTAGAGAAATTGGTTTCTTTTATAGGTGCAAAGAAGATAATAGAAGGTGAGAACTTATTAACAGTAACAGGAAACAGTTGAAAACCCCGTAAGTCTGAACCTCTCCATGGGGTAATTCTCTTTAACTCCTCGTCAAATTGTTCTTTCAGACACGATCTAATTTCATTCAATATCCAACTATTTTTTGTATGATGTGTGACAAAAATCAGTATATTAGCATAATCTTCTTTATGTAATTTTTTCAATAAATTTTCAGTAGCTTTTCTAGTCTCTGGACTTTCTGTATAAGATTCAGCTATTTTTTTAGCTACAAAAAAATAGTATATATATGGATACTTGAACTTATAGTCAATGCTATCAGTCATCAATATTGAACAACCAATTAAGCTTTCAGTAACTATATTTCTATCTGAAGAAAGAAATTTTCTTTCATACTCATCGAAAAATATATCTATGTCATTATAGTTTGGATTTTTATCATTTTTAAATATCCACCACGAAAGTTCCGTTAATACATTTAAATACTTCTCATATTGCTCCTTATGTATTTTTCCTGACTCGAAATTAGCATATATAAGTTGTTGGTAACAATGCCCGTATGATGTTAGCTCTACATTGAGCTTCTTATGTGCTTCAAACATTTGAAGTATCATTAATATATATACAGGTCTGGCTGGAACTATTTTTTTCTTTAAAACACCATCAATCTTACTTTTTACTAAATCTGTCTGTTTATAGTTTTCTCCTTCTGAAGATATTGACTCCTCCTTTCCTAGAGATACCCATCTACTAATTAGCTCTTCTCTTTTTTGATGACCTAATTCTAGTAGCTTAGGCTTTCTAAAGCTATCAAAGGAAGGTATATCGCTACTTATATAAGAATAATTAGACTCACAAGAAACTATAATTCTTATATTATTTTTCTCCAAATAATTAAAAAATTTATGGATATTATTCTTCTTTAAAGATATTTTTTCAAAGTCATCAATTAGAATAGTTTTCCTTTCATATGAAATAAATTCGGGTAACAATAAGTTAATATACTGCGACTCCAAAGCTTCGTTTATAGCTTTTTCATAGTTATTATTTATGTTTTTAGCTTGTAAATAAACACATACCTCACTATTTTTTAATATTTTAATGTAAAAAAATTTAAATAAAGATGTTTTCCCTATTTGTTCATCGCCAGATAGAATGAAATTTTCACGGCTTTCTAATACGGAAGACGATGTGTGTATATCAATAAGTTTTTCAGTTTTCTCATCATATTCTTGTATATCAGGAATAACATATATATCTTTCAATTTTACCTCACCAACTAAACGATGAGATAGTTTAACGCCAGTATCATTTAACCAAACTAAAAAACTATCTGTAATTGCAGTTCTAGAACTTTCTACAGATTTATCCACTTTGGCTAAAGTTTTTTTTTAGCTATTTCTTCTACAGCATTTTTTATTCCTTTAACAACATCTAACCATGCTTCATCTTCATCAGGCCAGCTCTTAACAGCTTTAGCATCCTTAGGTAAGCCTTGAAAACCTGAAAAGCACATATCTTTCCAGTCACAAGCTCTGACTACGATTGGAATAAGGATAGATTTACCTTCTTCATGCTGTTTGACAGCCGTTTTTACTTCTATATCCTGACTATAATCAGAATTTATAAAGCTTGAACTAACTAAAAATAGAATTATATCTGCTTCTGATAAATTACTATCGATTTCGTCTTTCCATTTTTGCCCAGGCATGATTTTTCTATCATGCCAAGCTTCTATTACGTTATTTCGTCTTAAAGAGGATAGGTGTTCCTCTAAATTTTCTTTGTAGGTTTCATCTTTGTGTGAGTAGCTGATAAATACTTTAGCAGACATATTTTTCTCCTATATAAAATTTACTATTAAACTAAACACTCGCCCCCACTTCCCGCGCAATAGCGATACCTTCATCAATGGTCAAAAACTTACGCTGGCTTGGGCTGTCTTTATAAATAATCTCACCCTCAGAGAAAATCAGACATTCATTGACCGCCAACTGTTGCCATTTTTCGTTTTCAGTCAATGGCACGGTCACCAAAATCGTCACCTTATCGGTATCGGTGGTGACATCACCGAAATTAATCGCCAAGTCATCATCCGCCAGTTTTGCCTCGCCAAATGGCGCTTTACGCGTGAGATAAAACAACAAACTACCCGCATACGCCATCTGCCATTTACCATTCGAGATCAAGCAGTTAAATAGACCATTGGCCGATAGATAGCGACATTGCGTGGTCAAAAAATTAAACAGTGTCTTGTCATCAGGACGCGATTTAAAGCTACTCTTTAGACGATTGACCAAATAGCAGAATGCCATTTCAGAATCGGTCGAGCCGACAGGCTGACAATGCCCGGCGTTACCATTGTCTTGTAGCCGCTGACAGCGCTCGATAAAGGCTTTATTCATCTGACCATTATGCGCAAATACCCACTGCTCGCCCCAGACTTCACGGACGAATGGATGGGTATTTGCCAAACAGTTCTGCCCTTGCGTCGCTTTACGAATATGCGCAATGACGTTCATGGCTTTGATTGGATAGTTATTCACCAGATCCGCCACAGGTGACAGATGGCTTGGGCGATTGTCATGGAACAAACGCAGCCCTGTTGAGGCGTTTGCAGACTCATCATGGCTATTCGCGCATTCGCTGCGCTCAAAAAATGCAATACCAAAGCCATCCTCGTGGCTGTCTGTCATTCCGCCGCGACGACGAAAGCCTGCAAAGCTAAAGCCAATATCCGTTGGGGTATTACAGTTCATTCCTAAGAGTTGACACATTTAATCGTTACCGCCGTTATTGTCGTCTATTATTGAGTTGCCTTGAGTAGCATTGCTTTGATTGGCAGATAGCGCATCAAAGTCAGCATCACTCATCTCATCAAGCAAAGCGGCACCATCAGTTGGGATGGTATCCAATATGCGCTGAGCTTCTGCCAAGTCGGTGTCTTCTACCCAGAGAACGATACCAGAGTTCATACCAGGGATTGCGCTGAGCGGCTGCAAGGACACGGTTATGCCGTTATTACGTAATAGATTGGCATGCAGCTCTCCTTGCATATTGGTATCAAAGCGCGCCAGTTTGTGCCAGTTGTCAACGTGATCGGTCATAACATTTTCCTTAAGCATAATGAGGGGCAGTTTTCATCAAAAACGTATGAAACCAGTACGTCTGATAAAAATTAAAATCCTTGCGACCAATGAATCTGACCGATTGGGTATTCATCTATATGAAAACCATTCGGATATGCTTTAAATCCAGATTGGTTTTTTAGCTGGCTAATAGCGGCTTGCGCTTGTTGCTCAGTGGCGAAAACCCCAATCAGCTTGAAGTCTTCGACATCATTGTTTCTATCATCATCTTTATAGCGGGCATGTTCAAGCACAAACACGGTATTTTGCGCTTTTTCTACCTGTGCCCAGTGATACGCGGCCAGACGCTTCATTAGGTCAGGATTTTTGACCATGATGTTATCACCCGTGCGTCCTTCGGTACGGTTGTAATGAATCACATTGAGGCGCAATAACCAAAAAATCACGGCCGCTTTTGCTAGCATCACAGGAAGTGCGCGCTTTTCCTCACCATTGAGTGGACGTATCGACTCATAACCTTGTAAGAATGCCGTCATTTTATTGCGGTCAAAGTTAACGGATTCGCCTTGTTCGGCGCCGCCCCACGTGGTACAAAAATCATTGATTGTGATGGCGATATCCATTACGTAATGCTCGACACTGACTTCGGTAAAGTCCAATAGACCCGTCAGATGCGCCTCGCCTTTTTGTAGATGCCATAAGGTATTGTCGGCGAACATATCTAAATGACATAGACCTTTTGGCAAGGTTGTCAGTGGCAATTCTGAATAAGAGCGCCAGATATCGCTCATCAGCTTGGCTTCGTCACCTGGCATGAACTGCATTTCACGGTCACGCACGTCGCTCCATGGATACAAAGGCACGCCATACTGCTCACTTGGCTGCAATGCTTGCAGCGTCTCATGCAGCATGGCTAATGCTGCGCCAATATCGTGACACATCGCTTGCGTGGTTTGCTCGGGATGTGAGCCTGCTAGACACGGCACTAAAGTGATGGCTTTGTCTTCGTAATGGATGACATAGCGTTTATCATCGCCATCTGTTTGCGAACCATTTGACTCAATAACGGCTAACGGGGCGGCGACTGGTAATTTGCCATTTAATTGATTAAGAATAACGGCCATTTTTTCGATATCAGCAGGCGGACGCTCTTCAAATAATGTAAAGACATAAGAGTATGTGCCCTCAACATCGTCAGTCGTTTGAATAAACCAGTTTGAGTTTTTGATACCTTGGGTGATCGGTACCGCACGGGCAAATGACACGCCAAAGCTTTGGCAAAAGGCGGCAAATTGATCATCAGTTAACTGGGTATAGACGGACATGAGCTTCTCTTTAATAAGTTTATTCAAATTAGCGTGAAATTTTAATGTTTCATTATACCGAAAATAGACTGACTGGCATCTACCAAGTTGCAGCCGTTACTATACCAGTCGCTCGCTGTATATTTTTACTTAGTAATTACGATATAGTAAAACACTACCTGATATATTGGCTTGAAAATGATAATGCTTAGACCACCTCAATTCAAAGCTCTATTTGCATACTCAATACCTTTAAATCGTGGTAATTTAGTCTGCACTAAATGTAGCGTAGTCCTGATGGAAATAAAATGATTAAAAACTGGTATCGTAAAACCATTAAACAACAAGCGATTATTAAACAAATAAACAAGCTAAATATTTTGCATACGCAACCTCAACGTATAGGTAGCTTACTAAGAGTAGAAGAATCGACCTGCTTACAAGACCTCAAGACCATCAACCCTTGCGAAGTCGGATTTATGACATATTTTGGCGGTGGCTGTGAGATACGTAATGCTAAGGTAGGTCGATACTGCTCAATCGGTAAAAACGTTACCATCGGTCTGTACAATCATCCAATCGATTTTTTGACCACTCATCCTATTTGTTTTCAAGGCGGTATTAAACTAGGGTGTGTTGACAATTACCGTAAATGGATAATCGTCGCTGCTAAATAG
>NZ_JAKDJE010000099.1 GCF_030454045.1 Psychrobacter sp. | reverse complement strand
GGAACAATTTTAGTGATCAGCAGTGCCTATTTGCGAATGTTCAACACGCCCTAAAACAATTGTAGATAATTAAGAATAAAAAAGGAATATTATGCCGACCACTGCGCCATCACCGCTGCTTTCCGACAGTTTGAGAGGACTGGGCTTGGACACCGGAACCTTGTTTTTTGCACTCAATTATGAATTTACCAAGATTGAGCCAAAAGGGTTATTTAAGCGCTTTAAAAAAGACAAAAGCGCGGTCGATATCGATCTGGCTTGCGTTTTATATGATGACAACTGCATCATCAGCGACCTTGTTTGGTTCAAACAACTACGTGATAAAGCTGAATCCGTCAAGCATCAAGGCGATAGTCTAAATGGCAAGGATCGCGGAGAGCAAGCGATGTATTTAGCACCGCTGGATCAAGAGCAGATCAGAATAGAGTTGGCGGAGATTCCCTTACACATCACCCATATTGCTTTGATTGCCAACTCGTATCACGGACATTCTCTCTCTAGAGTCAAAAAAGGTGAGATACATCTGAGTGATGATGAGGGTAATCGCTGTTTTGAAGTTAACCTAAAACAGCTCCCA
Organism: Psychrobacter sp.; assembly: GCF_030454045.1. Lineage (GTDB taxonomy): Bacteria > Pseudomonadota > Gammaproteobacteria > Pseudomonadales > Moraxellaceae > Psychrobacter. The sequence goes on along the minus strand of NZ_JAKDJE010000099.1, from coordinate 8,301 downwards.
CGTGATTGTAAAACGCTTTGGGTCGCTCATTTGCACCGGTCTGTTGATGATTGGCATTTAACGCTACAAAATTTACCACTGAGCGCAGAAGATCTCTCAAAAGCGGCGCAAGAAGTTGCGCATGAATTGGCACGTTCGCTGCCTATCCCTCAGGGAATATAACGCCAACAATCAAAATGACAGGAGGCGGCATTTCTGCCATACCGTCTCCTTTGATCTCAAACCGATAACCTTTGTTTAAAAGACTCTAGGCATAAGTGTCTATTGTTATCGAATATTTGTTATCGAATACTATCGGACAGATTAGGTTATAAAGCCTCGCCGCAATGCGGGCAAAAATTCTTTTGACGCACCTCCACTTCTTTTTCGCGCCGCTCAAGCTCTTGCTCACGTAGCACTTGCAGTACAATATTTTGTGCTTGCTCTTTATCTAGTCCCAGCTCTCGGCGAATCTTGTCAATCATCATCTGATTTTGTACCAAATCAAAATCACTATCGATCAGCTGCTCACGAAAATGCTGCTCCAGCTCTTCGCGGCGTTGTGCCAATTCATTTGCCAGACCTGTCGCCAGAATACCTGCAGGCAGTGCAGCCAAACCCACACCCAATATCGTGATGATCGCCCCCAGTATTTTACCAGCGTTAGTAATTGGTGTGACATCTCCATAACCCACCGTCGTAAGCGTCACCACCGCCCACCACATGGCTTTGGGTATTGACTCAAACTCTTCTGGCTGCGCATGGTTTTCAACCAAATAAATCCCGCTTGAGGCCGTTACAATCATAATAATCAATATAAAAATAACCGCTTGAAACGAACCGCGCTCTTTACTGATGACCACCAGCAAAATACGCATAGAAGCAAAATAGCGGGTCAGTTTGAGAATACGAAATAAACGTAAAATACGTAAGAAGCGCAAATCGATATTGACAAAGAAGTTCAAGAAGGCTGGCACAATAGCAACCAAGTCTACCAAAGCAGATGGACTTCTGATCCAGTCCCAGCGCTGCTTCCACGTTGTATTATCAGGCTTTGCTTCAGCGACACTCCATAGCCGCAGCAGATACTCAATCGAAAAGACCACAATAGAGAAGTTTTCAAACCAAGTAAAATAATCTTGATAAGGGTAGTACCAGCTGTCAACTGACTCAGCAATCACAGCTGCCACATTGGTCATGATCAAAAATATGAGAAAATAATCAATATAGCGGCTAAATAAAGTGTCATGTTCATCATTTTGCAACGTATCATAAACAAAATGACGCAAGCGCCTTATAGATTGGAGTAGCATGCCATCCCTATTCGGTGAAATACCGGTGTTATATAAATAAAATAAATTAACTGCCTTGCAAGGTGTTCAAGCGCTCTACCATCAAGAGCACACGTTTTATTCAATGCGCTTTCGTCAATACGAAAATATCAACTATTTGACATGACCCAGCATGGCATTGGCTTATCGCCTGTTCATCAGCAGCCGCTATTATGTCCCATGTAGATAATAAAGATAGACTGCGATCAATAGCATCAATGCGGTGCCTACCACTGATAATCGTAAAAACTGCTCATCAGCGAGCAATTGCTGGCTGATATCTTGAGCAGGTACTAAAAATAAATGACACTCAGGGCAACAAGAATCTACCTGATTCAATATTTTGGTAGAACGGGCGTTCTTACAACGTAGTGGGGAGTTGCTACAATAACCGAACATAATACGTACGCCTCTTGTCAAATCATGAATATCAACTCAATAAGCCATCACCAATTTTTATTAATGTTAATGTTTAGATGCTGATAACCATCACCATCCTTTTCAGATACTATTTTCAGAATATCACAATACAGATATTCTCTGCCTCATAATCATCGGTTTTTTTGTACAAGCCAAATAGTCATATCATTACTCTACTTATTGTAAAGAAGTAAATAGAACTGATTAAAGCACCATTAAAACCTTACAGTAACTATGGTTTTATATTATAATGACGTTATAATGTTACCGCTTAATCATTCATTATAACATTATGTATCAGCGTACCTTGTCATCCCTCATTGTCGCTGGTAATTTTCTCATATATTAAGGAACCAACCGATGAAACTACAATCCCTAGTTTTAGCTGCTGCCACTGCTCTTACCATGACTTCTGCCTTTGCTGTACCTGCTGGTACATGGTCTATTGCGGCTGGTGCACATTATGTTGACCCTAAAAGTGATAATGGCACTCTAGATAATGGTTTGTCTGTTGATGTTGACGGCGATATACAGCCAACTATTAGTGGTGAGTATTTCATTGCCAACAATGTCGGTGTTGAGCTACTCGCAGCACTTCCATTTCATCATGATTTTGATCTAAACAGTGCGGATGGCACACAAGTTTTAACAGGTAAAACCCAACATTTACCACCAACCTTGTCAGTACAATATCACTTTGATAATGACATGATGCCAATGAATGTGAAGCCTTTTGTCGGTGTGGGTGTCAATTACACCACATTTTTTAAAGAGCGTATTTCTAACGGCGCAGATTTAGAGTTTGATGACAGTGTCGGCGTTGCAGGTCATGTCGGCCTTGACATCCCTTTTGCTCCAACTGAATCTTTCCGTATTGATGCCCGTTATATGGACATCAATACAGATGCAAGCCTCAACGGTGATGATATTGGTGAAGTTGATATCAGCCCTTGGGTATATGGCGTAGCATTCGTTAAACAGTTCTAAATTAGTAAAGATACCATGCGTAATAAGAGCCAGCTTAATAGCTGGCTTTTTTGTGCTTATTAATTACGGCTACTACCGTCTGTCTACTCTAACTACTAGGCAATTACTTATAAAAATAGCTAATAACCTGTAAGAACAAATAATCTCCATAAAAAAAGACCACCCGTGGGCAGTCTTTTTTAATTGCTAGCTAGCTTTAGATTAAAATACGACGTGGGTCTGCTAGTAGCGTTGCGATATAACGAGTAAATACAGCAGCGTCTGCGCCGTTGATCACACGGTGGTCATAAGACAAAGACAGTGGCAGCATCAAACGTGGCTCAAAGCTTTGTTTTTTAGCATCCCAACGTGGCTGCATACTTGCTTCAGAGACACCTAAAATACCAACTTGTGGCCAGTTGACTAGTGGCGTAAAGGCGGTACCACCCAAGTTACCTTGGCTCGATATGGTAAAGCTCGCCCCTTGCAAATCTTTAGTGCTGAGCTTCTTATCACGAGCTTTTACTGCAAGCTCGCCGATCTCAATCGCGATTTGCTTCAGGCCTTTATCTTGTACGTTTTTGATAACAGGTACGATAAGACCATCATCAGTTGCCACTGCGATACCCATATTGACACTTTTACGCAATATAACCTGAGTATTGTCATCGCTCAAATGACTATTGAATCGTGGGTGCTGAGTCAACGCGTAAGCAGTAGCTTTAACCACAAATGCCAAGATAGTAAAGCCAACACCTTCTGCTTTCATGCCACCTTTTAACTCACCACGTAATTTTTCAGTCTCAGTGATATCAGACAGATCGAACTGCGTTACTTGCGGTAGCAAAGTATTGTAGTTGAGCTGTGGTATCGAGACTTTCTGCAAGCGGCTGAGGTCTTGTGTTTCTGTCTCACCCCAGATCTCAGCATTACTCATGTCAGGCAGCTGCGGTAGACCTGAGCTAACAGGATTACTGCTCACAGGTGCTGCTTTCTGCTTGGTTAGACTGCTTTTAACATGGGCAAACAAGTCTTCTTTTAGAATGCGATCGTTTAGAGCTGAACCATTCACTTGTGTAATATCAACACCTAACTGACGCGCTAGCTTGCGAACAGCAGGACCTGCATACACATCAACCAATTTTTCATTGACTTGTGCTTCAGTTAATTTACCCTCTGTTTTGCTAGCAGCTGTATTAGTATTGGTCGTTTTGGCAGCTTGTTTTGGCTCACCAGTGGTTTGCGCTTTTTGCGGCGTAGGCTCAGCCGCTTTTTTATTGTCTTTGCTAGCTGCTGGCGCTTCTGCTTTAGGCTCGTCTGTAGACTCACCACTGTCACCAATGATAACGATGAAATCCTGACCATTCGAAACCATATCGCCTGTTTCGACCAGTATTTTTTCAACCTTACCAGCTACGGGTGCTGGCACTTCTACCGATGCTTTATCAGACTCAATCAGCAAAATTGATTGATCAGCACTTACGGTATCGCCCACACTCACCATAATTTCTGATACTTGCGCTTCATCGACGCCTAGATCAGGTAAGGTGTATGTCTCTGCAGCGCTTTTTGTAGCAGCAGGTTTGGCGTCATTGCTTGTATCAGTAGTGACTGACTCTGTTTTCTCAGCAGATTTCTGACTGTCATCGGCTTCGTTATCTGCATCATCCGCACTGACGTCCGCTTCATCACTGGCGTCAGCAGCGCTGTCAGCTGTGTCGATCTCGATCAGTACCATTCCTTCGCTGACGTGATCGCCAATCTCAACACTGATTTTGGTCACTTTACCAGCAGCAGAGCTTGGCACTTCAACTGACGCTTTGTCAGATTCTAGCAAGATGATGTTGTCATCTTTTTCGATGACATCGCCAACGGCTACCATAATTTCGCTGACTTCAGCGCTATCAACACCCAAATCTGGGGCTTTAATGTCCATGGTTTATATCCTTGTCTTATGATTATTATTCTTCAACGTCATCATCATTGAGTAAAGTTGCATCCGCTTTATCTTCAGCACGACCTTCACTAGTGATTTCATCGTCTTCTTCACCGATGAACTCAGGCACTGGATTTGGATTGACGTTGTCAGGTGCTGGCGCATCTGGGAAATGATCATAATGAGGCTGTTGCTGCCATGCAGGCGGTTGATCCGCTTCGATACCGAAGCTTGAAATGGCGTCTTTGACCAATCGCATCTCTACTTCACCCTCGTCTGCCAAGCGCTTAAGCGTTGCCACTACAATGTGTGCAGCGTCGACATGGAAGAAGCTACGCAGTTTTTCGCGTGAGTCTGAGCGGCCAAAACCATCTGTACCAAGCGTGGTGTAAGGACGGTTATCTGGTAACCAGCCGCGGATTTGCTCTGAGTAATTGCGCATATAGTCAGTTGCTGCCACTATAATACCTTCGTGCGGTGCTAACTGCTCAGTAACCCAAGAGACTTTCTCTTCTTCCATCGGATGTAGACGATTGTAGTCGTCACATGCCATGCCATCACGAGTCAACTCGTTAAAGCTGGTCACGCTCCACACGTTAGATGTGATATTGAACTCTTCTTTTAGAATCTTCGAAGCTTTTTGTACTTCGCGCAAAATGACCCCCGAGCCTAATAGCTGCACTTGGCTTGAGCCATTATCTTCAAGCAAGTACATGCCGCGCTTGATGCCTTCCTCGCTTCCTTCTGGCATAGCAGGCTGCTCGTAGTTTTCATTCATCAAAGTCAGGTAATAATAAACACGCTCACCTTCGCCATACATACGGCGTAGACCGTCATGAACCACAACCGCCAACTCATAACCAAAGCAAGGATCATAAGTGACACAGTTTGGTACCACATTGAATAGAATCTGCGAATGACCATCCTGATGCTGTAAGCCTTCGCCATTGAGCGTTGTACGACCAGCTGTCGCACCAAGCAAGAAGCCCTGTGCTTGACAGTCGCCTGCGGCCCACGCCAAATCACCGATACGCTGGAAGCCAAACATTGAGTAGTAGATGTACATCGGAATCATAGGTAACGCGTTTACAGAGTAACTGGTCGCCAAAGCAATCCATGCACTCATCGCACCCGCTTCGTTGATACCTTCTTCTAGCATGTGACCGTCAATGGCTTCTTTATAGCCCATCAAAGCTTCACTATCTTCAGGGGTATAAGTCTGGCCTGCCGCAGAGTAGATGCCGAGCTGACGGAACATGCCTTCTAGACCAAAAGTACGCGCCTCATCCGGTACGATAGGCACCACGCGATCTTGAATGTCTTTGTCTTTTAGCATCGCTGATAACAGGCGAACAAAGACCATAGTCGTCGATTGCTCTTTACCATTACTGCCTTTTAATACACGATCAAAGATAGATAGCTCAGGAATATTAAGCGGGATATGACCACTACGACGGTTTGGCAAATGACCACCAAGCGCTTCACGGCGGCCTTTTAGATACTTCATCTCGGCTGAGTTTTCATCTGGACGATAAAACGGTAGCGTTTCTAGTTGCTCGTCGGTAAATGGCAAATCAAAACGATCACGGAAGTACATCAAAGCCTCTTGATCAAGTTTTTTGATTTGATGCGCTTTGTTGACTGACTGGGCTTGCTCTGACAGACCATAACCTTTGACAGTTTTGACCAAAATAACCGTTGGCTGACCTTTGGTTTTCATCGCTTCACTAAAGGCGGCATAAACCTTCATTGGATCGTGACCACCACGATTCAAGCGTGTAATGTCTTCATCAGACATAGCATCAGCCATCTCTTCAAGCTCAGGATATTTACCAAAGAACTCTTTGCGAGTAAATTCAGGGCTACGTGTCTCGTATAGCTGGTACTCACCATCGACGACCTCTTCCATACGATGTTTTAGCACACCGGTCTCATCATTTGCCAGCAGCTTGTCCCATTTACCGCCCCAGATAACTTTAATCACGCGCCAGCCAGCACCGCGGAACACAGACTCTAGCTCTTGGATGATTTTGCCGTTACCACGCACAGGGCCATCTAGACGTTGCAAGTTACAGTTGATAACCCAAATTAGGTTGTCCAGCTTTTCACGACCGGCAAGAGAGATTGCACCCAAGCTTTCTGGCTCATCAGTCTCACCATCACCCAAGAATGCCCAAATCTTACGGCCTTCTTTTTCGAGCAATTTACGGTTTTCCATATAGCGATGGACGTGGGCATGGTAGATCGACATGATCGGACCCAAACCCATTGATACGGTCGGGAATTGCCAATAATCTGGCATTAGGTATGGATGTGGATAGCTTGATAAACCTTTACCACCAACTTCACGGCGGAAATTGTCTAACTGATCTTCTGTCAGACGACCTTCCAAATATGAACGCGCATAGATACCGGGTGCCGAGTGACCTTGATAATAAATCATGTCACCACCGAAGTGATCGCTTGCGGCACGGAAAAAGTGGTTAAAACCGGTTTCATACAATGTAGCACTAGAGGCAAATGACGCTAAGTGACCACCCAAATCGTCATCATTTTTGTTGGCACGCATAACCATGGCTAACGCATTGTAACGAATAAGGGCACGGATTTTGCGTTCGATACCCAAGTCACCTGGGTACATTGGCTCATCTTCTGTTGCAATACTGTTTACATATGCCGTGTCTAAGCGATTGAATGGTAGACCTTCTTGAACAGCCATATTGTATAAAGCTTTTAGAAGGAACTGAGCGCGATCTTTATCCGCGTGTTTGATCACAGACTCAAAGGCTTCAAGCCATTCTTGGGTTTCGGTGCTGTCAGCATCCTTATAATAATTCATCTTTGTTTGTCCTTTTTATGAGTAGTTCCTGTTTACTACAGGGTTCGTTGTTTTGCTTAAATACTAGGGTAAGACTTACTGGTTATACAAAATAAGGTGAAAGCCTGCAATTAGGGCTTCTATATTACTTTATGTATAACCGTTATTCATTAATATAATGAAGAAACAGACAATTTTGCAACTTCCTTATGCTGCTAAAGGGTTCTGTCTACAGATTTGAGTTTAAATGCGAGGCTGGCATGAGAGGACTTTGTCGATTGGTTTGAGAGCAATCACAATCTTAAAGTCAGTTTACATATAATCACTGACCACTATTATAGGCGCTTATGAGGCAAATGTTTATGGCTATTAGTAAATACCGATACGTTAGGCATTTTTTAGAAAAATAGCGCTACTAAAGCCAGTTGTACTAAATAATTAACCCTTATCTCCAACTAGCTATCAACCGTATAATTACTAACATTAAGAACATAAGTTTATTAATTATCATAGGTTGATGGTTAATTCTGACCATTTTGCGTCCTCTACCTCGATAAAACCATCACATATAAGACTAAATTCAACATACTCATCCCCGTTAATGACAATTTTTGGTCAATGAATAACTTGTCTTGTATAACCAAAAGTTATTGTCTTATCTCGTCATACCTTATTTATCTTAAGCTTTATCCCGCCCTATAAACTAGAGCTAACCCTTTACATATAGAGGGCCTATAGCTTGTTTTTCATAATTATATAGTCAATCCTACTTAAAAATGTTATAAAATAATTAACAAATTGGTGGTGTATCAAAAAGTATGCTGGAGTAATAAAAGAAGGGTGACAGCCGA
>NZ_JAKDJE010000131.1 GCF_030454045.1 Psychrobacter sp. | reverse complement strand
GTCAGTGCCATGGTCGAATGTTCAACACGCCCTAGTCATAACACTATGATTATCAACTATTCTCTATATGTCAACATACCCTAGACAAATGATCTAACATAGCGGCTTAAATTTATTATCTTATGTCAAAATCAACTATTCTTGACTGGTTCGCCAAATTCTACGATCTCATCAGTATCACTAAGAGTAGGGGATTTTGCCTCTTGACGCTTATCCCACCACGCAAATACGTTTGCTAATATAGAGCCAGAAACAGAGTGCCAAATGCAAGCAACGGCAGCAGCGATAGCGGACTCTGCATTACCAGGGAAAAACTTAGTGCTTAAGCCCGTGGCTAACCCTGCATTTTGTACACCGACCTCGATAGATATCGTACGTTTTTTAGGTTTGCTCATACCGAACAATGCCCCTGAGTAGTAACCCAATACGTAGCCGACGATATTGTGCACGGCAATCGCTAAAATGACGACTAACCCTGATTGCAAGAATTGATCACCAAATACAGCGGCAACGCCACCAACGATAGCGGCAAAGGCTAATACAGCCACGCCTGGCATCACCGCACGCACATTATCAAACCAGTGTTTGTTTTGAAACAGAATATTCAACATGGAGCCGATAGCGACTGGCAGTAAGGTCACTAGGAGCATAAATCGGAACATGCCCCAGCCATCCATCTCCACAGATTGACCGACCAAATAATGTAACCAAAGTGGGGTCACCAAGGGCGCAATGATGGTTGATACTGTGGTCATGCCGACTGAGAATGCTACATCACCTTTGGCAAGATAGCTCATAATGTTGGAAGACACGCCGCCAGGGCACGTACCGACCAATACCAGACCTAGTGTTAAACCCGGTGATAAATCAAATAGCCTAGCCACGCTAATTGCTAAAATCGGCATAATGGTATATTGGATAATGGAACCAATAAAAATATCAAATGGACGCTTAGCCAGTATTTTATAGTCTTCTTTACCAAGCGTCATACCCATTGCAAGCATGATGACACCCAGAACGATGATTTGGGTATCGCCTGTCACCCAAGAAAAAGTCGCAGGCTCTATAAAGGTCACTGCGGCTGCTAAAATAATCACTAAAGCCGTAAACCGACTCAACTGCTGACTTATCATCCTCAAAAACTGCATGTATCAGTCCTTATACTATAGAAAATAGTCCAGTATAAATTTAAAGAAATGATATTTACAATAGGTGTCAGTGGTTTTTAGCCAACAATAAGTTGCCATTATAATAACTTTGACTATGATTATATTTTGAGCTTTTTGGTGTTTATTTATCAGTCAAACAAAAATTTAGTTGCTGCAAACGCCATCAACATCGAGAGTGAAATCGGTGTGAATCTCAGCGCGCCTAATAATATTTATCTACTCCCTAATAAAATCCATATCAGTGTGTTTGAGCCTACTGGTTCTTATTGATATGCTATTTAGTTTTTATTCAATTGTGGAAGACAACTATGACTTTACCGCGCCATCTTCTGTACTCTTTTCGCCGCTGTCCCTATGCCATGCGTGCCCGTCTCGGTCTTTTATTTGCCGAGCAGTCTGTAGCGCTGCGGGAGGTTACGCTGAAGAATAAACCAGAGCAAATGCTAGCGATTAGTCCAAAAGGGACGGTGCCCGTTTTACAGTTGGCGGATGGGACCGTCATTGAAGAAAGTGACGAGATTATGATGTGGGCACTTGCGCAGAATGACCCACACGGCTTACTTGATAAAAATACATTACCGCAAGCAAATGACTTGATTGCACAAAATGACAATGAGTTTAAATATTGGCTAGATCGATACAAATATGCGGATCGGTATCCTGAGATGACGCAGAGCGAGTATCGACAGCGCGGCGAGGTGTTTTTGCAGGTATTGGAGACGCTATTGACAAAAAATGTCTATCTATTAGGAGACAGTGTGACCACAGCGGATATTGGTATCATGCCGTTTGTTCGTCAATTTGCACATGTTGATCGTGAGGTGTTTTATGGTTTGCCATACCCTAAATTGCAGCAGTGGTTACAAGATTGGCTTGCGCATCCGTTATTTTTGCAAGTTATGACTAAGTTTGAACCATGGCAAGAAGGCGATGAGGTGGTGTTTTTTCCTTGTTAATATCTGGTATTTGAAGTTATTTATATGATCACATGAGTGGTGAGTGGTAGGTAAAGTATAGATTTGAAAGAACGTAGGAGGATACACATTGTATACTCCTACGTTATAAAAATATTGAAAGGCTTGTGTGATTTAAAGGACTAGACTTTACAAGCCGTGCTGGCTGCTTTGGCCTTCTCATATACCGCTTGTGGATCTAGGCCTAGCGCTGCCACATCATCTATAGTCAATCCATAATAAAATTAGCACAGCCCATATCATTGAACAGTTTAGGTAGATTATTCTCCATCCACCCTTGTCGTAGAAACTTAGCCTGTGCCCACTTTTTTTCAATAGGGTTAAAATCAGGACCGTACGTGAGTCATTGTGTCTATGTGGTTATAAGTAATTTATATCGAATTGAATCATAGTAAGGATATAAGAAGGCTAGAACAGGAATATATCGAACAATTTAATGGTCACGACGTGCCGGAAGCTCTTTTGTCTCTGCTTCAATTTGCCAATGAAAAATCAAAGATGGATTGCTTTTCTGATGGTTTTGAATTCTCTATAAATTTGGATAAGTGTGGACTTAAAACTTACTCAGAAGATGAAGAATTTTTAAGTTCTATTAGACCTCTTGCAAAAGTCATAGTTTAAGCTCGGAATTAATGATACCAGCAAACAG
>NZ_JAKDJE010000021.1 GCF_030454045.1 Psychrobacter sp. | reverse complement strand
GTAAGGTGTTGCTTATTTTTTTCAATGTTTTCTCAATTCTATACAGCCCCTATTAGACCACGCTTATTTATTTGCTCAATCAGCCAAATGTTATCGTCTTCTTCGTAGCCTCCCTTAACATTGTTGAATGTGCCCAGTGGCGAGATACGAATACCAATATGATCTGCATCCCAAGCATCCACACATGCATCGATAACATCTAAGGTTAGACGCGCGCGGTTTTCGCGGCTGCCACCGTACTCATCATCACGCTGATTGGTATGCTCGGCCCAAAACTGATGCAGCAAATAACCATGCGCGCCATGAATCTCAATACCATCAAACCCTGCCTCCTGCGCGCACTTGGTTGCATGCGCAAAGTCAGCAATCACTTGCTGAATCTCATCAAGACTGGCTGGGCGCGGCGGCGTGGCATCCGCGCGAATGGCTTGGTTGTCACTATCACGCAATGAGGTACGGATACCTACATCGACATCTGAGGCTGAAATTGGCGCACGGCGCTCAGGTTGTACGCTTTCGTGTGAGACAAGTCCTGTGTGCCATAGCTGGACGACAATCTTGCCACCTTTGGCATGGACATTGTCAACGATGGCTTTCCATGCAGTGACTTGATCTTGGGTATGTAGCCCTGGTGCGCCTGCATAGCCTTTTGCTTGAAACGATACTTGCGTCGCTTCAGTGATGACAAGGCCCGCCCCTGCACGCTGCGAGTAGTACTCTGCTGCCCATGTGATAGGGACATCGCCTGGCTCAACAGCACGCAGACGTGTCAGTGGGGCCATCATAATGCGGTTTTTTAGCGTTTGTGTGCCCATTTTTACAGGCTCAAATAAAATATCGTGTGCCATAATCTGTCCTATTGGTTATTGTTGCTATTTATGATCTTTAGTTATAGCAACCATCATTCATACTAATTATCATCGAATGCTGTTTAGAAAAACTTATAATATCATTAGTAAATCTACGTTTAGCGCCTACCTTTATAGGGGACAGATTTCATTATTCCAAGCAACATTTACAAACAGATACAGTAATATTCACCTATACAAATCTTCGTATTTATTTACTACGAAGACTGTTTACTAAGCCTTAAATACTGTTCGTCTGAGTCTTGTCTTTTGGCTTTAGCATTTTCTTAATTGACAGCTCTAGTGACAAATACGTGCCGATCAATATCACAATCGAACCAATGATGGCTTGTATATTTAGCGCTTCGCCAAGCAATACATACCCCAAAATAATCGCAAAAATTGGAATGACTAACGTGATACTCGTGGCACGCGTTGGACCGATATTTTTGATTAACTGGTTCATAAAAATGAGGGCAATGGCGGTTGAAAACACACCGATACAGATCACCGAAACCCATGCTTTTAGACTGATTGCCTGACCATAAGGGAACTCATTAAAAGCAACAGGCAGCATGATGAGGCTACCGATGATGAGTGACCCTGCCGTGATCGCAACAGGGGAGACATTAAACAGATAATTTTTGGTGATGTTTGCGCCAAGCGCGTAACCCACACAAGCGAATAGCGCGTAGCCCATCGGTAATAGCCCTTCAATCAAGCCTTTACCCTGCTCCCCGCCACCAAATAAGCTTTCGCTCATCAATATAATCACCCCAACTACCCCAATCACCAATCCAAGCGCTTGTTTTTTGGACAGTCTGTCTTTAAAGAAGACGCGAGCGATAAAGCCGCTCATCATCGGTACGGAAGCGTTTAGTACGGCGAGTACGCCTGCATTCACTGACTGCGCAGAAAAAGAGAACAATACAAATGGCAATGCGGCGGAGAATAAACCAACCAGCGACAGCATTTTCCAGTGCTGTTTGATACCGTCTCTGTTTTTCTTTTTTAGCAGTACAAATACGAGCATGACCAATCCTGCAAAAATCACGCGCAGACTGGCAAAAGCCAATGACCCAAACTCAGGCACGCCAACCCGATAAAACACAAAGGAGAGCGACCACATAAAAGAGAGCGTCACAAAGATGATGAGGTCACGGTTGGTCATTAGGTAATCCTATTAAGTGCTTAGACTGCATTTGCCAACTCGTGTCGGTCATAACCGTCTGATATGTGGTGGAGGTTAATGTGCTAATAAGGCACTATGATGGTAAATCTATAACCACCTTGTATATTGCTTTTTATAGGTGTTATCGCGCATTCTTATGGATTAACCTGTCTTATTTAAAGCCATTTCACGATGTCTAGCTTTTCTATATCTTAGATAATTGGGTAAAATACTTTATCGAGCGAAAAACCAGTAGACGCTGCTACCCTAAAATTTGTCTACTTTAGCCTATTTTAGCGCTTTATTATTTATATTATTTTAGCGCTTTATTATTTATATACTGGCAAACTCCAAAGTCACTCTTGAGTCATTACTCTCATCAGTATGTATAAGAATAGAACCTATCTTGATATCGAAGCTTTCTAACAATGAGACTCATCGATAGATAATCTTAATAATATCAAAGTATAACCAATGCCATCTAATCAGTAGGAGTTTTCCTTAAAAATATAATAATTGATATTTGTTTGCTAATTTTTTACTATATAAGAGGTATTGGCTCGTATCTGGCGATACAAAAATAGATGACAAATATGATTAGTAAGATTTATAAATTATTGAGGAATGATTATGAAAAGGATAGCGTTATGCATCAGTGCTATGTCAGTTGCAACGGCAGGATTTTGCGGAGTTGGTCAGTTCTCAGATGAGACCACCTGCTACGTTTATAAACAAGACAAATTACACAAAAAGCTAAACTGTCAGTATGAGGGCGCTGAAGGTGCAGCGATGAGTTATAGCTTTAGGCAGGTCTCTTATAACCTGCCAGGACTTGGCAAAATGGCCACATCTAATCAAGCAAACTACAATGACCGTAATGAGATCACTGGATGGACGACCACCGTCAATGATGAGCCCGCCATTATCAGATATCGTTTTCCAAGCAATCAGCGTATCGTCAGTGATGCCTATGCGCAGTCTGGTAAAGCGGTAATGCAGTGCTATCTTAGTACCAAATCGCAGTGGGAGATTTGTGCTGAATAGAGTGAGATAGTATTGAAATTTAATACATCATAAAGCTGAGCTTATTGCTCAGCTTTTCCACTACTAGCAGCAAGACTTAATACTTTTTACGTTATAGTATTGCTTACATATTCCATCGAATTACTCTCCCTACCACTCTATCATTGAACCTCAATCTTTTATCAGTAAGAATATCAGTATCTATTTGTAGCACTCCCCTATAAAAACGATTAAAAAAGGATCCATCATGAAACTGCGCATCTTAAAGTCTGCGGTGACCAATCCGTGGTTCAATCTTGCCACCGAGGACTGGATATTTAATACGCTCAATCCCGATTCGCACACGCTTTTCTTATGGCGCAACTCTGAGACCGTGGTCATTGGTCGCTCACAAAACCCATGGGTAGAATGCAAGACGGATAAGATGGCAGCAGACGATGTCTTTTTGGCGCGGCGTCAAAGTGGTGGCGGTGCGGTATTTCATGACTTGGGCAACACCAATTTTACTTTTTTGTCCCCCAAGCACGCGTATGACCAAACGGCTAACTTTACCATTATCATCAATGCGCTAAAAAAGCTGGGCATAGACGCCACGCTATCTGGTCGTAATGACATGCAAGTGGGCGATAGAAAAATATCAGGCAGCGCCTTTAAACATGCCGCCGATCGCAGCTTTCATCATGGGACACTACTGGTCAATGCCAATATGCAAAAGCTTGGCGACTATCTCAATCCGCATCCGCTAAAACTCAAAGCAAAAGGCATCAAATCTGTACGTGCGCGCGTGGCAAACTTGGTAGAATTCAATGATGCTATCAATCATGAGACGTTGTCTGAGGCGATTATTGAGGCGTTTTGTGAATACTATGGAGAGACTGCGCCAGTTGAGCAGTTGGATGAAGCCAGCCTTGCCAAGCAGCCGACGCTAAACGCTTACTATCAGCAGATGGCTGACTGGGATTGGCGCTTTGGCAAGACTCCTGAGTTTAGCCATCATATCGAGACGCGCTTTGATTGGGGCATGATGGACGTGCATATGGATGTGAAGCAGGCTGTGATTGCAGAGGTTGTCATCTTCTCTGATGCGCTAAATGTTGAGCTTATTGAGCTGCTCAAAGAGACATTGACGGGTATTAAATATAATAAGCATGAGATTAAAAATGCACTTGCTGAGTTAGTAAACGCGCAACCTGAGTTGGCAGCGCAAGTTAGTGATTTTGAAAAATGGTTGGTTGGTGAGATGGAAGGTCAGATTTTGCGACGTCAGATTTAATCTAGCAAGTATTGCAGGGTATGTCACTTGCACTGCTTGATAAAAAGTTACTGACACAAATGCGCTTTATATAGTTAATGGTATGGATATCATACATATGCCCTTTGAGATTTTGTATATTAATGATGCATAACAAGCACCCTGCCATTACTCGATTTTTTATGAATAATCAATATTAAGGTATTTTCATGAAGTACTTACATGCAATGATTAGAACCAACAAACTAGAAGAAACGTTGTTTTTCTATTGTGACCTTATAGGCTTACAACTGCTAAGAAAGAGAGACTCCGAATCAGGCAGATTCAGCTTATATTTTTTAGCAACGCATGAGGGTGCGCCAGAGATTGAGGTGACACACAACTGGGATGAAAGAGAATATACCAATGGCGATAATTTTGGGCACTTTGCCTTTAGAGTTGACAACATATACGCACAGTGCGACACCTTTATACAGGCAGGGATCGAGATATTAAGACCGCCTAGAGATGACCATATGGCTTTTGTTAAAGACCCTAATAATATCTCAATTGAGCTGCTACAAAATGGTGAAAACTTAGAACCTATTGAACCTTGGATTTCGATGGAAAATATTGGCAGTTGGTAGGTGAGTGAGGCTGACTAGGCTGATTTTTTTTGCAGAAAGTGATGATGACACGTATATCACAGTTATATCTTTCTTAAAATATAACCAAACTCTAAAAATTGAGGACAATATGAAAAAGTTATGCATCACTACAATCGGTATTTTAGGCACCTGCCTCCTTTCCACTTATGCAAATTCAGCAAGTTTTGATTGCAATAAGGCTGCTACGTGGGTAGAAAAAACAGTTTGTGAAAGCTCTGAGCTTTCTAAGCTTGATGACACAATGGCAAAAAAATATAAAAGCAATCTTGACGCTGCTCCTGACTATGAAGACAGCAAAGCTTTTAAAGATAGGTTCATTGCTAATCAACGCACATGGCTAAATTTTCAGCGTAATACCTGTAAAAGTGAAGACTGTCTGATACGTGAGTATAAAGAGTATATCGAAGAGCAAACCAATTACGGTGTGGCTCGGAATTTTTCAGATGAGTTAAGTCCTTCTGATTTACCGAGTAAAAGTGCCTTTGGTAAGTTTTCTCAAACCTCTCAAATCTCAATATATAATTCAGGTACTCAGCGCTGGGAAGATACGGGAGAGGCAAAAAACACGGTATCGATTCATAGTATCGATAATAAGCCTTATCTTTCTATTATCGATGGCGTTTTGATTTTTACCAATGCTCATACCTGTGATTTGGGAGAGAGTAAAGCCATATGGTCACAGAATCATTGGGTCATTAATGATGAACAGTCAAACAAAGATGTTGAGCTGCGTTTATATCCAGCATTTTATAAAGGTAGGACTCAGTTGTTATTGAGAGACATTGATAACCAGTATAGAGAACTGCATTGTGGTATGCGCGGCTATTTTGATGGCATCATATTAGAACGAGAGTAAGTAAGGAGAATACTTTTACCTTTGAAAAAACTCTAAGAGAATTTGAGTCCATATTATAAGAATTCAGATTTGTTAAACCAAAAAGCGGCAGAAGATAATATCCCTGCCGCCTTCTTTACGATTGCTTTCTATTTAACTCTTAAATCGCCGCTGCAACCTCTGCCCCATCACGAATTGCACGTTTGGCATCTAGCTCAGCTGCCAGCTTAGCACCGCCGATGAGGTGATATTGCGCGTCTGGTGCATCACCGACATTTGGCATTAGCTCAACGACTGACTCTTGACCGGCGCAGACGACGACGCTATCGACACGGAGTAGCTGGCTTTGACCTTGAGAGTTGGTGACCCAAATACCTTCATTAGTTATCTTGTCGTACTGCACGCCAGCGACTTGGATGACGCCGTGCGATTTGATATGCGCGCGATGTACCCAGCCTGAGGTTTTGTTGAGGCCACTACCCAGACGGCCTTTGCTACGCTGCATTAAATACACTTGGCGAATGGGCTTAATCGCTTTAGGTCTGACCAGTCCGCCATCACTTTGATAATCGGTATCGTTGGTCACGCCCCATTCCTCGCGCCACTCGCTGATGGACTGCGGTTCAGGGCGATAATCTGGATCTTTTAGACCTTCAGGGCCGATCTCATCCAGCGATTGTCCGTGATTGGCAGTCAGATATTCACTAACATCAAAGCCAATACCGCCAGCACCGATGACCGCCACGGTGTTGCCCACGGCTTTTTCACCAGAGAGCAATTCAGCGTAGCTGATCACTTGTGGCAGATCAGCACCTTCGAGCTTACCTGCTAGGCTTCTAGGTACGACACCAGTGGCGACGATGACATGATGGAACTTTGCTTTCTCCAGCATATCTTTATCGACAAAGGTATTGAGTTTAATCTCGACGCCCAAATGCTCAAGCTCATTGATATAGTAGCGAACGGTCTCAAAGAACTCTTCTTTACCAGGGATGACTTTGGCGTAGTTGAACTGTCCACCCAACACATCTTTGGCTTCAAACAAGGTCACTTCATGACCACGTAAGGCGGCGACATGAGCGGCTGACATACCAGCGACCCCGCCACCGATGACGGCGACTTTTTTCGGTTTCTTGGTTTTTTTGTAGACCAGCTCAGTCTCATAACAGGCTTGTGGATTGACCAAACAAGTCGAGCGTTTGTTTTCAAACGTATGATCGAGACACGCTTGGTTACAGGCGATACAGGTATTGATGCGATCTGTCTGTCCGTTTTTGGCTTTGTTGACCCAGTGTGCATCCGCCAAGAATGGACGCGCCATTTGAATCACATCTGCCTGACCATCAGCGATGATTTTTTCTGCTGTGTCTGGCATATTGATGCGGTTGGCCGCCATCATTGGGATATTGATGTGTTTTTTGATCTCAGCGGTGAAATCAACGAAAGCGGCGCGTGGTACGCTGGTGACGATCGTTGGGACACGCGCTTCATGCCAGCCGATGCCCGTATTCATGATCGTCACGCCCGCTTCTTCTAACGCTTTTGCCACGGTGATGACTTCATCCATGACGTTGCCATCTTTGACCAAATCAATCACTGACAAGCGGAATAGGATAATAAAATCTTCACCCACGGCTTCGCGAACGGCTTTGACCACATCAACGGCAAACTTCATACGACCTTGAATATCGCCACCATAAATGTCTTTACGCTTATTCACATGACGCGATAAAAACTGATTGAGCAGATAGCCTTCAGAGCCCATGATCTCGACGCCATCATAGCCTGCTTGTTTGGCAAGACGCGCTGAACGAGCATAGTCCTTGACCGTCTGCTCGATGTTTTTGATGCTCATCTTACGTGGTTTAAACGGCGAGATTGGGGATTTGATTGGGCTGGAGGATACCGCAAACGGATGATAGCCATAGCGACCACTGTGCAATATCTGCATGATGATTTTGCTGTCGTGCTTATGTACAGCACGAGTAACGCGCTGATGATTGATGACGTCAGCTTTGGTATTCATCGTGCCGCCAGCAGGTAGTAGCCAACCTTCGCGATTGGGCGAGATACCGCCTGTGATCATCATTGCCACGCCGCCACGGGCACGTTCTGCAAAATACGCCGCCAGCTTGCCATAATTATAAAAACGGTCTTCAAGCCCCGTATGCATAGAGCCCATGACCATGCGGTTTTTTAGCGTGGTAAACCCCAAGTCCAATGGTTCAAATAAATGCGGATAATATTCGTTAGTGCTGGCAGTTTCGATCGTATTGGCAGAACGGCTGGCGGTCATATCATTTTCCTTATGAATTTTTTTGAGACGGCTTCTTAAAAACAGCTTTGTAGAAATCGTGATGCTACAGGATTTAGCGTTACTGGTATCGTAACACACCGCTATTATTGTCAGCTATGCAGACAAACGACTGATGAGTGAGCACTATTTAGCGACGATCAGAATACGATCGTGAAGTGTGCCAACTATCGCACGAACTTGTGGCGTATCGTTAGATTATTACGGTAAAATCCGCTCCAGTGTTGACTGTGTTTTTTTTATAATCAGACACCTATTTTATCACTTCCTCCTCACCGCCCATTAGACTAATCGATAAACATCGACTATTCTAATCCCTTTCTGTGTTAAATTACGGTGCTGCGTTACCCTATTGACGCGTTATAAAAATACGATAAAGGATTATCATCATGACAGATTTTCATACTGGCCTCGGCAAGAACGCCGCCAATTATCAACCACTCACCCCTATTGATTTTATTATCCGTAGCGCTCAGGTTTATCCCGATAAGACTGCGATCATTTATGATGACCTTGTACACAACAATCTCACTCAGACATGGCAACAGACTTATACGCGCTGCCGTCAATTGGCGGATGGCTTACGCAAATTGGGTATCGATAAAAACGATACGGTCGCCGTCATGCTGCCAAACACGCCAGCGATGGTCGAATGCGCCTTTGGCGTACCCATGTCAGGCGGCGTACTCTGTACATTGAACACGCGCCTTGATATCAACGCCCTGACCTTTTGTTTGCAGCATTCAGAGGCCAAGGTGCTGATCTTGGATAGCGAGTTTGCGGAGCACGCTGAGATCATCGATGAGACCTTCCCAAACCTCATTGTCATTCACGCGACCGATCATGCTATCGATGTCGAGCCGTTTGGACAGATGAGCTATGAAGCATTGGTTGCCAGTTCAGACAGCTTGGATAATTGGGAGCTGCCAGCGGATGAATGGGATGCCATTGCCCTGAACTACACCTCTGGCACAACAGGCAAACCAAAAGGCGTCGTTTATCATCATCGCGGTGCTACGCTCAATGCGGTGTCGAATATTTTGGATTGGGATATGCCAAAGCATCCAATGTATCTGTGGACGTTGCCGCTGTTCCATTGTAACGGTTGGTGCTTCCCGTGGAGCATCGCTGAGCGCGCTGGGGTCAATGTCTGCTTGCGTAAGATTGATGCGGATTTGATATTGCAGCTAATTGCCAAGCATCAAGTGACCCATTACTGCTCTGCGCCCGTCGTCCATAATATGATTGCTGGCGGCAAACCTGAGTATAAGGAAGCCATTACGCATACCGTCAAAGGCTGGGTCGCTGGGGCACCGCCGTCTGAAACCATGCTGGCAGCAATGGAAGCGATGGGCTTTGATATCTCTCACGTCTACGGTCTGACTGAGGTCTATGGGCCAGTGACCGTTTGCGCTGAGCAAGAAGAATGGAGTGATCTTGATGTCGCTACCCGCGCCCAAAAAAAATCACGTCAAGGCGTGACCTCACACTTAATGACAGGGTTTGAGGTATTTAAACAAGGCACGACTGAGCCAGTCGCCGCCGATGGCGAAGAGATGGGTGAGCTGGCACTACGTGGCAATATGGTGATGAAAGGCTATCTAAAAAGCCGCAAAGCCACTGAAGAAGCCTTCACTGATGGTTGGTTCCGCACGGGGGATCTGGGTGTCAAATACCCTGACGGCTACATCAAAATTATGGACAGGCTCAAAGACATTATTATCTCAGGCGGTGAGAATATCTCTAGTATCGAGGTCGAAAATGTCTTATACAAGCTCCCTGCCATTGAGAACTGTGCGGTCGTCGCCGCGCCACATGATAAATGGGGCGAAGTGCCCGTCGCCTTTATCGAGATTCATGAGGGCAGCACCTTGCAACGCGATACAGTCATGACGCATTGTAGTCAGCACTTAGCAGGCTTTAAAGTGCCAAAATATATTGTCTTTGCCGAAATTCCAAAGACCAGTACGGGTAAAGTACAAAAGTTTGAGCTACGCCAAGCAGCCAAATCGTTGGCGCATGAAACGTCAAAAGTCACTGCTAGTGCTAAGTGATCTGACAATACATTAAATCCTGTCATCAACTAACATTCATAAAAAAGGTCAATCACATATACGTGGCTGACCTTTTTTCGAGTGCTAGCCTATTTATACTATAGTTGGTTCAATATAATTTGGAGACAAGGAAGCCAAGTAAAAGTACTACAAATAGTAGACTAAGCGAGGCTGACACCGTATCCAATTTATAGAGAACTAACTATATCAGCCAATTTTTGGCTCAAACCACTGATAGACCAGCATTCCTACGACCATCGCAGGGATAAACACGTACGCTTGCCACTGACCCGTCCCGAGCAAGACGATGCCTGGCCCCGGGCAAATACCGACCAGCCCCCAGCCGATACCAAACAACATGGCTCCGATAATCAATTGTTTGGTGATGACGGTTTTGCTTGGCATATCAATGGGCGTGCCAACCCAGCTACTCTCTTGACGCTTGGCCAACAGCACACCAAAAAATGCAACGAACAAACCACCACCCATCACCAGTGCAAGGGAGATATCCCATGCGCCAAACACATCCAAGAACCCTTGTACTTTTACAGGGTCCGTCATACCTGACACCAGTAACCCAAACCCAAACAGTAACCCTGCCAGCAATCCGATTATATTTTTTAGCATCGTCGTATCTCGCTATTATTATCTTCTATCAACTATCATATATCGTGCGTGCTTTAGTCCTACTAGCAATCTCATGGCAATCTGCCATTGAGCATTTATAGTAGCCCTAGGACATGACGACCGATATACACGGTCACAATACCCAACAGCATAACGGTGACGGTCGCGGCCAGTGAGCGTGGAGATAGACGTGCATTACCGCAGATACCATGCCCACTGGTACAGCCTGAGCCAAGACGCGTGCCAAAGCCCACCAATAGCCCTGCGGCAATCAACAGTGGCAAAGAAGTGCTAATCTCTACGTTAGGTAGCGGTCTTGCCAGCCTGTACAGCACGGGCGATATGACCAAACCCAGTATAAACAGTACCTGCCACATCTCTACACGCTTGGGTTTTAGCAAGCTTGAAAAAATGCCACTGATACCGGCTATACGCCCGATGCCGAGCAGCAAGACAACTGTCGCCACCCCTAGCATCAGACCACCGACTAAAGAGATCGGTGTAAATGCTTGCCAGTCTATTTGTATACTCATAACGGACTACTCATTCAGGTGTATTAAGTATTTGCTTAACGTCTATTTATATAAATACATTATATTATAAAATATAATAAAAGGGTAAAAAAATACTGAGCACGTATGATTATAATAACGGCTCAGTATTTTATGATGATCAAAGTGCTCTTACAAAGACGTTCATATCCACTTATAAGAACGCTTAATCATTGACCTACTGGCTTAACACTTCATCCAGTGCCGCCTCAAAACGCGTGACCGTACCGTCGATATCGGTTAATTTATCCAAGCCAAACAGACCCAAACGGAACGTCTTGAAGCTGTCAGGCTCACCTACTTTTAAGGGTACACCAGCGGCGATTTGCACACCCGCTGCCGCAAAAGCGCTGCCTTTATGCATATCATCACGATCGGTATAAGACACGACAACGCCAGGCGCTTGAAAGCCTTTAGCCGCAACACTTTCAATACCTTTGGCTTCTAGTACTTCGCGAATACGTTTGCCAAGCGTCCACTGCGCCTCACATAGCTTATCAAAACCAACCGCTTTGGCTTCATTCACCGCATCACGGAACTGGCGTAAGCTGTCTGTCGGCATCGTCGCGTGGTAGGCATGACCGCCATTTTCGTAGGCGCGCATGATGTTCAGCCATTGCTTTAGATCAATACTGAAGCTATCAGACTCTGTGCTGTCTACTTTTTTGACCGCCGCATCGCTTAGCATGACAAGACCAGCGCCTGGTGTACTGCTCCAACCTTTTTGCGGGGCGCTAATCAGCACATCGATACCCAAGTTTTTCATGTCTAACCAGACACAGCCTGACGCGATACAGTCGATAACCAACAATCCACCGACGCTATGCACAGCCGCGCTCAACGCTTTGATATAGTCATCTGACAAAATCATGCCAGACGAAGTCTCGACGTGCGGCGCAAATACCACTGCTGGCTGCTCTTCTTTGATTTTTGCGACCGCCGTGTCGATATCGACTGGTGCAAAGGGTTTTGGTGACTCGCTATCATCTGCACGATTGGCAGTGAGTACGGTTGAGGATTTGGCGATTTTGCCTTTTTCTAAGATTTGTGTCCAACGATAGCTAAACCAACCATTACGAATGATGAGGCAATCTTCGTCATTTGCCAGTTGACGCGCGACCGCTTCCATACCATAAGTACCAGAACCCGGTACAATCGCCACTGCATCCGCGTTATAGACAGATTTTAGAACACTAGATAGATCTGTCATTACCTGCTGAAAGGCTTTTGACATATGGTTTAGCGCACGATCAGTGTAGACCACTGAATACTCTAACAAACCGTTTGGATCGATATCTTGACGTAATGCAGGCATGGAACACTCCTAGTATAGGATTAGATGATAAATATCTCTGAATTTGTTATACCGTATTTTTGTACCTTTAGAGATAGGAAATACCATAGATACTAATATGGCTAAGTACCATAGATGATTGGTATCGACCAAGTACTGCTATCGAATAGACATGAAGAAAATACAAAGTTGATAAGGCAGCACTTAAATCCAGTGCTCTTATCTTTGATGATGGCTATGAATATCGAGCCAATATGTTGATAATCGCCAGATAAGCGAGTATCAGCACACTATATATGTTGATCCAATTTATCTATGAGATTCGATAGTAGCACTGATAGTAGAGGTTGACAATGATATGCTCAGGCAATGCATTGGCAGAGATTATTGGTGATTTATTATAGGTCAGCGAAGCGTATTAACGCCCGCGATGGGCATCTTGTAACCCTGACACCACAAAATCTAGCAAATCGCTATCACCTTCGCGGGCCGCTTTACGCATGAGCTTGGATGGTGCGTGCGTCAGTGTTTGAGTCAGGCGCCGTGACAGCTCAGTGAGAATGTCTTCTGGATTGACATCGTCTTGTTGCAGCTTGGCAATGGACTCATGCAGTAGCTTATCTACTTGCCCCTGAGTACAGGTACGGTACTGCTGGATGTCTTTACCCACTTGGCGAACTTGGAAGCGGCGATCAATCTCAACGACCAATTGGCTCACGAGTAGCTCAGCATCGACAGCGGCTTGCCGGCGCTGCTCGATATTGCCAGCAATCACATGCTGCAAGTCATCGACAGAGTAAAGATACACATCATCAATGCGACTGATGGTTGAGTCAATATCACGTGGTACGGCCAAATCTATCATCAACACTGGCTGATAACGGCGACGCTTAAGCGCTTGCATGGTCATGGTTTTATCAATCAATAAATCCATACTACCACTACAGCTGCTGACAATATCCGCGTCTGCCAGCACTTGCGGCAATTCCTGCAAGGGTCTGACGTCTATATGGCGATTGGGACTACGTAACTCAGCCGCCAATGCCTCAGCACGCTCAGGATTACGATTGCAGATAATCACTCGCCCGACCCCAAGTCCTGCAATATGGGTAGCAACCAAGCGATTCATCTCCCCTGCCGCAACGACCAGTAGCGTACGACTCGGCAAGTCATCAAATATCTGCGTGACCAATTTAGCGGCCGCAAAACTCAGTGATACCGCTTGCGCCCCAACTTGCGTCTCATTACGTACTCGTTTGGCCGCAGCAAATACCTGATCAATAATCCAACCGAGCTGATTGCTCAATACTTTTTGCTCTTGTGCCAGATGCACAGAGCGCTTGATCTGACCGAGTATCTGCGGCTCACCCAGTATCATAGAATCCAGCCCCGCTGCGACTCTTAGCCAGTGGGTCAATGCGTGCGTGTCGCGATGCACATAGAGATAAGGATCGATATCTGCGAGTGGCAGCTGTTTAAAGTCAGCAAGCCACGTCTTAATCTTGAGGATATGAGCGCTGATCATGCTTGAGGTGACATGAGCGCTGCTGCTAAAATCATTGTGGGAGATGGCGTGATCTGTCTGCTCATTGACTGCCGAACTTGTTGCGTGTGAGTGGTGCGGGGTCAACGTATGCGGCACAAGCGCGTAGATCTCAGTTCGATTGCAAGTGGAGACAATCACACTGCCATCCGTGAACGATTCGATTTGCTCAAGCGCGACACTCACATCGTCGCCCACAAGCGCCAAACGCTCTCGCAGAGCGACTGGTGCAGTTTTGTGATTGACCCCAATGACCACTAATCTCATTATCGATAGACCATAAACATGACGCCTAGCTGCCCACTCACGCTATCTTATTATTTTTAAAAGACAGTTTTTGATGACAGCGCTGAAAGGAAGACCCTAAAAACCGCTTATTATATCATTATTGCCAGCGTTAATTAATACTCACCCGCCGATGATAGCGATATCTCTATATATGTTCGCAAATGTAACAAATCAACTACCGATATGATTGATAAAATCAATGGATATGTTTTGGTAAATGGTCGCTAAAACCGCCATAAATCATTCGCTTAGTCTCGCCTAACTTGTTATATTTCCATAGTATTCTGATCAATATACCTATTTGTATAAAAGTCTTAGCAAGATAACTCATGCTTAAAACAAGTATCCGTCATAGCGTATCAATAGAATGATGATTGCTCAGATATGAGTAACACGGATGCTATTGTTTATACTGTTCATCTGCTCTTATAATGTTTGTCATGGGTACTCGTTACCACTATTTGATTTGAAATGATTAAAATAAAATTGCCTCAGCTATGTAGGTAAACCATGGGCGAACACGGCTATCTATGATGTTTTTTGGATCATTATCTAGATCACAACCTCTTTATAACGAGCAATCTAGCTTCCGCGCTCTATTGCAGGTCGTTATTGATCGTTTGTGCCAGCGTTATAAGCTAGCGTTATCATTGGCCGTCTGTTTATGCCTTGCCGTACCTGCGCATGCCAGCCATGCTGATACAGAATTGGCCGCAAAAACGCCACGAGCAGCAGTCATTACTAGCGATAGTGGGTTAAATAACAACGCTATTTCTAGCACCTTTATCAGCACGACTGTTCATAAAAACGGCCAAATGACAGATAGCGTGACAAACATTGATGGTCTAGCGCCAGCCAGCCTATGGCAGCCTGAACTCAACGAACCCAGTTTATATGCTCTATTAGATGCAGAGTTTGCTGCGGATCGTGATGACAAACAACGTGCGATGACGATCTATAAGCAACAATCTTTTAAAGAAGATGCCACAGCGGTCTTTGAGAGGGCACTGACTCTATCATTGCGTAATGATAGGGTTGAGGATTCATTAGCATTTGCGAAATCATGGCAAGACCAGAATCCTGATCATGTACCTGCTTGGTTTTATCTGGCGCATTTGGCACTACGGGCACACGACTATATCTTAGCTGGCGAGACCTTAAACCGCATCTTGCGTTACGATCCGCGTGCAGATTTGAGCGAAATCCTAATCGGTATTTATCCCAATAATGACGATGACAAACGCGAGCTGCTTGCCGCTTTGCAGCCACTAGATAGTGAGCAAAATGCTTCACTGTCCGTATTAAAAGCTGGTTTACTTTACCAATTTAATGAGCCCGAAATCGCTATCGTGCATATCAACCGTGCGCTAGAGCGTCAGCCTGATTATGTGCCTTTTATCACCCTAAAGGCTGACATCTTGCGCAAAATCGTCACCTCTGAAACCGTGGTCAACTATATAAGCCAAGCACGCCTACGCAACCCCGATAGCAAAAGCTTGTACCTGTACGAGATTCGCTACTTATTAGACTTAAAACAAAGCGAGCAAGCTTGGAAACTATTGCTCGAAGCCCACAGCCGCTTTAACGACGATCCTGAGATTACCTTGTTAGCAGCACTAGTGAGCTTGGATATCGAAGAATATGCAAGTGCGGATGATCTACTCAATATGCTTGCCCAAAACCCCGCTTACCTTGACCAAGCTTATTACTATCTCGGTATCAGTGCTGAGCGCCAGCAGCAGTTTGAGCAAGCCAAATACTATCTTAATGCCGTGATGCAAGAAGACTTAGTATTAGAAGCACGTCGAAAAGTGGTGGCTTTTGAGCTGCTCAATGACAATCCAGAAGCTGCCATCGCTACTCTAGAAAAGCTACGCAAAGACTTTACAGTATTTGCGCCTGACACCTTTGTCATGCAAGCCGATATTTTGTGGCAGCAGAACGAATCAGAAGAAGCGCTGCGTTTATTAACGCGGGCCGCTCGTAAATACCCTGATAATGAGATGTTACTCTTTGCACGGGCTCAGCTCTTAGATGACAAGGACGATTATGTTGTCAAACGCACTTTGCTCAATCATTTGCAAGCATTAGATCCTAGCAACCTGTCCTACCAGCTAAGTTATGCTCAGTTGCTACTGGCCAATGATCTTAGCTCTGAGCAAGGTCTGGCACTCGCCACAGCAATCATTCAGATTCGTTATGACGATCCACGCTACGATAATGACCTTCATCTACAGGCCCTAAACGTACTGGCGGGTAATGCACTGGCCAAAGAAAACTATAAGCAAGTCATCGACTATCTACAAACGCCTTACGATGTGCTCCCAACCCTGCGCTCAGGCACTCTATTACTGCGTGCTTATCAGGGTCTCGGCAACAATGAAAAAGTCGAAGCACTACTCGCAGATTTGCAACAGCGCTTCTCCTTTGGACAACATAATATCAATGACAGCATACAGCTATATTGATATTGGTTTTTCAAAATAACTGTTGCGGCATGATGCCATTAGGCTTGACACGTCACAAAGCACTTATCAATTACAAGGGACGTATAAGAAGCTAACAACCGTGCATAACCGAGCAACAAATGATCATTAAGCTAATATTTTTGTTCATCTTTCTATTTTCGAGAAAACATTATGTCAGTATCAATCACGTCTCATAAATCACATAAACTGGCTTTGCTTACTGCGATAGCGACTACAATGGCGATTACCTCTGGCTGTCAGTCACTAAAAACAGCCAATGCGACCAATCAACCAACCACGATGCAAGCTCAAAACGCAGATCAGCCCAAAAAGCTAGAGAGCTTTAATATCACGGGTAAAATTGGCGTGACCACACCTGCTAATGACTCGTCTGGTACCCAAGGCGGTAGTGCGTTTTATGCGTGGGGACAAGAAAACGATCGTTTTGCTATTGAACTCATCGGCGCGCTCGGCATTGGCAAAACCAACATCGAGTACAACGGTCAAACGGCCACCTTGGTCAGTGAAAAGACAGGTACATTGACCGCTGATGACCCTGAGGAACTATTACAAAAAGCCACTGGCTGGCAAGCGCCTATCTCGCAAATGTCTTATTGGATCTCTGGTCGCCCAGCGCCCTCAGATAGCGCTCCACAAATGGATGCTCAGAACCGCTTAATCAGCTCAGTCAATGGCGACTGGAGTGCCAGCTTTACTTATAAAGGGAATGACAAGCTCCCTAGTAAAATCAGTGCTGTGCAGCCACAGGGCAATAAAGTGGTGATGACAATCAATCACTAATTCGTTACTACTATTCCATCACCACTGAAAAATTAGCCCCTATTGCTCATTATCATAATCGTTTATGACTGTACCTTATGATGAAAAAACATGATTGAAAACATAGCCGAAGCATCTGATTCTACTATTACGCGTTTGTCACCTGCAAAAATCAATCTATTTTTGCACATTACAGGCAAGCGTGCTGACGGCTATCATAATTTGCAAACCGTATTTCGCTTGCTTGATTGGGGCGATTATTTGCATTTTTCACTCATGGATAATGCTTTGGTACCAATGGCTGATAATAAAGCAGATGCCGATACCCTCTGTCATCAGCTATTGGTATTAGAGGGTGCAAAGACAATCACGACTAATATAGAAGACAACTTAATTTTTAGGGCGGCGCGCGCATTGCTCGCTTTTGCCATACAATCAAACACGCTGCCCGAGCAGTTAGCACCAATTACTATCAGGTTAGACAAGCATTTGCCCATGGGTGCAGGATTGGGCGGTGGTTCATCCAATGCCGCAACAACTATGCTGATGCTCAATGAACTTTGGCAACTTAACGTTACTCGTGATGCGCTGATAAAAATCGGTGCAAAGGTAGGCGCAGACGTACCCATCTTTATTTTTGGTCAAGATGCGATTGCGATGGGTATTGGTGAAAAATTAACTGCCATCAATTTGCCTGACCAGCAGTATTTAGTCTTGACACCTGAAGCGCATGTCAATACTGCCAAACTATTCGCCCACCCCAAACTACAGCGAGATATCACTTCTCTGTCGATTGATACGATTAAAAATCAATCCAATGATTATGTTCAAAATTTGAATACGCCCTATCATAATGTGTTTACGCCAGTGGTAGCGAGCCTCGCGCCTGCGGTTGCAGAGGCCTTGAGTTATTTGCAAGGATTAGAGACACAAGTATTGGGCACAGCACGCATGACGGGCTCTGGTAGCGCGGTATTTTTACCCTTAGATGCAAGTATTGCCTCTGATAAAGCACTGTTGGCAGAGTGGGTTGAAAGTGCGCCTTGTTCGGGGTATGTGGTGGGGAGTTTGTAACGTGAATGCTTTATATCTAAAAAAATGCTCAATAATAGGTACGGTTTTTGTTTGCTTATCATTAAGTCTAACTGGGTGTACATCGCTACCTAAGTCTTATGATGAACCTAATTCCAAGCGTTTGTCTGATAATGTAATTTTACCATCGCAGCTAGGAATTGAATTAAAAGATAACTCTCAGAATATATCTACTCCTGAGCAGCACCGTAAAACCAGTTCACCTGCTGAACTATTTACTTACGCACCAGCTCTTTCAATGCGCGAAATCAATTTTGTTTTGAAAGGCAAATACGTTATAAAAGATAACTGCTTATACTTTGTTCAGAACGATGATAAGTATCTTAGTCCTATTTTTTATCCAGATAGAGCCATTTTGTTTGAGGATGAAAACTCTATTTCTTTAAAGGGAACCAAGGTTAAACTGGGTGAGGAAGTTCTTACGAGTGGCAAAATTAAAGACCGTATAGGTAGTTATTTTTTGCAAAAAGGTGATACCGTTATCGAAGACCCAGAGAATACAGCTTGTTTGACGGAACCTGCAATATTTATGAGTGGTAGAGTGGTCAACCCTCTCGTACAAAAGTAACTCGCACAGCATTAGCTTACGATTGACAGGCTTAATAAAAAGGCCTCTATTCACTACAATAGTAGCGATGCAACTCAGGCTAATTCACTTAGTTTCGAATAAATACCAGAAAAAGGCGCAAATGACTTGCAAAATCTGAAAATTTACTTATAATAGGTCGCCACAATAGGGGTATAGCCAAGTTGGTAAGGCATCAGGTTTTGATCCTGACATCCGTTGGTTCGAGTCCAGCTACCCCTGCCATTTTTTAGTAGGAAGCGTTAGAAATACACTTAGTATAAGCGGTTTATAGACAACCTCTTATGCTATTGTCATTGACAACGTTATCCCAGTTTCGGTATAGTTCGCAATGAACACCGCTAGGGAAAGGTTATGTTTTAGGCGGCTCAATCGTCTATAAGATAACTGACAGGTCATGACACCATTCTAAGAATGACGAATTAGTCGCTATTAGCTTTCGGTTGTTCGTAGCCTAGACATTACAGGGGTATAGCCAAGTTGGTAAGGCATCAGGTTTTGATCCTGACATCCGTTGGTTCGAGTCCAGCTACCCCTGCCATTTTTTACTGTAATAGTAGTCTTCAATCTTTTTCACCACTCTTTTCTTAATTTGAGCAGTTTGTCACTGCTTAGCGGTCGCTGCTTGAGTCAATCAATAGGACTTCTGTCATGCCTTATTTGGCGATTTTTACGGGCAATGCCCACCCAGAATTAGCAAAAACCGTAGCCGATCATCTTCACATACCTCTTGGTAAAGCTGACATCACGCGTTTTTCTGATGGCGAAATTGCCGTGGAAATCAAAGAACACGTACGCGGTAAAGATGTGTTTATCATGCAGCCTACTTGTGCACCGACCAACGACAATTTGATGGAAATCATGATGATGGCGGATGCCTTGCGTCGCTCTAGTGCTGGTCGTATCACAGCTGTCATGCCATATTTTGGTTATGCGCGTCAGGATCGTCGTCCACGCTCAGCGCGTGTACCTATCTCAGCAAAAGTCGTCGCTGACATGCTGAACATCGTTAGTATCGATCGCGTGATGACGGTTGATTTGCACTCAGATCAGATTCAGGGGTTCTTTGACATTCCTGTAGACAACATTTACGGTACGCCAGTATTGCTAAACGACCTACAAAAACAAGATTATGACAATATCATGGTGGTCTCACCTGATGTAGGCGGTGTGGTTCGTGCCCGTGCGATGGCCAAGCAATTGGGTGATACCGACATGGCGATTATTGACAAGCGCCGTGCCCGTGCCAATGAGTCACAAGTCATGCACATCATCGGTGATGTTCGTGACCGTGATTGCGTTATCGTTGATGATATGGTTGATACGGCAGGCACGCTATGTAAAGCCGCTGAAGCACTGAAAGAAAATGGTGCACGCCGCGTCTTAGCTTACATTACTCACCCTGTCCTATCGGGTAATGCCCTCAAAAATATCAGCGAATCTGCGCTAGACGAAGTCGTTGTGACCGATACGATTCCATTATCTGCTGAAGCAAAAGCCTGTAGCAAAATCCGTCAGGTAAGCATTGCACCGATGCTGGCTGAGAGCTTACGCCGTATTAATAATGAAGAATCTATTAGTGCCATGTTTGATGCCTAATCTTTGGCCATCATTGCTATAAAATATTATAGCAATAGTTATATCATACTGTTTGTAAGATAAAAAAGAGCGTCAAGTGTCAGCACTTGGCGCTCTTTTTGTGTACTTACTTTGCGTAGGTCTTTATTATTGCTACAAAATCCCGTATAATGCGCGCCTGTGCTGACCGTTTGTTTTATTCAATCAGGCCAGCACTATTAAAAGTGCTGATCATGCTAAATAAGAATGGCTATTATGGTAATTTTTACTATAAAAATCATTGTTATAGGCAAATCGCTAACATCGAAGGTTGTGTCATGTATACGCAACGATAGATATTAGTTCTCATCACGTATTAGTGGATTGGTCGCAAATCCACTTTTTTATGACCAGACACTTCATCATTCTTTTTATAGGATTATATCCATGAGCAATAATCATTTTGAACTAAACGCTACTGACCGTTCTGCTGACCTACAAGGTAAAGGTGCGAGCCGCCGCCTACGTAAGCAGAACCTAGTGCCTGCTATCATCTATGGTGGTAACGCAGAGCCAACAGCGATCTCTATCAAGCTAAACGAACTAGTAAAATCACTAGAATTCGAAGCATTTTTCTCTCACGTTTTGACTATCAATGTTGACGGCGAAGAGCATCAAGCAGTCATCAAAGACTTGCAGCGTCATCCTGCTAAAGGCTTCCCAATGCATGCGGATTTTCAGCGCATTGTAAAAGGTCAGAAAATCCACATGAACGTTCCTGTGCATTTCTCTGGTCGTGAAGAAGCGCCTGGTACAGCTGCTGGTGGCGTATTGTCTACCCTAGTATCTGATATCGAAGTGATCTGCCTACCATCACAACTTCCTGAGTACCTAGATGTAGACGTATCTGGTATGGAAATCGGTGATTTGTTCCGTCTATCAGACATCAAACTTCCTGAAGGCGTTGTGATTCATGAGCTTGAGCTAGAAGACGGCCATGACCGTACTATCGTCAACATGCAGCCACCAACGGTTGAAGAAGTTGACGAAGATGCTGACGACGTTGATGCTGATGAAGTACCAGCAACTGAGCAAAACGATGGCGCTGATGCTGAAGAAGGCAAAGACGACGAGTAATATACTATGTCTAGGTAGCACTTTATTTTGTGCTACTTAGTAACAGACTCGTTTAGTTAAGAAGACAGCAGGCGATTTGAAATCTCCTGCTGTTTTTGTAAGTAAGGTTTGAGAATATACTGTCTATCAATATTTCAAACCTTATCCTTATTTATCAAATTTAAGCAGGGTGTTTTTATGGCCATAAAACTTATTGTCGGTCTTGGTAATCCTGGTCAGCAGTATATGTTTACGCGTCATAATGCCGGATTCTGGTTTGTCCATCACTTGGCGCAGCAATTCAACATTACGCTCGCCCCTGACAAAAAATTCCACGGGGTGACAGGACGTGGGCGCATTCATGGCTCTGATGTGCGTTTACTTATGCCTCTGACGTTTATGAATAAATCTGGTCAGTCAGTCGTGCCTATGGTAAATTTTTATGGCATCAAAAACGACGAGTTATTGATTGCTCATGATGAGCTCGATATTCCAGCTGGCAGCATCAAACTCAAAACTGACGGCGGTCATGGTGGTCACAATGGCTTGCGTGACATCACGCCGCATATCGGTAATGACTTTCATCGTCTGCGTGTGGGTATCGGTCATCCTGGTCACAAATCCAAAGTCAGTGGACATGTCCTCTCAAAAGCGTCTCCCGATGAGCAAATCGCCATCGATAGCGCGTTGACGGCGGCATTTGAAGCGCTCCCCTTATTGCTAGATGGAGAGGTCGAAAAAGCACGTTCACAAATTAATGGCTTTAAATTGCCTGAATAAAATATTACCTCTATAGTAATAGCCTTTTATTTTGGTAGGTTTGTCCCCATTAACCTTTTGATTTAGTTATTTAATATCAGTTACGCTAAGGAAGCAACCTATGCTACTTAATATGCTTAAATGCAAATTACACCGTGCTCGCGTTACCCACGCTGAGCTTCATTATGAAGGCTCATGTGGTATCGATGGTGATCTGCTGGACCTTGCCGGTCTACGTGAAAACGAATCTATCGATATCTATAATGTGACCAATGGCAAGCGCTTTCGTACCTATGCTATTCGTGCTGAGGCAGGCTCTGGTATTATCTCGCTAAACGGTGCAGCAGCACACATGGCAGACCTAGGCGACATCGTGATCATCTGTGCTTACGCGCATTTTGATGAAGTGGAAGCAGCAACGTATCAGCCGAAACTGGTCTACTGCAACGAAGACAACACGGTGAAAGACACAGCAAATATTATCCCTGTACAAGTTGCTTAATATGACAGGACGGTAAGTTTTTGGTAAGTCAAAAGTAAACACAAAGTTACTGCTTTGAATTAACTGCTATTATTACTAAAAATCTCGATGCTATGAGGAAAGCTGAATCTAAATCAAGATTCGGCTTTTTTTGTGCGATTTTTATTTATTAAACTCACATTTTTTATCATACATAAGGAATCATACTGATGTGGTTGGCGGTGATTGCAATACTGATTGGGTTAGCAATTTTGGTTTGGAGTGCTGATGTTTTTATTGACGGAGCAACAGCATTGGCAAAGAAGTTTAGTGTGCCAAGCTTCTTAATTGGGGTATTAATATTGGGCATCGGCACATCAGCACCTGAGATGGTCGTGTCAGTATTAGCAGCGTTAGAAGGCAGTCCTGAGCTGGCTTTAGGCAATGCTTATGGCTCAAATATTATCAATATTGCCTTAGTACTGGGTGCAACCGTACTGATTAGCCCCATTATCATTCGTAAGGGCATCGTAAAGCGCGACTTGCCCCTACTACTGCTAATCACTGTCATCGCCGCTTGGCAGCTACGTGATGGCATATTGAGCCAAGTGGATGGTCTAATATTGCTTGTATTGTTGATTGCGGTATTGGGATTACAGATCGTATTGAGCATTCGTGAGGGCTATCATGAGCATGAAGAGGACATTGATAATGCAGATTCAGATGCGACAGAGCCAAGCGTAGCGCGTGGACTTGGTAGCTTACTGCTCGGTATGCTGATGCTAGTAATCAGCTCGCGGGCGATCGTTTGGGGAGCGGTCGAATTGGCAACGCTCTGGGGGCTGAGTGAGCTCATCATTGGCTTGACGATTGTTGCGGTTGGTACATCACTGCCTGAGCTGGTATCAAGCATGTCAGCAGCGCGTAAAGGCGAACACGATATGGCACTAGGTAATATCATTGGTTCGAATGTTTTTAATACGTTAGCGGTCGTAGGCCTAGCAACGGTCATTGCCCCGATTGCTGCTGATCCAGTGATTTTGTCACGTGATGTGATGGCAATGGGGCTACTGACGGTATTACTCGTTGCACTGTGCGTGTTTGCCTTTACCACGAAGCGTCAATTCGGTCGCACATCAGGCGCTACGTTGGTACTGTTTTTTGTCGGCTATACAGCATGGCTGATTCAAAGCGTTAGTATAGTTAATCCTCTTTAAAAGAGTGACAGCGTTAACCTCGCTTGCAGTATTGCATATACATCTGCACTCGGTTGCCTTTTCTCTCTTTTAAACTAAATCAACTATATATAATTTTTCACTTTTATATGTTTTGAGCCTTGCTGGCTATTTTATAATCCTAAGACTTTTTCTTACGATTTTTAAAACCGCGCCATAACCCTTCATGTGCCACTTTTGGCATTTTTAGGGTAATGGTGTTGGATAGCAAATCTTGTACTGCCAGACCGCGAGGGTTGAACAGACAAAACACATAGTTGAATACCAATCCCAAAAACGCGCTCGCAAGCAAGGCGGCGCGTGACCCATCGATCAGACTACCAATAATACCAAAAATCAGCGGCATCAAACACGCCGCCAAGATACGTTTGAAAGACTGTCCCCACGTGAGCCACTGACCCGCGTCATTAATGGTTTTGAGCCGCCATGTCTGCATCCCAAGCGTCTGACCACCACGGCGCCAAAATATGCCGTAGAAAGCCACCAGTGTCAGAACAAACGACGGCGTCATAATAGCGTTTTGATACCAGACCGGTAGCGACTGCGCCTGTGAAGACTCGGTACCCGTCTCCATCGTTAACAGCGTGCCAACTACGGTCAATATCGTACCCACCAAAAATAACAATGCCAAAATCAACATACCATCATACAGAATGGCCACGACACGAACCATGGGTTTGGCAATGGTGGGCGCTTCATTAGGATCTTGCTGCGCAAAAGCGCTCGGTTGCAGCTTTGATTTATTGACAGATTTTGACGAGCGTTTAGAGGAACTTTTTGACATGGTACAAGCTCATAGCAAGCAGTGAATAATAACGCTATTGTACCGTAAATGACTGGTCTATCGTACATTATCCTAGATGGCCGTCTAATCATATTGACTATAGTTGCAAAGCGATTGACAGCAAGTCACCAGTACAAAGCCATCAAGCCACGTGATAGATTACAAAAATGACAGACATAAAAGAAATCGCCAATTGTCATAATGACAGGCGATTGATTTAGTTGATTATGCAAATGGTGCGCTTGGAGAGATTCGAACTCCCGACCCCTTAGTTCGTAGCCAAGTGCTCTATCCAACTGAGCTACAAGCGCGTACTTTGCAAATCATTTACCAAGTTGTTAAAAACAATTTCAGTAAACTAGGTTGGCTATTATATAGATAATATCGCTTGTGTCAACATTTTTTCTAATTAAAAACAAAATATTTTTTGATTTAATTATTAAGAATGTTCAACGCAATATGCTGCGTTACTACTCTAATAATAACTGAATAAATGGCGGTGAAGGAGGGATTCGAACCCTCGATACGCTTACACGTATGGTTCCTTAGCAGGGAACTGGTTTCAGCCACTCACCCACTTCACCTAACGATTTAAGACATTTATAAAAATAAACACAGTATTGATGCTAGCAATACGTCTTATGTCGTGGGCGAGTATTATAACAAAGCCAAAACGAATTGCAAGCGTTGTCTGCCGATTTAATGAGGCTTTTCTCATAATTATCGATATAAATGCTTTTCTCGCCTTTTAATACTTAAAATTACGCCATATTGCAAAAAAATGCCACTGCTAAATTGATGATTCAGAACAGTCTCATTTGTTTTGATATTTTATACTTAATCTATAGGTACTAGACTGAGATAGATTTTTTGGCAGTAGGTGGCTATAGTATTTATCACTGATTATAAAATACCTAAAAGGAGCGGTTATGCGACCTGTCGTACTGTGTTTTTCTGGACTGGATCCCTCAGGCGGTGCTGGATTACAAGCGGACATTGAAGCCATCGGTCAATCTGGTGCGCATGCGGCTATTGCTTGTACGGCAGTCACAATTCAAAGCTCACAGCAGGTATTTGGCTTTGAGGCGTGCGCTGCCTCCTTAGTGCAAGCACAGGCCACTGCGGTGCTTGACGATTTACCTGTCAAAGCCATCAAGTCTGGTATGCTTGGTACAACTGACAATATCGCCATGCTAACCCAGTTGTTTGCTGAGCAAATAATAAGCCCTGATACCCCGTTTGTATTAGACCCTGTATTAGTCGCCAATAGCGGTGGCAGCTTGGGCGATGAGAAAACGCTGGTCAGTGCGTTTAGGCAGCTGCTACCCTATGCCACCTTGATTACACCCAATACGCATGAACTGCGCGCGCTGAGCGGCGAGCAGGATTTGCACAGTGGTGCCAAAAAACTATGTGCGCAAAGCGTTCATGCGGTGTTGGTAAAAACCTCTCATGATTTTGACAGCGGTGATATCGAGCAGTATTTATATATAGAGGGCGAGATGGTACATAAGAGCATCTTAACGCGCTTAGAGGGTGAATTTCATGGCTCAGGATGTTCGCTTGCCAGCTTTATCGCTGGGCGTTTGGCCATGGGAGATGATTTGATTGATGCGGTAAAATCCGCAGATAATTGGATTACCCAGACATTGCGCGCAGCTGACGACCCGCACCCTGATGATGCTCAGGCGCAATTAATACCCAATCGCTTTATCCACTCTTAATGTCTTTATAAAGTAACAACATAAAGTATTAACGTTCATCAATAGCAGACATAAAAAAGGCGCTCTATATTTTATAGTGCGCCTTTTGGCATGGGATGCGTTATTTATTCTCTGTGATTTAGAGATACCAATTATCCTAGCATTGGCATGAAGTTTGCCGACAAGCCGCCGATGAAGATCTCAAGCAGATAGAATACAAAAAAAGCAATCATCGGTGACAAATCAAGCATGCCTAAGTTTGGCGTAATACGACGAAACGGCTCTAGTATCGGCTCCGCTAAGCTCATAATAATACCAATAATAGGATGCTGGGATTGGGTAAACACCACGATCCAGCTGACGATAATAGACCCAATCACCAAGTAGCGACACATACGTAAAAAATCTAACACTAGGCTGATCGTACCCGTGAAAAATAGCGGCACAGGCGCAATCCCTTGATGCGTCAAGGCCGCTTTTCCAGAGATATCAATCAGACGAATCAAAAACATCAGGACAATAGCAGCAATACTAATACGGCCCTGTCCTACCGTTGGGAAAATACGTCCAAACACATCAACGATGTGGGTCGCTTTATAGGCAGGCGCAATCATCGGATTGCGCGCATCCATCCCTGCAAATTGCAGCATAAAGCGAATAAACACCAGCATCATTGCAAATGTGGTGACCAAATCAAAAGTTTGAAATAATACGTTGTTCATGAAGGGCTACTCAATGCGACATTATTGACAGATTCTAGGATGAAAAATGTCATGATCAGATGCGAATCATCATACAATACAGGTCAGCTGTTGAGCCTGACCTACTTTTTGGGTCGTTACTTACTTAATTGCTAATCAATAACTATTTACTCATCTCTTCACTGAGTGCTTGGCTACGATCATAGCACGCTTGCATGGCTTCACCGATTTGGCGACCAATCTCATTGGCTTGCATAGACTCAACAGCGGCTTGGGTAGTACCATTTGGAGACGTCACTTTGCGGCGCAGCTCAGCAGGCGCATCCTCACTATTCATGGCCATTTTTGCCGCACCAAGCATGGTTTGCATGGCAAGTGCTGAGGCTTGTTCTTTATCAAGCCCTAATGCCACTGCGCCATCGACCATCGATTCGATGAAATAAAACATATACGCTGGCGCTGAGCCTGACACGGCAGTCACAGCATGCATATGTTCTTCATCATCAACCCACATGACCAGTCCTGAGGCTTCCATCACCGCCGTTGCCAGCTCTTTTTGTTCGGCTGAGATATTATCTGTACCGTAGAGACCCGTCGCCCCCATCTGAATCATGGAAGGCGTGTTTGGCATGGCGCGCACGATATTACTATAGCCGCCCAGCATGCTAGATAATAGGTCAGTTGACAGACCTGCAGCAACCGAGATGACCAACTGATTGTCCAATGCCTCAGCAAAAGCACCAACCACCACTTTCATCATTTGTGGTTTTACTGCCAGTACCACGATATCAGCACCGACCACAGCTGCTTTGGCATCCGCCATTGGATCAACGGTGTTTAGACCTTTAGCGGCTAGTTGCTCACGGATATCGCTGCTAGGATCGGCGACCGTGATTAGACTTGGTTTGATGCCGCAGCCCACAAGACCGCTGATAAGCGCTTGTGCCATATTTCCACCACCGATGAAGCTGATTTTCTTATTATCTAATACCGACATACTTGTCTCCTAGTCACAAAATTCAAAAGTATTCAACTTAACATATTGATATATAAAACGACACTCAGTTTAGCATACTGCCACTATGACCGTTTGATAAATTCCTGTCATCTACAATCGTATTAAACCTAATTGAAACACGGAATTAACATCGACTATAACGCGGTTTAGCTGTTAGATTACCAATGCATGCTTATAAAATACGCTGTAGGGTCACATATGTTTTCTATTCGAAAAGCCGCGCAAAAAGATTATTCAGACATCGCAAAGGTGCATGTCCACAGTTGGCATGATACCTACCGAGACCTTTTGCCCTTGTCTTATATCAATGAGACGAACAACCTAGCTAAAAAAATAGCCATGTGGGAGCTGATATTGCGGCATCCTCAGGTAGAGGTCTGGTTGGCAGAAGAGGATAACCATCAAATAGTAGGTTTCATCGGTTACCATGCCCAAGATGAGCGCTGCGAAATCACGACGTTGTACATTCTGCCGGGTTATCATCATCAAGGTATGGGCAGTGCTCTGATGGACACATCGTGGCAAGAGATAACCGCTACCAAGACATTATCGCACTTTTATCTATGGGTTTTAGAGACCAATATCAAAGCCATTAATTTTTATAAAAAACATGGCTTTGAGCAGAGTGCAGAGCGTCACGAGGAGATATATGAAAACGCCAAAATAGTAGATATTAAAATGATAAAAAATACGGATCCTTCAACTACCTAAATAGTTTTGATTAATTTACTCAACTGCACTTAGTCTATTATTAAAAACATCATCGATATCACTATCAAGCCTTTCGATAATGCTCGACGAATTATTTGCTAGTACCCAACTATCAAAGGGCGATAATAATAAGATGGGAATCTCATTTTCAGTGTGTTCTTTATCTAAAAATGCCACGCTAACTACAATCAAGCTTTCTCGCAGCCACAACGGAATACCCAGCGTTTGATACAGTTTTTTGCCTGACTGTGGACGAGTCGCCAGTGACGTCTGCACACGCTGTTTGCGATTTAATGGCCTTATCTTTAACACAGCATCAAATGCTGTCTCATCTATACGACTTTCTATCAGTCTTGTCAGCGCATCTGGATATACTTGCAGCTGCCAGATGTAATCTTCACTGCGACGAGCCGTCAGTACTACCAAGCCCGCCTCTGCTGAGTCATGATCTGTCAAATTTGAACCAGATAATGGTTGTTCTTGCTCTAGCAGTGGACTATCTAGCCAAGATAACCATGAACTGCTCAGGCGGTAGAGCGCTTGGCGATAGCGTCGAACAACATAGGATTGCGTACGAGCTTGCCAAAATAGCTCAGTTTGGTGATCATGATCATTACGCTGAGTAAGACTCCATACATCATCGACGAGCTGCTTAGCAGGTGGTAAAGGCTCATCCTGACCCAGCCAATGATGAAGCAGTTGCCGCTGGCGATAAATGGGCAATGCTTGCAGAGCATCAATATTGAGTACGCGCTGTGCAGCTGGCTGCTGTAGCTTTTCATTAGCCGTCTGCTGCATATCTTGCTCAGCTTGAGCATTGACTGTGGCTTGCGCATCGCCTAATAGCTGCGCACTACGGGCAATATTATCAATGACATTGGGGTTATAAGTTGCTAGTACTGGCATGATATCGCGGCGCAGTCCGCTACGTACATTGTCGCCGCTGTCATTAGTCGGATCATCGATATAAGGCAATGCTAAGCGCTTGGCATAGGCACTGATCGCGGCGCGCCTCACCGTGAGCCAAGGTCGCCATAATACATGGTGTCGCCCATGCTGCGTTTGCACTCGCCATGGCTGCATACCTGACAGACCATTCACGCCAGCGCCTTGGATCAAGCGCATCAGCACCGTTTCGGCTTGGTCGTCGGCGTGATGCCCTAGTAGCAGTACGTCATCTTGATTGATATGCGCCCGCATGACGTTATAGCGGGCTTGCCGCGCGGCCTGCTCATCATGACCTGTCACTTGTGCTTTTAGGATACAACAAGGTATCTGCTGCACCTTAGCCCAATTCGCGACATGCGCGGCCCAGTGCTGACTATCGGCTTGCAACCCATGATCAACATGTAATAGCTGCGGTAAGCACGGCAGCCTGCCTTGCCGATAGAGCTGCACACACAGCGCCGCGAGCGCCAATGAGTCACGCCCACCACTGCAAGCCAGCCATAGACGACGACCATGCAGCTGCTCACTATAGTCTGACATACTATCCAATAATGCATCTGCCAACGTCTCATCAATTGGCAAATCACTGATTGGTTTAATAGGATAGGGCAGAATGGCACTATTAATCATAATTGGCCTTAGCTGTCAGATAAATAAGTTGCGAGATAAGGGAGTGGTCACAAAATGCATGGATGTAAAATGCATAAGACATAAAAAAACGCGCCATTAAATGACACGTTTTATTTTAGCATTAAGACTCAAACTCGAATATAAAAAACTTAGCACATGCTTTGGATTAACAAGGCAACATCACTTCTGAATTAAACGTCTTTAGTTTTTCATAACGTTGCTCACAGCGCTCTTGAGGATCCAAATCTTTGATTTCATCGAGCTGCTCACTAATCAATGCCTTTAATGCGTTCATCACTGGTTGTGGCTGCACATGTGCGCCCTCACCTTCATCGATGACGGCATCAATCAAGCCTAGCTGATAAAGGTTGATGGCATTCAATTTCAGAGCTTCACTGGCATCTGGTGCTTTTTCAGCGGTTTTCCATAGAATAGAAGCACAGCCTTCAGGAGAGATGACCGAGTAGATGCTGTTTTGTAGCATATTAACTTTGTCACCAACACCGATAGCGAGCGCCCCACCTGAACCACCTTCACCGATAATGGTCACAATAACAGGCACTTGTAGGCTTGAGAATACCGCGATGCTCTCAGCAATCGCTTGCGCTTGGCCACGCTCTTCTGCACCAACACCAGGATAGGCACCTTGGGTATCGACAAAAGTCATCACAGGGATGTTAAAGCGCTCCGCCATTTTGACCAAACGAATCACTTTGCGATAGCCTTCAGGATTGGCCATACCAAAATTATGAGCAATACGCTCTCGAGTACTGCGACCACGATGCTGACCGATCACCATCACTGGCTGACCATCAAAACGCGCCAAACCACCCAAAATGGCTTTGTCATCGGCAAAAGCACGGTCACCATGCAACTCGTCAAATTCTGTAAAAAGCTGATTAACATAGTCCATAAATAATGGACGCTTGGCATGTCGTGCAAGCTGCACACTCTCCCAGACAGTGCTCATAGATGCTTCCCTTTAATCATTATACTTAATGTATTTATGTTTAAGAATAATATCGTTATCAGTATTCAGATAATGAAAGTACAGTTGTAAACTGAGTAGAAGCTATAGTAGCACATCTTATATGGCATGACATTACCGACGACATCGGTTTTGTTACGTTAGTCTTTAACTCGATATGGACAATGGTAACGGTTCAGTTGCTTGCGCCTCTACCACACTAAGCTGCACGCCCCACTTGGCAAACTGGTCAATCTCTGTACGTAAATCAGCCAGCAAGAACGCAT
This sequence comes from Psychrobacter sp., assembly GCF_030454045.1. Classification (GTDB taxonomy): domain Bacteria; phylum Pseudomonadota; class Gammaproteobacteria; order Pseudomonadales; family Moraxellaceae; genus Psychrobacter. The sequence goes on along the minus strand of NZ_JAKDJE010000021.1, from coordinate 10,710 downwards.
AATGCTCGCTGCTATCAGCCACCGTGATTTGCCATTCGCTATCACTGATGACCTTTAATTCTAATTCTGGCAATTTATAATCACTGCGGCTATGATGCGCGAGTACCGCAAGGCGTAGCAATAAGCAGAGATAAACGAGCGAGTTTCCCCCGATCTGACAGGTCTGCTCGAACATATCGGCTTTGAGCTTACGGCGATGGTTGAGCATCAACTGCGCCATACGCTTTTGATCCACTTGCGAGAACCCTGGAATATCAGAATACTCAAGCAAATACGCGCTGTGCTTATGATAACTGCTATGACTGATCGCAAGGCCAATCTCATGCAAAAACGCGGCGCGTCTGAGTAAGTCACAGTCATCGCTTGTTAGGGCAAGCTTATCTTTTACTTGCTCAAACAGGTTACGACTGGTCTTTACCACTTGTTTGGCTTGCTTTTTGTCGCCTGAATAACGCTTGATAAGCGCAAGCACACTGCGGTCACGCACATCTTCGCTCGCAAAACGCCCCAGCATGTCATACATCACGCCTTCACGTAATGCCCCATCTGAGTAGGTGATGGTTTCAACGCCCAGCACTTTCATCACCGCACGCAAGACTGCCACACCTGCGGGAAATACCGCTTTACGGTGGTCTTTGACGCCTTCTAGCTCGATATCATCAATATTGCCAATCTTAAGCAGCAATCGCTCTAGTTTTTTGACGCCTTTATAAGTAATGCGTTCTTGCTCATCGGCCCAGCCTTTGGACACAAGGACATTGCGCACCGCTTTGATCGTCCCACTTGAGCCGACCACACTGCTCCAGCCGGTCTTTTGGTAACGACCATTGATTGCCAGTACTTCTTTGCGCGCGCCTGAAATCGCATTGTTAAAAGCCTCTTTGGTAATGAGGCCGTCAGCAAAGTACTTTTGTGTGAATGCCACGCAGCCCATTTGTAAGCTTTCCGTCAATAAAGGATCAAACTCTTGACCGATGATAAATTCTGTCGAGCCACCACCGATATCAATGACCAAGCGCTTGTCGCTACTCTCATTGGTATGCGAGACGCCCAAATAAATCAAGCGTGCCTCTTCGCGCCCAGCGATAATCTCAATAGGTTTTGGCAAAATTTTATTGGCTTTTGCAATAAAATCGTTGGCATTTTTGGCTTGGCGCAAGGCGTTGGTCGCAACCACACGAATACGCTCTGGCGGTACAGAATCCAAGCGTGCCACAAACCGACTCAAACAATCAAGACCACGCTGTTCGGCTGTCTCACTTAAGATTTTGCGTTCATCCAGTCCAGCAGCGAGCTGTACTTTTTCAGACATAGAGACTACTTTGCGCACTTCCCCATGATCAAGACGGGCAATGGCTAAGTGAAAACTGTTGGAACCAATATCAATGGCTGCCATCATTTCATCATCGCCGAGTGGCGGGTTTGTAAGATAGTCAGTAGGCATAAGGCAAAGTGTCACCATGTTAGAGAGAGTGGGTAGTTTATCAAAATCAGGTACAACATAGGTACAAAATCATAAATATAGAAAAAGCAGCCGCCACACAAATCTAGGCCATTTTGCCATTAAAGCATTTATCCTAAATACGCGCAAGCAACGTAAAATGCTTATTGAGGCATTCAAAACCAGTCATAAAAACCATCAGCACCAAGCTCACATCCAGCGCTTGTATTAGTCATATCGGTTTGCTACATTAAAAGCTTGTCATATAATCATAAAAATATGATAAAAAACCGTTATTTACTGTTTTTACATCGGTATAAATCACATCCAAGCCCATCAATTATTTACCTAAAAACTGCCGACAATGGATAGTCGATCAACTCACTAGCAAGGACGCTAACCGCATGAATCAAACAACCGAAAAAAATGCGACCGAAACCGCTAATACCCACAACAGCACCAGAACGGATATGATAAAAACTGAAGCGTCACCCAAGCAGGCGTTTTATGATTTTTATTTAGACGAGCATCAAAACATGGCTTGTCGCCGCTTGCATTTCGCAGGTAGCAGCTTTGGCTTGTTAGGGTTGGCAAAGTCTATCAAAACTGGCTCGGCAAAGCCGTTAGCAAAAGGTATCGCTGCCGGATATGCTTGTGCTTGGGTCGGACATTTTTTCTTTGAAAAAAACAAACCGGCCTCGTTTAAATTTCCCCTAAAAAGTTTTGCTAGCGACTTTCGGATGTATAGCGATGTCTTGCGTGGCAATTTAAGCCTAAAAGATCGCAAATATGACAAACGCACAAAAAAACCAGCATCATAATTTACTTATGAATGCTGGTTTATCTTTTAAACGCCTAAGATTTGAGAGATTTAACCCTTTGCCATCTCTGCAAATATTTCATCAGCAGCACTAATCGATGCATCGATATCTTCATTACTGTGCTTGATTGACATAAAGCCTGCTTCATACGCAGACGGCGCCAAGTAGATACCGCGATCTAACATACCGTGGAAGAAGGTATTGAACACCTCCATGTCGCACTCTGTCACATCATCAAAGTTACTTGGGGTTTTGGTATCAGCGTCTTTGACAAAGAACATACCAAACATGCCGCCCAATTTATTGGTGCGCAGATTGATGCCATGCTTATCCGCCGCCGCTTGGAAACCATCGACCAGATGATCGACTTTAGCAGATAGATCGTCGTAAAAGCCTTCTGCCGTTAAGTCTTCAAACATCGCGATACCAGCACGCATCGCAAGTGGGTTACCTGATAGCGTACCCGCTTGATAGACGCCGCCAAGTGGCGCGATACAAGACATGATTTCTTCTTTACCACCAAACGCACCAACTGGTAGACCTGCACCAATGATTTTGCCAAAACAGGTCAAATCAGGCGTGATACCGAAGTGTGCTTGCGCGCCGCCAAGACCCACGCGGAATCCTGTCATGACTTCATCAAAAATCAATACTGCACCATGCTCAGTACACTGGGCACGCAACGTGTTATGGAACTCTTGCGCTGGAATAACCATATTCATGTTGCCAGCGATAGGCTCCAAGATTACACAAGCAATCTCGTCGCCCCATTTTTCAAAGCAGTCTTTGATCGCTTGCGGATCATTATAAGGAATCGTGATCGTGTGCTTCGCAAAATCGGCTGGGACGCCTTTAGACGTTGGCTCACCGATATCAAGCATGCCTGAGCCTGCTTTGACAAGTAAACTGTCTGAATGGCCATGATAGCAGCCTTCAAACTTGACGATTTTGTCACGCTGAGTATAACCGCGTGCCAAACGAATCGCACTCATGGTCGCCTCAGTCCCCGAGCTGGTCATGCGAATCATCTCAACGCTCGGAACGAGCTCACAGATTTTGTCAGCGACCGTGGTTTCAAACGGCGTTGGTGTCCCAAAGCTTAAGCCATCATCGGCGGCTTGTTTGACAGCGTCGATGACTTTTGGATGCGCATGACCCAAAATCATTGGGCCCCAAGAACCCACATAATCAATATAGGCATTGTCTTCGGTGTCATAAATCTTGCTGCCATCAGCGCGGTGCATAAAAATTGGCGTACCACCGACCCCTGCAAAGGCGCGGACGGGTGAATTAACGCCGCCTGGAATATGTTTGCGAGCTTGGGCAAAAAGCTGTTCGTTTTTAGTACTCATAGCTATTCTCTATTTATAGGTTTTATATTCTGTCAGTTCTGTATTTTCTAAATGTCGTCAGTCTTATATTTGTTTATTATCGAATCTTTCAAGACATTTTTACAATTTACGCTTTTTTGACGACAGAAGATTTGAGCTTCATTGGGCCATAGCCATCGAGTTTACAATCAATATCGTGACCATCGGTCGCATCTGGCAGCAGGCGAATACTTTTCGCTTTAGTTCCAATCTTGATGACAAGTGAAGAGCCTTTCACCTTTAAATCTTTGATCACGGTCACCGCATCGCCGTCCTGTAACTCATTGCCAACCGCATCACGAATGACGGTATCTTGCTCTTCCGCTTGTGCCGCATCCGTCTCAGCCGCCGTCCACTCGTGAGCGCACATCGGACATACCAGTAACGCACCATCTTCATACGTATATTCAGCATCACATTTTGGGCAATTTGGTAAGCTCATCATATCCTCGGCAGTCATCGGGTATTAGGGTTGTTATAGAGCGCCCATTGTACCGCAACTCGCCATTTTTAACCAATTTGTACCGTTGAAAATGGCGTACTACGCCCAATTTAATGCTTAACCCACACTTAAGCGCCCCACTTAGTAGTGACGTTTTTGTGATAGCGTTTTTGTGGTACTCTTCTTAACCTTATTGACATTTATTCTGACAGGTTTTGTCAGTGAAAAAGCACCTCTATAATTTTTATTTTTATCACTTCGATTTTGTCTCTAGACCTCAATAATGAAGCTTTCAGTAGAAGGATAACAACAATGACACAATCTCCAAACCCCTCAGCATTGCCGCAGTTTTCGCAGCTGACCATTCAAGGCGAGGATGCCGAAAAATTCCTGCAAGGGCAATTGACCTGCGATGTCACCAAACTTGGGCTTAGCTATCAAGCAGCGGCTATTTGTAATCTAAAAGGTCGTATTGAATTTGGCATTTGGATCAAAAAACAAGCCGAAAAGCACTACGATGTGGTCATCAGCAGCGATTGTGCAGATGCCTTACAAGCTCATTTAAAAAAGTTTGGCGCGTTTTCTAAATTTGACACCAGTGCACCAGCTACCATTTACCCTTGTGTGCTGGCAGATGCGCCAACCTTTAGCCATAAAGACGATCACAATACCGCTAAAGACACGCAGGATTGGATGGCATGCAGCCTAGCGACTGGTAATTACTGGATTGTCGCGGCAACTCAAGGTGAGTTTCAGCCGCAAGAGCTGCGCCTGCATCAGCGTGGCGGCATGGACTATGATAAAGGCTGTTATTTGGGCCAAGAAGTCATCGCCCGTATTTATTTTAAATCTGCGCCCAAAGCGTTTTTGCATTATGTCAAAGGCACAGGCACGCTCCCCGCAGCAGGCGACAAACTCGATAAAATCCAAGTGGTCAATGCGATGGAAAATGACAATGGATTTATAGCCCTTGTCGTGGCACGTCCTGAGCAATTGGCAGAAAGCGATTTGAATATATTGGACTTGCCAGCCGCACTACAGGTGGATGTTGCGCGCCCAAAGTAAAATCAGGCTGAAACAAATAGGCGGCGCAGCAACGGTGATGGCAAGCTAATACACGGCTGCCGTCATGATTAACATGAGCATAGAGAATCCCATGACACATATTGCGGTACTCGGAGCAGGCGTGGTGGGCGTAACCACCGCATGGTATCTACGTCAAGCAGGCTATGATGTGACCGTGATCGAGCGCGAATCGGCGGCAGGGATGCAGACGTCCTTTGCCAATGGTGGTCAAATATCGGTCTCTCATGCGACGCCGTGGGCCAATCCTACCACCCCGATGAAAGCGCTCAAATGGTTGTTTAAAGAGGATGCACCGCTGTTATTCCGTCTGCGTGCGGATAAGGATCAGCTCAAATGGGCGATGCAGTTTTTGCAAGAGTGCCGCGCCGATAGAGCCGATGCCAATCTGGTACAAATGGTACGCTTGGGATTGTATTCTCGCGATACGCTGCAGCAACTACGCGCCGATATCGGTATCAATTATGAGCAGCAAACGCGCGGTATCATGCACTTTTATACCAGCCAAGCGGAGTTTGATGCCGCTATCGAACCCACTGAGCGTATGCAAGCGCTGGGCTGTGAGCGCCATGTGATTGACATCAATAATGCCGTTAACTTGGAACCTGCCCTCTATCCCATTGCACATAAACTCACAGGCGCAACCTATACTAGCCGCGACGAATCGGGCAACGCACATCTGTTTACGCAGCGTTTAGCACAGCGCTGCGTCGATGCGGGTGTCACATTTTTATATGATACAGAGATCCTAGCGCTCAATACCGATGCCGACTCTGTACGTCCACATGTACACAGTATTACCATTCGCCCAAAAGGTGAAAATGCGCAAACCTTTAGCGCTGATAGTCACGTGGTCGCGCTAGGTAGCTATAGCGTTCCTCTATTAAAATCTTTGGGCATTCACGTGCCTATTTTTCCAGCAAAGGGCTATTCGGCCACCTATACCGTCAATCCACGTGCGCCGCATTTAGCGCCTTTTGTTAGCCTGATTGATGATGAGTTTAAGCTGGTGACCTCGCGGCTGGGTGATAAATTGCGAGTCGCGGGCACCGCAGAGTTTAATGGTTATAATTTAGACCTAAATGCCACGCGCTGTGAGGCCATTACGCGCCGCGTGCAGCAATTATTTCCAAAAGGTATCATCGCAAATTCGGTTCAATATTGGACAGGACTGCGCCCCATGACCCCGTCGAACGTACCTTTGATTGGTCGTGCGCATTGCGGTCAAGTCAAACATGGTAGCCATAACGCGTCAGCCACTTTTGACAATCTATGGCTCAATACGGGGCATGGCACATTAGGCTGGACGCATGCTTGTGGCTCCGCAAAAGCGATTAGCTTATTGATACAAGGAGAAACGCCCAGCGTTGATTTTGATTTTGTCGGCATGAGTGTTTAATCGGATCAGTGATATATTCAGATTGCAAACAAAAAAGGCGCTCACTTTACGTGAACGCTTCTTTTTTATGTCTACAATTTATAATTAACTTTATGCTACTTCACTTTCCGCTACAGTCTCTTTAGCAGTAGATAAGCTATTTACATCTATATCCAACGCCTCTAATTGCACAGGCACGCCATTGACGGCGGCATTACCACTCAACTGATCAATCAAGGTATCATCTGTTAAGTCATTGACACTGACACCGGCATGCGCTTGCGCAATCTTCTGCTTGACGCCTTTACGTCCGTGACCAAAGCCATGCGGAATACTCACGACGCCTGGCATCAACTCATCGGTAACTTCTGCTGCAATGGCCACACTGCCTACGCGAGAGGTCACTTTCACGTCTTGCCCGTCTACAATACCGTGCTGTGCTGCTGTTTCTGGATGCAGCATTAGTGTACAACGCGACTTACCTTTCACCAATCGATAACTATTGTGCAGCCATGAGTTGTTGCTACGTACTTGGCGACGACCAATGAGCAAAATCTCTTGATCATCGTACTGCTGCATCATCTCTTTGACCCGTGCCAAATCTGCCTGATAAAAATCAACATTGAGATTGATTTGCTTATCGGCATGCTTGATTGCCTCTGGCAACATACGATGCAATGGTCCTAAATCAATACCGTGTGGATTGTCTATCAGCGCATCCAATGTGACGTCTTTATAAGGTCCGTACTTGAGACCTTGGTCAAGTAAGAATTTCGGTCCAAAGGCTTTTGTCGCGGCACGTTCTTTTTGTACCGCTTCTGGCGCGTCTTTGTCCAAGCGATCGGCAAGCTCTAGATAAATCTCCCAGTCGTGCTTTTCATTGTCCGTTTTGCTAAATAAGGCAGGCGAGTATTTGGCAACGTTATGTACAGCAAAACCATTAAACGTAATGTCGTAATGGTCACGCTCGAGTGGCGAGACGGGCGGCAGGATAATATTGGCATGACGGCTGGTCTCAGTCACAAAGTAATCAAGCGACACCATAAACTCAAGCCCTGATAAGGCCTCATCTAGCTTTTCGCCATTTGGCGTGCTAAGGACAGGGTTTCCCGCGATACTCATAAAGCCTTTTAACTGCCCTTCTCCTGCGAATAACATCTCATCTGCCATCGCAACCACTGGATATTCGCCATTAAAATCAGGTAGATTACTCACGCGGCTATGGCGTTTGCCCAAATAACCTGGGCCCGAGCTATTGACCACATCGACCGCAGGATTGGGGAACATGAGTCCGCCCACTTCATCTAAGCGTCCTGTCACGATATTGATAACCATGGACAGATATTGGCTCAGCAAACCAAATTCTTGCACTGAGATACCCATACGACCATAACAGACTGAGCTTTCGGCTTCACAAAACTCTTTGACGATGCGTTTGATTTCATCAGCAGTAATACCAGTAATCTTTGCCACCGACTCAGGTGTGAATCCTTCTGCAAATGATTCAATACGATCAATCTCTGGCGCCAGCGCTGCCACTCGGCTATCTACTTTGGCGTAGCCTTGGGCGTAGATTTCATTGAGCATGGCAAGTAACAGCAATACATCTGTCGCTGGGCGAATAAAGTGATGCTCGCTAGCAATATCTGCGGTTTCGGTGCGTCTTGGGTCGATCACCACCACTTTGCCATCGCGTGCTTTGATGTCTTTGAGCTTTTGGCGCATGTTGGGCGCGGTCATGATACTGCCATTAGAGGCCAGCGGGTTGCCACCGATGATGAGCATGTACTGTGTGCGATTCACATCAGGGACAGGGATACGCAGCATATGACCAAACAGATGCATGCTGACGATATGGTGCGGCAATTGGTCAATTGAGGTCGCAGAAAAACGACTGCGCGTCTTTAGGCTGGTCAGTAGCTGCTTGATGGTCAGCATACCGCCCATGTTGTGTACGTTAGGATTACCCAGATAGACCCCAAACGCATTTTGACCATATTTTTGCTGAACAAACTGGATACCTGCAGCGACTTTATCTAACGCCTCAATCCAACTGATCGATTTCCAACCATCCGCCGTTCTCTTGACAGGGCCTCGCAAACGATCAGGGTCTTCGTGCAAATCCTGCAAAGCCGTGGCTTTTGGGCAAATATAGCCTTGAGAGAAAGGATCGTTTTTATCCCCTTTAATCGATAAGACTTTTTCGCCATCGTGCTTGATCTCGACCCCGCACATGGCCTCGCATAAAGTACAAGTTCGAAAGTGGATTTGTTCGTTATCCGTCGTACTAGCCGCTGTAGTGGCCATAGTCATACTCCCTTTGGTTTTGATTTATCCTAGCTGTCATGAGATATGTCATGATCCACTATGGTTGCTTCCGTGCAAAAAATTGGCAAATAAGGCATCAAAGCTGGTGCTCAAGGTGGTAATCGCCTGCTCCCTTGAATAACGCTGCTGATGACAGCCCAAGATCAGCTCATGTACTTGTGCAGCTGCCATATCCACACAGAGATTCACCGCACTGCGCTCACAAGTGCGATTAGACAACTGTAATCCCTGCATGAATATCTCTGTCCACTCCTCTTGTATGTCTGCGACCAGATTGCCCAGTCCATTATTGAGTGAGGATTGGTTTTCTATATCGGCAGTGAATCGCGGGCGATCTTCGAGCAAGTGCTGAAATAGCGCGATGTTTCGAAACGCTGAATCAAAAATCAGTGTCAGACATTGACGGCATTGCTGATTGAATTGATCTTTGCTCAGGGCATCGTAGTCTTTGAGCATATTTACCCATGCCAGCCGCATCGGCGATAGATAATTCTCTTTTAGCTGAGCGCTGAGCTCGTTCTGTAGCGCATCCAAGCTATCAAAATGATTATAAAAACTGGGCTGCGCAATGCCAGCGCCTTTAGCCACTTTATTCATACTCATGCCCTGAGCACCCTCTAGGCTATAGAGCCGTAACGCACTTTTTAATAAGGCGCGCCGCGTTCTAGCTTTTGCTTGCTCACGTTTCGACTCTATGGGGGTGTTTGTATTTTGCGCTAATATGTTCAATGCAGAGATATTCCTACTCGATAAACAATGAAATCGATACGTCAGTCAGTTCGCTTAAATCACCCGTGACAAAAATAGGTCAGACAGCCCAACTGCTGATATCTGTTTTTAAGCTAACCGTCTTTTAAGCTAATAGTCATTAAGTTAATGAGCTCTAGAGCGAATAGTTTTTACAGAAGTCGCCGTTTCAACTATAAGGTTATAGTCATTTAAACCATAAGTCTATAGCCAAACACATAGTAGGACTCGTGCTTCACAAAACAGATTAATGCTTCATAAGATCAGCATGTTTGTTTACTATAAATACCCCACCCCCTTTCCCAGTTGACATACGCTACGAGATTGCGCAGTTATCTAGCCCGTATATTTATAGTTCCCCATGTGACACTTACCTTTAGATATCGGTCTCAATTCGATGGACATTACGTACAATAGACGCAATTTACGCATCATTAATACAGTCGGTGAGCAGATAACACACGATGCACGCTCACTATAATTAAGTAACACTATAAACATAGCGTATACAGACAGCTGAATTGAAAAGCCCTATATTAATTATCACAAGATATTTGGTAGCAACCAATGATACTTGTGAACTACTAAAATAAAATAAAAAAAGTAATAAATCAGTAGCTCTAACAAACGATATTCATATCGTCAATAAACTCAAAGACTATTTGATGAAAGTGAATCAAATAAGATAAAAGGAATATAATCATGAATGAGAATACTTTAAAAGGCGAATGGAAACAGATAAAAGGCTCAGTAAAACAAAAATGGGGTGAGCTAACTGATGACGATTTAGATCAAGTGGAAGGTAGCCGTGATAAGCTGGTTGGCCGTGTCCAAGAGCGTTATGGTCATGCCCAAGATCACGCTGAGCGCGAAGTAGATGACTGGCGCCGCGAAAACAATTACTAATCCACTTTTCTTATAAAAGAAAGTTTTCTGAAAAAAAGATATTTCTTTGAAGAAAATAAAAAACCGCATGATAAATTATGCGGCTTTTTTATGTCAGGTAGATAATAATGTTAGTTAGATAATAGTTTAGATAGAGGTTTCGAGACCATCCCGAATTCTGTGTAACTGCCGTTTAGATTAAATGCTTGCTGATA
>NZ_JAKDJE010000098.1 GCF_030454045.1 Psychrobacter sp. | reverse complement strand
ACAATTAAAACAATGGGTTAAACAGGGTTTGAACTAGTTATCTAGGACAGCCCCAAAAATTAAGCTATTAAGTCAGTCCACTCTATAAATGGATTATCCATCAATTTCCAATGTTCAGGACCTTCTGCCATTTCTTCATCATTAAGCAAGCAATTATTGAACTTATCAATAAGATTTGACTCATCCATCTCCATGCCTATTAGCACAATCTCTTGACGCGCATCGCCTGTACTCGTGTCCCAATTACTTTCTATGATGTCACGGTTTTGCTGATCTTGTGGCCATTGCTCTTCAGGAATGGTTGCCCACCAATATCCAGCTAGACCATGTCTAGCCATCGCGCCCGCTTGTGACCAAGAACCTGCCAGTTTGGGATGAGATGCTAGCCAAAAAAAACCTTTAGATCGAATCACACCTTTCCACTCTGTATTAATAAAATCGTAAAACCGCTGCGGATGAAAGGGGCGTCTAGCACGATAAACAAAACTACTGATGCCATACTCTTCCGTTTCAGGTGTATGTTCCCCTCTAAGCTCTTTTAGCCAACCTGGTGCTTCAGAGGCTTCATCAAAATCGAATAAATTTGTGTTCAACAACTTATCTAAATCTACTTGACCAAATTGAGAAATTTCAATATTAGCTCGCGGATTTAACGAGTGAATAATTGCCAGCAATCTTTCTTTTTCAGCATCTGAAATCAAATCAATTTTATTCAACACAATGACGTCACAAAATTCGATTTGATCAATCAATAAGTCGACCACGGTGCGTTGGTCCTCCTCACCCAATGATTCGCCTCGAGACTGTATACTGTCATAAGAGCTATAGTCCTTTAAAAAATTAAAGGCATCAACGACGGTCACCATGGTGTCTAGACGGGCAAACTCACTGAGAGAAAAACCATCATCATCTTCAAAAGTAAAGGTTTCCGCAACAGGTAATGGTTCAGAAATGCCAGTTGATTCGATAACCAGTTGATCAAAACGATTGTCTTCTGCCAGACGTCGCACTTCTATCAATAAATCTTCTCGTAAACTGCAGCAAATACAGCCATTACTCATTTCTACGAGTTTTTCATCGGTTCTGGACAACTCAGCTCCACCTTCTCTAACCAATGCTGCGTCAATATTTACCTCAGACATATCATTTACGATAACGGCAATGCGTCTACCTTCACGATTATTCAAAATATGATTGAGTAGCGTAGTTTTACCTGCGCCCAAAAACCCGGACAACACAGTCACAGGCAGTTTTTTTTCGATGGCTAAGGAATTACTCATTGGCTCTCTCTTCTCTATCAATTTATATAAGGGTTATAAAAAATACTTGAAAAATATAGGTACGTAAGATTATGAAAAATAAAAAGCATATCGATTGGTTGCGTTTTTGTCTTAAATGGTGCGAGACAAACAAGGTAAGGATTTACTAAGGTGGTCAGGACCCCAAGTTTGGTAACCAGCACTAGCGGTATGAATTTGCTTAAAACTATAAACCTTAAGTCACATGTTTAACGCCGCTCCTTTCTCCTACCAGAACGTACAAAATCTTTTTTTAGCTTCTAAAATTTATATTGCTTCTAATGTATCTAGCACCTCACTACCTATACGGAAATTTGTATAGGTGAAACAGTAAACATCACTATAGTTGCCAAATATCTTGTAATGTTATAACATAACAATAAATAATTCAACTGAGTTCTAAATATTAATGATTAACGATCTTCCTGATATCTCTGAAAACCTAAATGTAGCACCACATTCTTCTTGTTTAGACTGGGTTGGCATGGAGAATATTGCCTTACCTATTTACATAGAAAATACGCTTTGCCCAAGTCAAGTCAATGCTTTCGTGAGCTTAGATGACCCTGCTGTCAAAGGGATTCACATGTCTAGGCTATACATTCGCCTACTAGAATTAGTCAAATTAAAAACACTCAATTTTTCGCACCTCAAAGACACATTGCAAGATTTCCTCAAGAGTCACGAAGGCTTATCTAGCAATGCAAAACTACATATAAAAAGTCAGCTATATGTCGAGCGTCCCGCATTGATCAGTCCGCTGACTGGCTGGAAAAGCTACCCTTTTGAGCTGGTCTGCCAGCTCATTGATCAGCAATTTTTCTTTGAGGTTCAAGTTGAGATCCCGTATTCATCTACTTGTCCTTGTTCGGCTGCCTTATCACGTAGTTTGATTCAGCAGCAGTTTCAAAAAGCATTGTCAGAGAAACGATTTGATCTGACCAATTCAGAAGAAGTTATCGATTGGTTCGGGACTACCGAGGCGATTGTTGCAACCCCGCATAGTCAGCGTAGCGTGGCCCAATTAAGGTTTAAGGTCTCAACTGAGTTAGCTGAACTGCCACTCATCGCAATCATTGACCAAGCAGAACACGCCCTTGCGACACCTGTGCAAACAGCGGTAAAACGGGTAGATGAACAAGCTTTTGCACTGGCAAATGGACAAAACTTGATGTTCTGTGAAGATGCCGTACGGCGGTTACGTCATACATTCTTAGACTATGCCAATATTTTAGGATTTAAATTCAAAGTCATTCATGCAGAAAGCCTGCATGCACATGACGCTGTTGCAGAAGGTTCATGGCAATGGTGAACGCAAGCACGTCTATTTTCTTAGCAATGGAACATGGCAAAAAAGGTCAAAAGTACTGCTTTGATAAGGTGATGAAGCAGATTCCTTGGAATGAGCAAGGCTTGATAGCAGCGATTGCACAAGATGCCCAAACTAAAGAAGTATTAATGTTGGCTTGGGTCAATGCCGAAACGCTCATAGAAACCTTAACCACTAAAAGAGTCTGCTACTGGTCGCGTTCGAGACAAACTTTATGGCGCAAAGGAGAAAGCTCTGGTTATCACCAGCAGCTTATCGATGCCAAATTAGATTGTGATGGAGATGCTGTTTTATTTTCAGTTCAGCAACATGGCCCCGCCTGTCACACCTTGCGACCCAGTTGTTTTTATCTAGGCTTAGAATTGACACAAGTATCAATCTTAAGCAATCCTTTATCCAATACCAATAAGATATCTTATGATTCGTAAAAACCCATCCGGCGACCTTCCTATCATCGATCAAACGGCCTATGTCGATCAAACGGCTATTATTTGCGGCAAAGTTATTATTCATGCCAATGTCTTCATTGGGCCTTATGCTGTTATCCGCGCTGATGAAGTGGATGCACAAGGTGAAATGGAACCTATTATTATCGGTGCTAATTCAAACATTCAAGATGGAGTAGTTATTCACTCCAAAGCTGGGGCCGCTGTCACCATTGGAGAAAACTCTTCTATTGCTCATCGCTCTATCATTCATGGGCCTTGTAAGATTGGACATCATGTCTTTATAGGATTCAATAGTGTCTTGTTCAATTGCAGAGTCGGTAATAGAAGTGCAGTGAGACACAATGCCGTTGTGGATGGACAAGACTTACCTGATAACTTTTATGTTCCTGCTATCAGTCATATTCACCCCACCACTAACTTAAGTGACTTTCCACCTATGGATGTATCGCTTAATGAGTTTTCAGAAAGTGTGGTAAATGCCAATATCGAGCTGGTGCAAGGATACAAGGCCTTACAAAATGAATTTTAGCAACCTTCCAAAAATCATCATCCGCAATGCTGTCATTGTGAATGAAGGCATTCGGGAAATGGCTGATGTACTGATAGAAAATGGTCGTATCGAAAAAATACAGCCTAGTATTACCGGTGTTTCTCGTGCAGAAAATATCGATGCAGAAGGTGGCTGGCTCATTCCAGGTATGATTGATGATCAAGTGCATTTTAGAGATCCAGGGGCACCGCAAAAAGGCACTGTAAAATCAGAGTCGATGGCGGCGGCGATTGGTGGTATCACAAGCTATATGGATATGCCCAATACGCAGCCTGCGACACTAGATTTGCAAGCATTACAGCAAAAGAAGTTAAATGCCGCAACACATAGCATGGCAAATTACGCCTTTCACTTCGGTGTCAGTGCCGATAATATTGATATTGTCGAAAACCTAGACCCTAAGCTTGTTAGTGGCGTTAAAGTTTTTATGGGAGCGTCTACAGGCAATATGCTGGTCGACGACCCGCAAACCCTAGAACGCCTATTTTCGAATGTGCCTACTATTTTGTTGACGCATTGTGAATCAACGCCTCGTATCAAAATGCGCGAGCAACAGTATAAAGAAAAATACGGTGCCGACATTCCTGCCGTCATGCATGGCCGTATTCGTGATAAACAAGCCTGCTTTGAAAGCTCAAGTATGGCGGTTGCACTGGCTGAAAAATATGGTACTCAGCTACACGTATTACATATCACCACAGCTAAAGAGATTTGTCTGTTTAAAAACCTACCACTCGATAAAAAGTATATTACCGCTGAAGTTTGTGTGCATCATTTAAGTTTTGATGATACTGATTATGAAATGCTAGGACATCTCATCAAATGTAATCCAGCCATCAAAACAGTACAGGACCGTCAGGCATTGATTCAAGCGATCTCAGAGTCTAACCGTTTGGATATTATTGGTACTGACCACGCACCGCATACTTGGCAGGAAAAGCAGCAAAGTTACTTCAATGCCCCAGCTGGATTGCCCCTTGTACAACATGCCTTGCCTGCGTTGATGGAATTGGTTGAGGACAAACAGATGAACATCGAAACCATGGTACGCAAGACATCGCATCAAGTGGCAGACTTGTTTCGCATTAAAGACCGAGGCTATATACGCGAAGGATATTGGGCTGATTTGGTATTACTCAAAGAAAATAAAGAAAAAGTCATGGTCAGTGACACTCGTAATTATATGCACTGTAACTGGACGCCTTTTGCACATAAAGCTTTTCGATATTCTGTAGACACCACCATCATCTCAGGGCAACTTGCATGGCATAAAAACCAGCTGTTCCCAAACTGCCGTGGTCAATCTCTTGAAATCGACCGTTAATCACCATAATTATTAATTGACAGATTACTTATGAATATCCAAATAATTAGTCACCAAAATGCTCAGCAACTTTCAATTGAAGACCCTATATCGATCGCTACCTTATTAGAAACCTATAAACCGCCTGCTTATAAAAAAGTGTTTTTGGCGAAAGTTGGTAGCCGATATGTTGATTTACAACATCTCATAACTGAAGACTGCCACATCCAGCTTATCACGTCTCAAGATGACGAGGCTTCAATGCTTCAACGTGATTCATTTGCTTATCTTCTTGTGAAATCAGTTTTAAACTTACACCCAAATGCCAAGCCCATACAGTATCAAACCACAGATACTGGTTTTTATTATGATTTTGCAGAGACGCCTAATTTTAACGAAGATCACCTCAATGACATATCAAACGGCATGCAAAATATTGTTCAACAAAAGCAGCCCATAGTAGGTCGTGACGTCTCTCTAACTGATGCTATTGCTTACTTCGGCTCAGAAAACCCACTTAAATCAGAACATTTAAAACAGTATAGAGAACAAAGCGAGTCAATAACGACCTTATTTCAACCACTTGATGATAGTGTGAATGATATCTATCTATTCCCTTTGGTTGCTAACACCTCATTTTTGCCAAACTTCAAAATCACTCATGTATCAGGTGCCTATTGGCAAGGTGATGCAAGTCAGCCTATGTTGCAACGAATCTATGTCACTTGCTGGGCTACTCGAAAACAACTGACCGATTATCTGAAGCAACAAGAAGAAGCAGCAAAAAGAGATCACAGAAAATTATCACAGCAACTGGACCTGTTACATTTTGACGAACGAGCACCAGGAGCTGTTTTTTGGCATGCGAAAGGTTGGAAAATATTTCAATTACTGACGGGGTATTTACGCCATCAGCAGGAAGAGGCAGGGTATATTGAGGTCAATACACCAGACGTTATGGATAGAGAGCTATGGGAGATTTCAGGACATTGGCAAAACTATAAACAGCAAATGTTTGCGGTAGAGACACCTGATGAAAAAACCTACGCGTTAAAACCAATGAGCTGTCCTGGTGCTGTTTGTCTCTACGGTCATGATTTAAAAAGCTATAGAGAGTTACCACTTAAAATGGCGGAATTTGGTAAAGTTCACCGTTATGAGCCTTCAGGATCACTGCACGGCTTAATGCGAGTTCGACATTTTACTCAGGACGATGCGCACATATTTTGTACCAAAGACCAGCTCCTATCAGAGTGTGTCAGTGCCATCCGCTTGATTTATAAAATCTACCAGCATTTTGGGTTTGACAATATTTCTATCAAAGTATCTACTCGTCCAAAAAATAGAATAGGGTCTGAGCAAACATGGGATTTTTTAGAACAGACGCTCATTCAATCTTTGCAAGACATTGATATCGCCTATGAGGTCAGTGAAGGAGAAGGTGCATTTTATGGACCTAAAATTGAATTTACGCTAAAAGATGCGATCGGTAGAGAATGGCAATGTGGCACCATTCAAGTAGATTTAAACCTCCCAGAGCGCTTTGATCTCAGCTATATTAACGAAGATAATCAGAAACAGAAACCGGTCATGCTACACCGCGCTATATTCGGTTCACTTGAACGGTTTATCGGCATTTTGATTGAGCACTACGCAGGTCACCTACCTTTTTGGCTTGCGCCTGTCCAAGTTATGATAATAACTATTTCTGAACACCAACAGATTTATGCCCAGCAAGTCTTGAAGCAACTACAGAATTTATCATTGCGAGTAGAGTGTGACTTTGGTAAGGATAAACTTGGTTATAAAATTCGCAAGCATACCTTACAAAAAGTACCGTTTCTTTTATTGATTGGAGAAAAAGAGTTGGAGGAATCTAGCGTTAGAGTCCGCACCAGTAAAGGTATGGACTTGGGATTATTGCAAATGGATGAATTAGAAAAGTTTCTTAGACAAGCCATGGTGAGTCAAAATGAAGATAGATAAATTATCGTTTATATGTGTTTTCTTCGCTGATTTTAAAAATGGGTAGGGCTACTCGACGGTATATTTACTGTGTAAGCGGTTAAATTATCCAGGTGATTCATGTGTCTTTGGTGATGTACTAAGAGATCAGTTAAGCCTAATGCACCAAAGTAGTTTCGACGGTTTCGCTATATAATGCGGTGAAAGGCATCAAAAGCTTGTTCGTCACTAGGTTTAATGTTAAAAAACCCTATCCAAGTAGTACGTCAAATAGCTTTTTGACAGCGGCCTGCCTTTGCTCGGTCAACGGGTGGATATAACTTAAGCGTAAAAAATTTTTATATTGACCCGATGCCGAGAAAAGTGAGCCGGGTGTCATGATCACGCCTTGCTCTAATACTTTATTATAACTGCGCTGTGTGTTGATGGTTTCATCTAACTCTACCCACATAGAAATGCCACCTTGGGCGTGGGTATAGCGAATTTTGTCACTCCAATGAGTATCTAATAAGGTCATCAGATCCCTTTGTTGTTGCTTTAGCGTATTGACCTGTTGAGCAATGTAACGTCTGTAATGACCTTCTTCTAAAAATGTTGCCAAACCCTGCTGAGTGGATTCGCTAGAGGAGAGCTGGGTAACCAGTTTCAATTGAGTAATCTTGTCGTGCCACTTACCACCAAACACCCAGCCAATCCTTAAATCTCGCGATAAACTTTTCGAGAAAGAGCTGCACAGAATAACTTGTCCGTTAGGATCGAATTTCTTCAATGGTTCGGCTGTAAAAGGCGGAAAAGCCAAATCCCCATAAATATCGTCCTCTATGATGCAAAAATCTTTTTCAACCGCTAGATTGATTAATGCTCGGCGTGCTTTTTCAGGCATAAACGCCCCAGTGGGCGTGGCGTAGTTTGGCGACACAATACAGGCTTTAATCGGCCACTCTGTTATTTTTTCGACCAAATCTTCAACGCTCAAACCTTCTCTAGGGTCAGCAGCGACCTCGATAATTTTCAGTTTGAGTTGTTCCATGATTTGCAGTACGCCATAAAATGCTGGAGACTCTACTGCTACAGTATCACCGGGTGAGCACGTTGCCATAAGAGAGATGAATAAGGCGTGTTGGCAACCACCGGTAATGCAAACCTGTGATGGATCTTGGTTCAAACTACGGTGACGGTAGTGAGTCACAATGGCATCTTTTAAGCGCATATCGCCACTTGAGTCGTTGTAGTAGAGAGCTTTTTGAGTGGGTCTGGAACGCAATGCTTTGCTTAAGTGCCGGTTTAAAGTGATGAGGTGATTCGCATCATTGGTAACACCAGCCGTTGGCAAAATATCAAAGGCGGCACTGCGTGTCATGATGTCTTTTAAGATGGCTGGAACGGTTACGTCTCTGGGAGCAGCGGGTGGGTTAATGCGCTTTGGCGAGAGACGGTCATTTGGTGTCGTGGCTTTGACAAAGTAACCTGATTTTGGGAGCCTTTCCCAAACTCTGTGTAACTGCTTATAATCCAATGTAAAGGAGAATAAGCAATGACAAAAGAAACAGAACTAAAGAAATTAGCCGAACAAATGGCTAAACACGTTGGAAGCTTCGAAGACATCAAAGCATTTCAAAAAGAGCTCATGCAGTCATCAGATAACCTAAGTTATCTGGTAAATTAATTACACTTAGTAGTCTATCTACTTACAGTAATCTGACCACCTGAAAAGCTGATACACCCTTCACAAAACCAAGAATTTAACCTCCTTGCATAAGGTACATCTGCTGGGACATCTAGTTGATAGGGACGACCACAGTACTCACAGTGTACGTCATCTAAATAAACCTGACATTTTGCAAGTGTAGCAAACAATTCATCAAACTCTATGTTGTGGTCGTAACAAAGCAGTTCTAAATGCGCTATATAATCACTGGGCGACACATAGGACCAATACTCATGGCACAAACGGAGACCATCCCGAATTCTGTGTAACTGCCGTTTAGATTAAATGCTTGCTGATAC
>NZ_JAKDJE010000130.1 GCF_030454045.1 Psychrobacter sp. | reverse complement strand
CATCTAAGTGAAACCATCTAAGTGAAACCATCTAAGTGAAACCATCTAAGTGAAACCATCTAAGTGAAATAACCATGAGAACCCACCACCAAGTTGCTCTATCCCTTCTTACCCTTTGTATCAGCCAGCAGTTATACGCCCAAACCAATGCCAATGCCAATGCAGTGCAAAGTGCATCAGATGTACAGGCCAGTGCAGCGATGGTTCCAAGTGCAGCGTCAGACTCAACATCAAGCGATGTTCCCAGTGTGACCTTGGATACCATCAAAGTCGCTGCCAATGCTAGAACAGGAACAGCGCTGGCACAAAAAATTAGCGAGATGCCCGCCGTCACGCAAGTGATTAGCGAAAATGACATTCAGATGCAGGCCACAGGCGACCGTACTACGGGCGATATCTTGGCACAGCTGATTCCGAGTCTAGGTGCCAGTAGTGGCTCAACCAGTAATTACGGTACCACCATGCATGGTCGCCCTGTGCAGTTTTTCCTTTAAGCAGTTCGCGTAGTCTCTCACGCGAGCTCAACAGCATTGATCCTGCGCAGCTTGAGCGAGTAGAGGTACTATCAGGTGCGACCAGTATCTATGGTGCTGGTGCAGCAGGCGGTCTTATTAACCTTGTGACCAAGTCACTAGTTGGCTATGGCCCTATCCGACAGACTAGAGTCGGTGTCAGTAGCAGCCGCGGTTTTGACTCAGAGTCATTGGGTTATCATGTAGGACAAACCTTAGGATATGGCGGCGAGCGAGTGTATGGTCGCCTAGATGTCGATTATGATAATAAAGGCGGAAAGTTTGATAGCAAAGGCAATCGAATCAGCCCAGATGTCAACCAAACGGATCAACAAGATACCGAATCGCTAAGTGTAAATGGTAGCTTAGGTGTAGAGCTCACTGACAGTCAACGTCTTGACCTTGCAGTGACTTACTATAAAGATGAGCAAAACACCGACTATGGCCCAGATTATGGTGATGGTTTAGCAGTGTTATTTGGCGCAAAACCTTCCTTAAAAGCTATCGATGGTGCCAACGTAGAAAATGAGCCATATACCGAAAAAAGCTCAGTAAATTTGAGCTATAGCGACGATGATTTTGTAGGCTCAGGATCTAGCTTAAACTTGACGGGTTACTACCGAGATGAGAAAGGCCGTTTTTACCCTTCTGGTAAAACCGCAGGTACCCAAGCCTCTGAGGTATGGCAAGCAAATGGTCTAACTGATACAGCCACACTGAAGAAACTGGCAAGTGCTGCAACGTTTGTCACTCAATCAGAAGCTGATATCGAAGTAATGGGCTTACGTGCCGCTATGCAAACCGAGACGGAAGTCGCAGGCAAAAAGACTCTACTTAGCTACGGTGCTGATTTCGAACGTGAAAACAGTGAGCAAACTTACTACGGTCAAGACCTAAATACGTTCCTTGCTAGCAATGGCTTGACTGCTCAAACCAATGGGCTTACTTATAACGGTGGACCAGATACCACCATCGATAAATGGGGCGCGTTTGTCAATGCAGACATGGACATCACTGATAAATGGCATACTAGTGCAGGCGTTCGTTACCAAAAATTGAAGTCAGAGACTGATACCTTTACGCCCATCTATGAGCAGCTGCTTGAAGAGTATTTTAATAGCCCTGCTATCAGTGGGATAAGCGCCGCTTATGGCATCGACTATCAGGCAGGCGACGTAGAAAAAGGTAGTACAGATCACGACAAAACTTTGTTTAATCTTGGTACTAGCTATCAGATAACACCGAATGATCAAGTTTTTGCTAATTTTTCGCAAGGGTTTACCACCGCAGATATTCAGCGTGCGCTGCGTGATGTGCGGGCAGGATTTGTGGTCAACTCAGACAATGTACAACCGATTACAACCAATAACTACGAGTTTGGCTGGCAAGGCAAACATGGCGATACAGCTGCCCGATTGAGCGGTTTTTATAATGAATCAGATAAAGTCGTGCGCTTCACTGATGATTATACTGTAGAAGTCGTCGATACTGATGAGCGTATCTACGGGGTAGAGGGATCGCTTAGCCATGATATCAGTGACAAATGGCAAGTAGGCGGCAGTGTTGCTTATACCCGTGGTCAGTACGATAAGGATGGCGATTGGCTAGAGCTGGATGCCGTACGTCTGACACCGTTAAAAGGCACCGCATTTGCGCAATACCAATTCGATGAAGGCAGCAATATTCGTCTGCAAGCACTGGCAATCGGCGGCGATGATAAGGCCTTCAAGGACCAGCAAAAAGATCCTGACGCCAGTGCGTTGCCAGTCACCGGTTATATGACGCTTGATGTGTTGGGACAAGTAAAAATGCCAGTTGGCCGAGTAGATTATGGCGTCTATAACTTGCTGAATAAGGACTATCTGACGGTCTATCATCAAACCACTTACGGAGACCTGAACCGCTTACCTGCCTCAGGCACAACTTATGGCCTAAGCTATACTGTTGATTACTAAAACAGCAAAAAATAGCGGCGTAATGTGACTTGTATTTTATAAGCATATTGACATTAACCGCATGATATAAAAAAGCCCAACTATGCAGAGTAGTTGGGCTTTTTTATGCTCACCATCAGCACATGACACCATAGTTATTGGTAAAGGGTCGAAAGATCTCGGCACTACAGAAATTATTGATCATAAAAAATAAAATCATCAAAACGATAAACAGGCAAAGTCCCCACATCGATAAAGTGAGTGGCCAGTTCGTCAAATTTTGGTTACCACAGTGGCGACAACTCCAATCAGAGCGTGTTAGATTGGCACTGCATTTCGGGCATCTTTTATGATTAATAAACAATTTAGCCTACCTTACCAATATCCTCTTTTATACAGTATATCTCTG
>NZ_JAKDJE010000020.1 GCF_030454045.1 Psychrobacter sp. | reverse complement strand
ATTAGCGACTACCACCTACTTTTTAGCATGAATTTTGTCCATTACACCTGATTTTGATAGATGAGCAAAAAAACCTAAATAATGACTATACGTTGTCACGTAAATAGACAGCAAGTGCTTGGTATGCTGCCAAATAAGACAGCATTTATCAGCTAGATAACGCCTACTTGTTAGGCGTTTTTTGTTGGTCATCGAACAGCGTTTACTTTACAATGATCGCTTGTCTGCCAGACTACTGCCATGGCAATGACTGTTTAAAACGTTAGTCACGATTGATAACAGCTCAGCACCCAAAACTTTATTTTTACTCTCTCTATTTCACTTATTCAAGCTCTTACGGAACGTCTATGCATATTCATATTCTTGGTATTTGTGGTACTTTTATGGGCTCGCTGGCATTATTGGCGTGTGAACTTGGGCATACCGTTACTGGCTCAGATACCAACGTATATCCTCCTATGTCTACCCAACTTGAAAATGCGGGCGTCACTATTGAAGAAGGCTATCTCGTAAAGCATTTGCAACCAGCGCCAGACTTGGTCGTTGTTGGTAATGCGATGAAGCGTGGCATGGATGTGATTGAATACATGCTAGATACGGGTCTGCGCTACACGTCAGGTCCGCAGTTTTTGTCAGAGCAAGTGCTGCAATCGCGCCACGTGATAGCGGTTGCTGGTACTCATGGTAAGACAACAACGACAACCATGCTTGCTTGGATATTGCATTACGCTGGTATCGATACAGGGTTTTTAATTGGCGGTGTGCCACTGGTCAATACGACTGATGAGCACCTACAGCGAGTGTTTGCACACAGTAGTTATTTGGGGGCAGAAAAAGCTGACAATGACACCGCAGCACCTTCTGGTTACTTTGTGATTGAAGCCGATGAGTATGACTCTGCCTTCTTTGATAAACGCTCAAAATTCGTTCATTATCGTCCGCGTACCGCCATCTTGAACAATTTAGAGTTTGATCATGCAGATATTTTTGCTGACTTGAATGCTATCCAAACACAGTTTCATCATATGGTACGTATGATTCCAAGTACGGGAAAAATCATCATGCCTGCCGCAACGATCAGCTTAGAGGAGACGTTAGCCAAAGGCGTTTGGACCCCTATTTGGCGCACTGCCGTCCTCGATGCTGCCTCGGCAGAGACCAGTGATTTAAAAGACCATAGCGACTGGCAAGCCGAGCTCATATTCGACGATGGCAGTCAGTTTCGAGTGAGCCTTACTGCCGATAAAACCGCGAGCGCCATTGTTGATTGGGGCATGAGCGGTATTCATAATGTCAACAATGCCTTGGTTGCTGTCGCTGCCGCTTATGATGTCGGTGTCAGCATCTCTACCGCTTGCGCAGCATTATCCGCTTTCGCAGGCATCAAACGCCGGATGGAGCTGATCGGTGATGTCAATGATATCTTAGTCTTTGATGACTTTGCTCATCATCCAACAGCGATCACAACCACGCTCGATGGTGCCAAAAAGAAACTGGCGGGACGACGTATCTGGGCGATTATTGAGCCGCGCAGTAACACCATGAAGATGGGCATTCATCAAGACAGCTTGGCTGAGTCGGCTGCCCTTGCTGACCATGCTTTATGGTATGAGCCTGCGGGTTTGGAGTGGGGTCTAAAAGACGTCATTGAGAACGCCAATATCGCTAGCCATTCAAACCATCAGCAGCAGGTCATGTCTAGCGTCGATACTATTATCGAGCATATCAGTAGTCATGCTCAAGCAGGTGATGCAATAGTCGTGATGTCCAACGGTGGTTTTGAGGGGATTCATCAGCGTCTATTAACGGCATTGCGTGATAAATAAACGTTTGATTTAACCCTAAACCCTGAACCCTAAAATTAGTATCTAAAAAATTAGTATTAAACAAAAGCGTGGCCGTCTGATAAACGGGCTGCGCTTTTTTTATTTAATTCCCTATTCTTATCAAATTCTTCTGTCGTGGCTAAATGATTGATACGCCATTCTGTTAGCACCACGGCTACCTTTGTAACCTTCCGTTTACCTATTGCACCTACGTAATAGCAAATCTGACTTTTTCCTCACATAGGCCCTACACAGGTAACATTTTTTGCTTACTCTTGCGTTTGAGGAATCTTTACAATGGAGTTATTAAATTAGCAACATATTATAAATATTCATAATTTAGGAGAATAACATGAGTTTTATTTGGATGATTATCGTCGGTTTGGTTGCAGGTTTACTGGCACGTGCTATCAAACCAGGTAGCGACCCTATGGGTTGGATTATGACAATCGTATTGGGTATCGTGGGTGCTATGCTTGGTGGTTTTCTTGCAAGCCTAATCGGTATTAATGCAGATGGCGGCTTCACTGGTCTTATCTTCTCAGTTATCGGTGCCATCATTTTGCTGTTCTTGTATGAGATGATTGTCAACAAACGCCGTGCATAATAGTGAGTCAAATAGAATATCTAAAAAAGGCCTTACGTAATGTGAGGCCTTTTTTTGTTCAGACAAATATCGCAGTCTTTATTTTATCCACTCAACAATCCTTATATAGGGGCGAAAGTATTGATAAGCATTACTTTTGTCCCCATTTATCTTATAATATCAACCCTATTTTGTCCTTATCATTGAGGTGAGCGTTATGGCACTACTCCCTATCTTAAGTTATCCAGATCCCCGCTTGCGCACGATTGCCAAGCCAGTCAAGGAAGTGACTGCTGAAATCAAAACCTTAATCTCAGATATGATTGAGACAATGTATGATGCTCAGGGCATTGGCCTTGCCGCAAGTCAAGTCGATCGTCATATTCAGCTCATCGTGATGGATTTGTCTGAAGACAAAAGTGCCCCAAGAGTATTTATCAACCCAAAAGTCACGCCATTGGTAGAAGAAAAGCAACCGTACGAAGAAGGCTGTCTTTCGGTCCCAGATGTCTACGACAAAGTCGAGCGCCCTAATAAAGTACGTATCGAAGCATTAGACGAAAACGGCGACGTCATTGATGAGGTAGTAGAAGGCTTACTTGCGGTCTGTATCCAACACGAAATGGATCATCTCAATGGCGTGATATTCGTCGACTACCTGTCTCGTTTGAAACAGACACGTGCCCGTGATAAAGTTCGTAAAGTCCTCAAGATACGCGAAAAGCAAGGCGCTCAGTCCGCTGAGCAGCAGTCACAACCCATCAGTTCTTAATCTTTTATTCTGAATACAATGATGCTTAACGTGGATATTATGATCTAATATCCACGATTTGACGTTCACTTTTCTAGCAGATACTACTCTCATCAAAGGTTTACTACTATGACCATGATCAAAATTGACCAATATTTTGACCCTGCCAGCTGGCAGAAATTTACCAAAGCTGCTGAGGGTCGTGAAACCCCATTTTTGGTGGTTGACCTGAGTCGTATCGAAACCAAATATCACGAAATGGTGAGTCTGTTTCCAAACGCCAAATTGCACTATGCGATGAAAGCCAGTCCTGCGGTTGAAGTCATCAACCTGCTGGCAAAGCTTGGCTCCAACTTTGACTGTGCCTCTATCTATGAGCTGGATCGTGTGCTTGATTGCGGCGTTGAACCATCGCGCATTTCTTATGGTAACACCATCAAAAAAGCCGACCATGTTAAGTATGCTTTTGAAAAAGGTATCGATCTGTACGCGACCGACTCAGAAGCCGATCTTAAAAACATCGCCAAACACGCCCCTGGTTCTAAAGTATTTGTACGCATATTGGTACAAGGATCAGAGACAGCAGAATGGCCATTGTCACGTAAGTTTGGCTGTCACCCTAATATGGCCATTGATCTACTCATTCAGGCGCGCGAGCTTGGCTTGGTACCTTATGGTATCTCGTTCCATGTGGGTAGCCAGCAAAAAGACGTTGCGGCATGGGATGATGCGTTAGCCAAAGTTAAGTATATGTTTGACTGGATGAAGAACGAAGAAGGCATCAAGCTACAAATGATCAATCTAGGTGGCGGCTTCCCAACCAACTACATCAGCGAAGTCAATCCTATTAAGGTCTATGCAGAAGAGATTACCAGCTATTTGACTGATGATTATAATGATGACGAGATGCCTGAGATTATTCTAGAACCAGGTCGTTCACTGGTCGGTGGTTCAGGTGTCTTGGTCAGTGATGTGGTACTAATCTCTCGCAAATCAGACACTGATTTGGCGCGCTGGGTATATACGGATGTTGGTTTATTCCAAGGCTTAATCGAGACGCTCGGCGAAGCCATCAAATATCCTGTTTATACTCCCAAGATGGAAACGTCTACCAGTGAAGGGACGGTCGTATTGGCAGGGCCAACCTGTGACTCAACCGATATTATGTATGAAGAAGCTGGTTATCAGCTGCCAGAAGAGCTTGAGATTGGTGACAAAATCTATTGGCTAACCACAGGTGCTTATACCAACTCGTATTCATCAGTTGAGTTCAATGGATTTCCGCCGCTTGAAGTGGTTTATATTGACTAGGGTTTGAACCTATCATCTATAGAGAAGCGCGGTGCTGTTAATAACACCGCGCTTTTTTGTATTTAGCCGTTTGCATAATGAGCTATTGAACCAACAACTCAATCGGTACCGTGTTAGTGCTCTTGACCGTTCGACTGCCGCTATTGACTGAGCGTTGTGAAATCTCACCAATCGTCACCCATTGTCCGCGCGGCACAATGATCGTACTGTTCAGACTTTGACTTTGACTTTGACTTTGACTTTGAATGCTATTATTGCTCGTGCCGTGCTTATTATAGGATGAGTTGGATCGCGCCAGTCGCTCTTCAACTTGTGATAACCTCACTTCGACTTGACCATTCGGTAGTAGACGCGGTGTGACAGCAATGCCTTGCATCGTTGGCAGTAGTATTTGCTGCTGAATAATAATCTGCGCGCTTGGCTGACGGTCAGCTGGATAATGATAATTTGGTTGAATAGTGGCACGATAGTTCTGCGTCAATGAATAGAGCGTACCTGTACCGATACTAGCGGCACTACCAGACAGCGTTTGTACTTGATACAAGCTACTACCTTGTTGCTGGCGGTTATATTGATTGATTACGCCTGCACCCTGGATACCGCGATTGGTAATAATAACCTGACCCTGACGAATATTATCCTGAACACTGCTGCTATTGCCAACACGCACCGCGACTGTGAGCGCTTGTGGCTGACGGTCAATCTGCGTGAGTAGCTGCTGTATCATTTGATAATTGCGGGGTGTTGTTATTAGTACTAGCTTACCTTGGTAAATGCTGACGGTGCCGCCATCAGCGCTACTATTGAGTTGTTGCCTTACTATTGGCAGGAGCGTGGCACCGCCATAAGTGTCAATCACATAGGTTTGGACGTTACTGGCTTGTACGGTGATTGGTAGGACAGCCAGACTTAGGGCAAACGCGGGCAAGCTTATATTTTTGGTAATATTCACCTTAAGAATGGTACTAGCCAATTCGTGCTTTATACGTATACGACTCACCTGCATCTCCTCACCTTTTTTAAGTCATCGTCAATGCGCTCTAATCATTCAACCCCAATACATCTTGCATATTATATTGCCCAACGGCTTGCTCGGTCACCCAAGTCGCGGCACGTACAGCACCTGCGGCAAACGTCATGCGCTCTCGTGCGCGGTGAGTGATTTCAACCACCTCACCATCAGCGATAAACATCACGGTATGGTCGCCTACGATCTCTCCACCGCGTACCGCATGAATACCAATCGCGCCTGATTCGCGCTCGCCCGTTTGTCCTTCGCGTCCGTAGATGGCGACGTCTTTTAGGTTCTGTCCGCGAGCTTCTGCGACGGCTTCTGCCATCATATAGGCTGTGCCAGACGGTGCATCGATTTTGTGTTTGTGATGCGCTTCGATGATCTCTACGTCAGCATCATTGCCAAATGCTTTGGCTGCCATGCCAAGTAGTTTCAATGATAGGTTGACGCCGGTTGAATAGTTACCTGCGTAGACGATAGCGATTTTTTCACTGGCTTTTGCCAGAACCTGCTCTTGCGTCTCATTAAATCCTGTCGTGCCAATGACCATCGCGATATTATGCTCGGCACAAACTTGCATGTTCTTTTCAGTCGCATCTGGCAAACTAAAATCAATCAGCACATCGATGTCATTAATTACAGCTTCTAATTCGTCAACGATCTGCACGTCTAAACGTCCGATAGCAGCCACCTCGCCTGCATCCGCGCCGACGAGACTCGATCCTTGGCGCTCAATCGCTGCATTCAGGATGGTCTTAGGATTATTTTGTACCGCTTCAATAAGCATACGACCCATACGACCACCTGCTCCGATGACACCAACTTTGATGGCTTGTTCTGTTGTTTTTTGACTCATATCGCTACCTTATATACTTTATATTTGGTGGGTTATTTTTGGATATCATTTATCGTCAGTTTAACAAATATCGTTAACTGAGTGGTTTTTTATCAGCACAAGAAAAAGCCCAAAGGTTTCACATGAAACCTTTGGGCTTACTTTCAGTATGGCTATCTAGCAACAGTCTGTCTTAGGTAAATAATCAGTCAAACAAATCGCCAATCTTTTTAAAGAATGATTTTTTATGTGGCGACTGCTGATGCTTACTGTCATCATCTAACGTATCTTGGAATTGACGTAATAGATCTTTTTGCTCACGTGTTAGGTTGACAGGTGTCTCGATGACCACACGGCAGATCAAGTCGCCTTTCATCGTGGTGCGTACTGGCGTCACGCCTTTACCGCGTACACGTAGCAATTTACCACTTTGCGTACCTTCTGCGACTTTGATTTTCACTTTGCCATCCAAGGTTGGGATCTCAACTTCTTTACCGAGTGCCGCATCCGTGATGCTGACTGGCACATCCATATAGAGATCGGCGCCTTGACGAGTAAAGACGTTGTGCGGTTTGACACGTACTTCGACATACAAGTCGCCGTTCTGTACGCCTGCGGCGCCAGCTTCGCCTTCACCTGCCAGACGGACGCGATCACCATCATCGACGCCCGCTGGGATAGATACTTCTAGCGTGCGTGATTTGTCTTTGACGCCATTACCATGACAGTCAGGGCAAGGGTTTTTGATCTGTTTACCAGAGCCGCCACACTGCGGACAAGTCTGCTGCACGGCAAAGAAACCTTGCTGCATGCGCACTTGACCCTGACCATGACACATCTGACAGGTCACGACATCAGAGGCATCTTTGGCACCTTTACCATCACAGGTATCACATGGCGCTGGCGCTGTGAAACTGATTTCTTTTTTGCAGCCGCGTACTGCTTCTTCTAATGTCAGCTCGATCACATAACGCAAGTCAGAGCCGCGACGCGAACGTCCACCGCCGCCGCCACGTGATTGGCCAAAGATATCACCAAAGTTACCAAAAATATCACCAAAGATGTCTTGGAAGTTGCCGCCGCCTGCACCGCCAAAGCCGCCGCCACCCATGCCATTTTCAAAGGCAGCATGACCCATGCGGTCATACGCTGAGCGCTTTTCTTCATCGCTCAGTACTTCATAAGCCATTGACGCTTCTTTGAATTTTTCATCGGCATCAGGGTCATCAGAGTTGCGATCTGGATGATATTTCATGGCAAGCTTGCGGTAGGCTCGCTTGATCTCCTTGCTATCAGCGGTTTTGCTGACACCCAATACTTCATAAAAATCGCGCTTACTCATGGTTTCTCCTATCATCTTCACAGTGCCACCGGCTCGTCAAATCATCAGCATTAAACATCGACAGTTTCAATTTCATACATAATCCTGCGATAAGGTTTCACATGAAACATAGCAAAGGATGGACATACGCGATTGTAACGAGCAAATACGGTGAGGGCTGATTAGCCAAATCAATTATAAAAAGTTTGCGCTATTTATGGAGATGGTCTGCTGATTTATCAAGCGCTTAAGTCATGAAATTCATAGTTGAGGTCTTGAGTCGGCGGTATACACGATTTATTAAGATTATTACAAAGCTTTTCATACCTGAATAATGACGAGTCGTGCTAGTATTTATCGCCATATCTACGGTCATTTATCCCTATAATGACAATGTTTGCGACAAGGTTCCCGTCTTATGAAAAAGCTGATTGTTTTATTGATTGTCATTGCCGTAGCCGTCTATGCAGGCTCTCCTTACTATAGTGCTTATCAGCTCAAAAATGCCTACGATGCCAAAGACGGGGCCAAGATCGCAGCCGCCATAGACTATGAGCAAGTGCGCCCAAGCATCCAACATCAGCTAACTGACCAATTTGCCACGACCATGACAAAGTACCCACTGATTGCTGAGCTGGGCGGAGACGCATTAACCCAAGCAGCCGATGGCTTTATCACAAAGGCCGTCGATGGTGCCATCACGCCGCAAAATATCGAAAAGGTCATTAACACTCAGGGTCAAGCCAATACAGCAACCAAAGAGCTGGCGGCGGCATGGGCCATTGCAAGCGATCAGGTCGATCTCAGAAACCTCATTCAAAGCTTGATCATTCAGCGCGGCGACGTCGATGCGGTGGTCAAGAGCCAAATCCAGCAAGTCATGAAAAAACAAGCCGCGGAGCTTGAGCAACAAGCCGCACAAGGCAACGATAGCGATAAGCCAACACTGAGCTACTGCGGTATCAATTGCTTTGCTATCAGCGGTCAAGTCAAAGGCTATCCGCTCACGATAGAGATGCAGCGCCAAGGCTTGATTGAGTGGAAGATCGTCGATATTGTCTTGCCATAGACGAATTGAGACCGCTTTTGATATTCAACATTTTGATGAGTCAAACGATAAAAACCGCTTTATGAATCAGCTCATAAAGCGGTTTTTTGTGGCGTGATTTAAAATCTTTATTCACTAAAATGTGAACGACGCTAATGTGATTATTCGATACCTAAAAATTCTAAAAACTCAGGACTCTCAAAACTTGCCTGATACAGCACGCCATCCTCACGGTAGATAGCAGGCGTTGCTATCACCGCCAGTCCAGCGGCTTTTTCGCGATTGGGCGTCACGTGATCGGCGTTGCAATTTGCTGGTGCAGGTGTCATCTCACCTTGCAGCATCGCCTTATCGAATGCATGACGACGACTGCTCTCGCTACCTTGGCACCAGATACCACGCATTTGCTCAGGGGACTGCTCGTATATCGGATAGCCAATGATTTTTACCGTGACGCCTTTTGCATTGAGCATGGATATTTGCTGATGAAATCGACGGCAATACGGGCAGTTGACGTCATCAGCCACATAAATCACCGCCTTCTCAGTTGTGGTGGCTGGATAAGTCATCAGCTGGCTTTCATCCAATGTCGCAAACACCGATTGGTTTTTGCGCCGCTCAAACTTCTCATCGAGTCCGGTAAACTGACCGTTTTCGATCACTGATATTTCACCATCAGTGATGTAATGCGCATCGTCCGATAACAAGAAAGGCACCCCTTCTAGCGTTGCGCCCCAAATCACGCCGGGTACAGCCGTATAAAAGAACGGCGTTTTGGCGCTCATGTTTTTGAGCGCACGCGTATTTTTGAGCAGCACCGATTTGACTGCTGCACTGACAGGCTTGCCTACCTGCGCACTCGTGCTGCGTACTGGTATTTTGGTCACTACCCGCTTGCTCGGATTCTTTTGTAGCTCACCTTGGATGATATAGCGACCGTCTTCGGTGATGTGCAATGGCGGCTGACCCGCCAAATTTACCTGATACATATTGGGTAATTTGGACGTCACAATAGAGGTAATCTGCGTTTTGATACCTGCTTGGGTCAGCACTTGGCGCAAGCGTTTATCGACAGTTGCACTTACCGCTTTGCTCGTCTGCGTGCTTTGATTTTTTTGGTTCAATTGGGTGCGTGTCGCATCCGCTGAGTTTGACTGAGCACAAGCCGTGGTTGCGAGTAGCACAAGGCTAATCAGGCTTACCGAATTAAAGGCGGATAGTTTCACAAAAGCAGTCCTCGTTAATGATTTATAAATTTTTTACTTCATAATATCCATCTTGATTGATCATCATAATATTATGTAAAAAAATAGATTGAGATATCAGACAGACTGTATCATAAGCAAGGTTTACACAAATGATTAGCGGCGCAATTTTGCAAAATGGCTACCCAGCTTTAAGAGATCGGCAACACCGGTAGATGGTAGAACAAACAGATAATAGATACGAAGGCAAATCAGCAGACAGCAAAAAGCAGCACAAGATATCGCGGCTGATGATGAATTTAAAACGATGATTTAAACAGTAGTATGGATGCACATACTAAAGAGGTCAGAGACTAAAACTTGGCCACTTCTTCTGGGGTTAAGAAACGACTGTCACCTTTTTCGAGGCCCTCTAAATTAATATGACCGATACTGGCGCGGTGCAGCTCCGTCACTCGATTGCCAAAGTAACCCATCATGCGTTTGACTTGATGGTATTTGCCCTGCTCTAGTGTCAGACGGGCGTGTGTCTCATCGATGAACTCAAGCGTAGCAGGTTTGGTCGGCTCATAGTCGCCTTCTAATAAGATGCCTTCAGCGACTTTTTTCACCGCCTTTTCTTGGGCATCGCTATCCATCGGCGATGCTAGGGTCAGCTCATAGACCTTGGCGTGCTCATGTTTAGGACTGGTGACACGGTGTAGCCAGCCGCCATCATCACTCATGAGTAGCGCGCCGGTGGTGTCGACATCGAGACGGCCAGCGATACGCAAGCTGCCCAGTTCTGGTACGGCAATCAGCTCAGTGACAATTGGGTATTCTTTGGCTTTTAGCGTACACTCAAAGCCTTCAGGTTTGTACAGCAAGATATAACGATTGCCTGTCGCAACTGACAGCGGCTCGCCTGCCCACATCACCTCATCGTTGATGACATCGACATGTAGGCCTGGGTCTTTGACCACTTGATCGTTGACGGTGATCTCGCCTGCGTGCATGATCTTTTTTGATTCTTTGCGTGACAGCTCGGTGGCTTTACTAATGAATTTATCTAAACGCATACTATTTACTACCATCGGTTTTATGATACCAGCCCTAAATCAGAAACTAACGACACCAGCACTCAGCCATGAGCGCCTCGTTATCTTCGATGGTTAGAAATGGTACTATAATGAAAAATAAAATGAACACTGCGGCCAATACGGACGACAGTGACAGTTAGCTAAGTTTACCATATCCAACCTAAGCCTGATGAAATATGAGCTATCAAACCCTAAAACGCGCCGTCACCGCGCGCCTAGAAATTAAGAAGTCTGAGTTTATTGCTTACGCGTATCCGGTGATCTCGCGTGAAGAGGCCATGTTTCACGTGGAACAACTACGAGAAAAGTACCCTGATGCTCGGCATTGGTGCTGGGCCTATATCATTGGCGACCCTGATAATACGACCAGCGCAGGTTTCGATGATGATGGCGAGCCGAATGGTACCGCAGGGCGACCAATACTAGGCGTGCTGCAGCACAAGTCTATCGGCAATATTATCATTATCGTGGTGCGCTACTTTGGCGGTATTAAGCTTGGCGCAGGCGGTCTCACTCGTGCCTATGCAGGCTCTGCACAAGCAGCAGTCGATCAGATGATATTAAATCCGTATGTACCCATGGCACAGATTCAAATATTGGCAGAGTTTGCGACCGAGGCACAATGCCGCTATATGATAGAGAGCTTGGGCGGTCATATTGATGATGTCGCCTACAGTAAACAAGTCACGCTGACCGCGACATTGGCTGAGGCAGATATCGATAGTCTAAAAGAGCGGCTGGCTATGGATGGTCGCGTATTGAATCAGCCAGAAGTCTAAAAAAACCTGATTAACCTTTCTCATTAGCCGCTTAGACATAGTAGAACCTCAATAAAATTGATACAGCATAGGAAACGCGCTCAATTAAATGCTACTTTTCTTGCTTGCTGTGACTGCGTCTCTAGAGGCTGCGAAAAATAGCGTTTAATCTTGCTATACCATTTTTATAATGGTTTCACTATAGTTGTATTCAGTCGCCATTTATTAGCTTGTCAGCCATTTTCAGTAATCATGCGTCCACTGAAAATCATTGGTTTTTACAGATACTGGCGTTATGATAAAAAAACCTCACCACGCTACTTTTTTGCTTTTCCACGATCATTAAATAAGACCAAAATATGTCAACCTCAACCAAACCTTTTTCTCCAATGCCCTTTAAGCCGCCTTTTTGGCTGACTAATCCGCACTTGCAAAGCATCCTACCCAAGTTCTTTGCGCCAAAAGCACCAACTTATCGCCGTGTGGTAGAAAAAGACTCTTTGGATGAAAGTGATATTGCCTACGATTTTTATGATGCGCATCCAGTAGACGCATCAAAAAACGGCGCGCTTGAGCAAACGCCTTTGATTGTCTTATTCCATGGAATGGAAGGCAGCAGCGACAGCCATTATGCTCGCGCCTTGGCTTACCAGATGCACGCGCAAGGGTGGCACTTTGTGGTCGCCCATTTCCGCAGTTGTGGTGGTATTCCAGCTAGTGGACGGGTGTTTTATAATGCGGGTGATACGGGCGAAGTGCACTACATGCTGCAAAACCTAAGCGAAAAATACGCCAATATGTATGCGGTCGGCGTCTCATTGGGTGGTAATGCCTTAGCCAAATACATGGGCGAATACGGCGAGAAAGCGCTCTGTAAAGGCGCGGCTGTTATCTCCGCGCCAGTCGATATGTCATCAGCGGCGCTTAGTATGCATAGCTTTTTAAGTCATCGTATTTATACGCCCTACTTGCTTAATCCGATTATCAAAAAAGCGCTTGCCAATGACATTACTCAAGAGGAGATCGACTCGATCAAAGCGGTCAATCGCATCAGTGACTTTGATGATATCTTTACCGCGCCGCGTCATGGCTACCGCTCTAACAACCACTACTATCAAGCCTCGTCCGCCCTTCCCTATTTGATCAAAGTGACCAAGCCTTTATTACTCATCAGTGCAAAGGACGATCCGTTTATTGGCTTTACCGCGACACCAAACGATGTCTCTGATAGCGTCACTATCTTAGATACTGAGCACGGTGGACATATCGGTTATTTGCGTTATCGCTCAGATAAAGGTCGAGCAAAAAATAATACTAATGGCAAGTCTTCAAAATTTGATATTAAATGGATACCCGAAACGGTGAGTGCGTACTTCAATTGGATTGGGGTCGAGTCACGTAAAAAATAGGCCTAAGTAGCCCTGACAATAGCTCCTAATCTAACGACTTTTAATGCTGTCCTTTAAACCTTCGAGACGACTTTATGTACCCATTTATCCGTTATGCCAGCACCATCGCTCATGCCGCCTTAAAAGCAAAAAAGGGCGATACCTTGACCCTAAAAGAAACCAGCGAGATCCAGTTTCGCTGTCGCCTGACGGATATCGATAATTTCTTGGAGATGAATAACGGTCGCGTATTCACGCTGTATGATTTGGGGCGTATGGATTTTGCGGTGCGTAGCGGACTTGGCACGCAGCTGCTAAAACAGCGTTGGGGTTTGGTCATCGCTGGCAGTACCATCCAATATCGCAAGCGTATTCGTGCGTTTGACAAGGTCACGCTAAAAACCAAAATCGTCGGTATCGATGCGCGCTGGCTCTATATTGAACAATCCATGTGGGTCAAGGGCAAACCTTGCTCCTCTGCGTTACTGCGTACAGGCGTGACCAAAGGTGGTCGGGTGATTGACACGGCACAAGTACTGGCCGCATTGGGCAAGTCTGACTGGGACCTACCGCCAACTGGCTATGTCGCCGAATGGATCGAGAGTGACGCTGATCGTCCATGGCCACCGCAGGACTAGGATTGAGTAAGGATACTTATGAAATTTCGATATGCACGGCACACCAATAATTTGGACACTCTTATTAATTTTTATCAGAACATTATTAGACTAGAAAAGCTGGGCGGCTTCAAAGACCATAATGGTTACGACGGTATTTTTTTAGGATTTCCCGATCAGGATTGGCATATGGAGTTTACCTATTCCGCTGATAAAGCAAACCATCGTCCTGACAGGGACGATTTGATCGTATTTTACTTAGATAGCGAAGAGAAAATCCAAACCATTATAGATAGGGCGAAACAGGCAGAGATACTACCAGTCACCTCACAAAATCCTTATTGGAATGAAAACGGCATCGAGTTGACTGATCCAGACGGATTCGGCGTCATACTAACGATAAATTCGTTGAAGTAGAGAACTAGAGTCAGTCTGTTTAAGGCATGTCATTGGAGTTTGCTGATTAGCGGTGATGATGTGGTTGGGCTGCTGAGTTATAAAAATGAGTCAGTTTTCTTAGCTATCTTTTCTCATTTCATGCGTTTCTAGTAGATATATAGCTAAGGTAGAGGGAGTTTCCCAAACTTTGTGTAACTGCTTATAATCCACTAACAGGAGAATAAGCAATGACTACTCAATCTGACATCAAGAAACTGGCTGAGCAAATGGCCAGCAGCATGAAAAGCTTCGATGACATCAAAGACTTTCAAAAGCAGCTCATGCAATCTTTTATCGACACCGCACTTGAAGCCGAGATGGAAGACCACCTCGGTTACCCCAAGCATGAAAAGGCAGACAAGCCTAACAAGCGCAATGGGCACACTAAAAAGAGAGTCCGTAGCGACACAGGCGAGCTTGAGATCTCCACCCCAAGAGACCGTGATAGCAGCTTTGAGCCTGCATTAGTACGTAAGCATCAAACCCGTATCTCAGGTCTCGATGATAAAATCATATTTCACTACAGGCATAGCCTTACGTCTTGCGCTTCGGGCAAGTGTCTCCCAGACACTTGCTGATCCTCGCTCATACGCCAAAGGTCAAACCACTACTGAGATTGTCGAAACCATCAAGGACATCTACGACGTCGACATCTCAAGCAGCTTGGTTTCCAGAGTCACTGACAACATCTTGGATGACATCACCGCTTGGCAGAACCGGCCACTGAGCAGCGTCTATCCTATCGTCTACTTAGACTGCATTGTCGTCAAAGTTCGTCAGGACAAGCAGATCATCAACAAAGCTATCTATCTGGCCTTAGGCGTTGCTCTTGATGGTAAAAAAGAGCTGCTTGGCATGTGGCTATCAGAGAACGAGGGCGCTAAATTCTGGCTTGGTGTTCTCACTGAGCTACAAAACCGCGGGGTTCAAGATATTCTTATTGCCTGTGTCGATGGTTTAAAAGGCTTCCCTGATGCCATCAATACGGTCTACCCTAACGCTCAGGTTCAGCTGTGTATCGTGCATATGGTGCGCTATTCGATGAAGTTCGTACCTTGGACGGACAAGAAGGCCGTAGCAGCTGATTTAAAGGCCATCTACGGTGCTGATACGCTTGAGATGGCAGAGGCCAACCTTGAGCACTTTGATGAAGTATGGGGTAAAGAGTACCCGCATGTCATCAAGTCTTGGCGCAATAACTGGGAGGGCTTAACGGTGTTCTTTGGTTACCCGAAAGACATCAGAAAAGCGATTTATACTACTAATGCGATAGAATCACTGAACAGTGTTATCCGTACGGCGGTGAATAAGCGTAAGGTGTTCCCCTCTGATCAGGCGGCATTTAAAGTGGTGTACTTAGCCACCCAGCAGGCATCTAAAAAGTGGTCGATGCCAATCCGTAACTGGACGTCTGCTCTGAATCGCTTTATGATTATGTTTGATGATCGTATCAGTAAGCATTTAATCTAAATGGCAGTTACACAGAATCTGGGATGGGCTCTGATCATTAGAAGCTATACCTAACAAATTAACTGAATAAGTTTCTTCATCCTTAATATCTCGATTTGGATAAATCTCAACATATATACCAGTTAGATGTTCATTGGCTCGCTTAGCAATCTTTTTTCTTTTACCTTTCTTATCAGAAGACGCAATTAGCTGATCGAATTTAGTAGGTAATGCTGGTCTTTTATAACGGCCAGCTAGCCAATCAATATACTGATTTAGATTCCCTTCTAAAAAGTTAATTGAAGAATCAGGTTTAAATTCTTCAAGAAGTGACTTTTTTATTTGAATTTTTTCGTGAGCTTTTAGCTCTAAAATAACCTTCTCATCAGAGCTGTTTGAGATGGCTTCTATATGCAATATTCTAGGATGACGATTATTGCTATACTGTTTATTAAACGCTTCAACTGATAAAAGCCGGACAATAGAGAGCTCGATGTATTCTTCTTGCGAGGAGGCAATGTCGCATGATTGTGAGGCAACAACCAACAAGTTGTTAGCAGATATAGTGAACGTACTATCTATATCACCTATTAGCTTTGCAACTGATTCAGGTTTGACAAAGCTGCCTTGTCGCCATCCTAATGCTTCGAGTATACGCTGCATTTAAACCTCTAAATCAAACCTACTTCAGGCGTCAATGATTGATGAGTAAGACGTCGACCTGCAAAAATTATTTTTTCTCTATCAAGCTTTTCGTCTGTCAACATTTGCATCACGCTAGTAGAACCTAGGATAGGGGAAAACAGCTTTTCTTTATCAGTAGGAAGCTTGTTATAACTCCAGTCTTCTGCGATAACGCTTAACTCAAACACTCTTTGTCTATCTTTTTCTTTACTAATCCCTTGCTTCTCCCAGTTGTACAGTGTTTTTCTTGAGACACCAACAAGGTTAGCAAGCTCTTCATCACTCAAATCAAAATACTCTTTTATTGTCGAAAGCTGAGACTGGCGAGTATTGTACTTAACATTAATACTTGATCCGCTTGCTTGGCTCATTTTGTCAATTATATAACGACTGTTATCGTAACTGGTTGATTTCTTAAAAGCATAGGCTGGAGTAGTGGCAAGAATAGAAGCGCCTATAAAAGCGGTAGTAATATTCTTATTTATCCAGCTATTTGCTCCATAACTGTTTTGTCTCATTTCCATGCCTCCTTGGCTTGTTCTGTTGTTACATTCCAAAATGCTTTTCGACTGATTTTATGCATGTTTGATAGCTTACTAAGTATTAATCCTTTATTAAAATCTAGTGGACCGGACTCTTCTTCCTGAGCATTCCATACATGGTCGATATCCAATAGTAGTCTTTTGACAGGCTTATCAGAAGATTTTTCTATTGCAATGGGTAAATTCTCTGCATCAGGCCAAACTAAAACTTTATCCTCACCGTATATCGAACGAATAAAAATAGCCCCTTCTGTCGTTCTCCATAAAGTTTCATTAGTCTGTCTTAGTAAGCTCCCTGACAGTTTTAAATCATCGTTGTTGTATAGTCTAGGCTGAACAAAATCTTCTATTGAACCTTTGCCTTCAATGTTAAAAATGGTGTCGCTATAACGTAAGCCAAGACCTAAACAGAGGCTTGGGTTAATAACATCTATGATAGTTTGTAATAAGAAATCACAGTTCTCTTCAAATCCATTAAAGCGTTCATATTCACTAGTCATAAACAATAAACGATTCTGGTTAACCGAAGCTGCGGTATGACTATTTTTAGAGATAAACTCCCAGTTGGCTTGAGCCTCTAAGCTTATACCGTTAGGCGACACCGTAATTTCTTGGGTCTCAGTATTTCTTAGAATTGGTAGCTTATTTCTCAAAGCATCTTGAATCTTAGGTATGTATTCCTTTATACCTAGTATAGGAGAAAATCTAAATTCTGCTAATACAAAGACTAAAGGTTGATTCGATAACTTTTTATAGTCACACATGTTGAACTCTCAGTAAGCTGATAAGTCTATTTAAAGTTATTATATAATACACACTATGTGTAATTAGTTGTGTAATTTTTGGAAAACAGTTGAGAATTCCAAAAAAAGCAGCGCTCCAAAAAAGAGCACTGCCATTATATAAAAACTAAATTCTAAGCCAAACCCTAACCCCGCACATTCACCACATAACGCCCAACCACCTTACTCGAAATAAAGCGATCTAAGTATTCAGGCGTTTGCTCAAGGATAATTTCTTCAGCATAACTCTCAAGGTCAGGCAATTTCATATCGGTTGAAACGCGCTCCCAAATGGCCTTTTTATCGTCCAATGGAATATAGACCGAATCGATACCCAATAATGACACTGCTCTGGTGATAAATGGCATGACCGTCATCGAAAACTCCGCACCGCCCGCTAGGCCGCAACTGGTCACTGCACCGCCCGCTTTGGTTTGCTTGAGCAAATTAGC
The DNA here is from genome assembly GCF_030454045.1 of Psychrobacter sp. Lineage (GTDB taxonomy): Bacteria > Pseudomonadota > Gammaproteobacteria > Pseudomonadales > Moraxellaceae > Psychrobacter. The sequence goes on along the minus strand of NZ_JAKDJE010000020.1, from coordinate 25,258 downwards.
TAGATAATCGCCACCGAGCGTATCAATGGCATTGGCCCACAGCTCACGGCCGATAGGTTTGCTACCGATTTCATTGATCGTATCGCGATGACGGACTTCGCTTGCGCCAAGATCTTTTAGATAATCGCTTTGTTCAGGCTTACCTGAGAAGGCGATAACCTCGTAGCCCAATTGACTCAATATCGCGATACTGATACTACCGACGCCGCCCGTTGCGCCCGTGACGGCGACTGGTCCGTCTTCAGGTTTTGCGCCCATTTTCTCAAGCTTTTGCACGCTCAAAGCCGCTGTCAAACCGCCTGTGCCGTATATCATTGCTTCTTTTAATGTTAATGATTTTGGACATGCTATCGCCCAATCAGCGGGTATCGAGATTATCTGGCCAAGCCCGCCTGCGGTGTCCATGCCGAGATCATAGCCGAATACCAACACTTCTTGCCCTGCGCTAAACGTGCCTGATTTATCACTGACGACCACGCCAGCTGCGTCGATACCTGGGGTGTGCGGATACTCTCTGGTGATTCGCTTATTGCCTGACGCTGACATGGCATCTTTGAAGTTCAATGATGAATAATGCACTTCGATGAGCAAGTCATTCTCTGGTAAGTCACTGACTTTGCGCTCTTGAATGCTTTTTTTGAATTTGCCGTCGTTAGTTTCTTCAACGACTAAGGCTTTAAACGTTTTCTCGTTTGACATGGTGATATCCCTATTACGTTTTATTGTTTATGTTCATGAGTCATGGCTTAACTATCGCATGCTTCATTATCTAATGACTGCAAAGTCACTAAAGCAAAAAAATCCCACTGTACTTTAGGATAAATACAAATGGGCTTCTTCTTATTTTATGCTACCTCTGATGACAACAGTCATTGAAAGGTTAGTGTGTAAATTATAGTTTTGACAGTACTTTAAAGGTACTAAGGTTTTAATAGTACCTTACCTTTTTTGCCAGATTGCACATCACCTGAGACGGCTTTGGTAATCTCATCAAGCCCATAAACCGCTTCAATTGGTAATTTTAGATTGCCGTTGGTCGCGCGCTCTAGTAGTTCATCAATCAGACGCTGCTTGTTGTCCAGATCCATTTCTTGGCTGGTTTTGCTGCCCCAGAAGCCTTTGACGATAGCTTGCTTAAAGATCAGGCTGCCAGCGTCTAGTTGCATTGGTTTACCTGACATAATACCAAACGAGACCAACGTGCCGTTGCTACCGAGTAGCGATAGCAGCTCATTGCTTGATTCACCACCGACGGAGTCCACAGCAGCGGTGATCTTGTTTTCACCAATGATAGCGCGGACTTGGTCTTGCCAGTCATCATCAGCAGTGACGACATTGTTTTTGATATCTAGCGCGGTCAGCTCTTCTAACGAGTCTTTGCTACGCACGAGATTAATGGTGTTCACACCGCGTGCCGCTGCTAGCATGGCTAGTGTTTTACCAACAGCACCATTGGCCGCATTATGGATGATCCATTGTCCACTATCTACTTCTAAGAATTCTAACAGCATCAAGGCGGATAATGGCATGGCGATCAGCTGCGCGGCCATCTCATCATCCAGGCTCTCAGGGATGGCAAACACCATGTCCTCGTCAGCGACGAAGTACTCCGCCCATGTCGCTTGCACGCTAGCGGCAGCAACGCGCTGACCGACTTTGAGATTTTTAACCTCGCTACCCACAGCATCGACCACGCCGACCGCCTCGGAACCTGCGATAGCAGGCATCTCTGGCTTAAAGCCATACTGACCGCGAATGGTTAACAGATCATGGTTGTGGATAGAGGCGAGCACGGTTTTTACGCGCACCTCGGTAGGCTTAGGTTCTGGGATAGGGCTATCGGCTAGGCTCAATACTTCGGTGGGTTTGCCAAATTCGTTATAAGTTGCGCTGCGCATAATATATTCCTTTTTATCTTTTATAAGGGTTTATAAGTATTGTTAGAGTGGGGCGTGTCTTCAATTCACTCGATAGTCATCTAAATGGGCTAAAAATGGCTAAATCTTGCCAAACATCGTCAAATAGCTGGTTAATATCCCGATATTGTCTACGCTATTTTTCTTGTTTGACGACAATTTATCACATTTTTATCGCCATTTTTGAAATGAAGACACGCCCTAATAGAATTTTAAAAAGTTAAACCTCAAGCACTACTTTCCCGACAGTATGATTGGTCTCCACTTGACGATGAGCGTCGTGCAGCTTTGCAAAGGCAAAAGTCTTAAACACGTGCGGTACCTCGTCAGCTTTTGGTGTCGGCTTGTCAATCTCGCTTAAGATTAGGTTATCAATACCACCTGCTTTATGAAGTAAATAGGCTTGCATAGGATGCTCCTTTTTATTGACTTAAATAGTATTTATTAAAAAACAATTTAGAACTACCTTAACAAGGGGTTTGGATCACTGACAAGGCAACTTTGGTTACCTGATGTTGTGAGTGGTTTTAGCTATGAATTTTTTGAAAAATTACAAGGATTAATTATCAATACTCGCTTCATGGTCAAGGCTATTAGTTTCAGGGTTACTCATCTTAGGATCGATTACCTTAAACTTCTCATCGACCATATTAGTCAGTAAAGGCTCACCGTCATCATTAACCCGAAATAAGCCATATTCAGCCGCCTCAAAAGCCTCGGCATGACCTTCTTGAAAGAAAAAAGCGTTGGTCGCCAGTTTGAGTACGCCATTACGGAGACGATAATAAATCGCCCTCTCATTTGTGCTTAAGTTGTCAGGCTGACTCTCTGCCAAGCGCTCAAACTGTCCGACATTATTATTATCCAAAGCGACGATGACATAGCCTTCCTCATGAGTAGGATAGCTGCCCGGATCTGTATTTAAGGCGGCAAGTACCTCATTCTCTAGCGCATAACGTAGCGTCATATAGTCGCCCTGCATAAAGCCGCGTGGATCAACGGGCGCAAGCTCAAGCAGTACGGTATCACCAGTGGCTAAATGGGTCTCGTATTTGGCGACATTGAGAGTCATTACTACTAAGATAACGATTAAGCCAAACAGCGCAATAGTAATTCTAACCGCTCGTTTTTCAAGCCAGCCAATCGAGCTAAGCACGGATGAGTTTTGAACCATAGTCTTATTATTCATGACAAGCGCTCCTTATCAGTACTCGTTGCTAATGCCGCATTACTGGCAAAATAACGTTTGATCAGTAGCCAGCGCATCAGCAATAAGCCAACTCCGATAATAAGCATAGAAGCGGCTTTGAGTAATAATGACGTATCGAGCTGATAGTAATACCAAAATATGTAGCTGACTAAGGCGATAATACCAAGCGCTAATAGCACTCGCTGACTATTGGCAAACGCTATGACAATAATAAGGCTAGTGGCGAGCAACCCTGAAACGTAAATCGATACCACTCCAAGCACGGCGGTAGCGCCGACTATAATCAGTCCCGTTGCTGAGAGCAGTTGGATACGGTAGCGCTTCAAGATTAAGTAAGCGGCACATAAGCTAGCAAGGGCCAATAATCCTTGCGCTAAATAGTAGTTATAACGAAAAGGGTTACCGTCATTATCGAAGCTGCCATCATATTCAGCAACGATAAAATAGACTGAAACGCCAAGCAACACAAGGGCGCTTGCATAGCCAAACGCGCTAATAATAGATTGTGCATAGACTTGATGTGGACGAGGAACGCGCCGTAATAGCGGATAGCGTTGCAATTGCGTCACGATAGTCAAGAGCGCTAATACGCCTAAACTTAGCTCAGGGAACTGATAATAATTGAACAAATAGACCATAAGCCCAAGCACGAGGCTAGCACCTAGCAGTCGATACACCACATTGGGCATGATAAAAGTCAAATAGCTTTGAATAATCAAAAATAGCCAGACTGATAAGGGGCGCTCTACGGCATAAAAGAACAATCCAGCGGCGACATACAACTGTCCTGTGATACTGATAGCAAAGGCTGAATATTCAAAGAATAGATTGCGATGTTTGCTTGCGGTATTAAAGAGCCAAAAGGCAAGAGCGCTTAAAGCTAGACCTACTATAATAAGGCCTATAGCGCTTTTTAACACATTACTTTCAGCCAAAAATAAAGTCAAAAAACCTGTAAAAAACAAACTGGATAACAAGCCACCGAAACCAATAAAAAGTTGCAGATACCAAGGGGTATGTTTCTGTGAGTCGTCATCTAAATGGTCGTTATATACGCTAAAATCCTTAGCGATTAGACCGATATTTTGCAGCGATGCCAGCGCTTGTTGGTCGTTATTATTCATGATCGGCTCCTTTTTTATTCAAAGGAGTATTCACCGCTTGTAAGATTTTAAGGTCTTCAGAAGGAGAGTTATCTGATTTTATAACTTCAAATAACCACTTGATAGCATAAGTAACCATGCCAATCAGTAGAAGGGTTAAGACGAGTAGGCTGCCTGCATCAAAGTCATTAGGTAGTATGTTAACTGCCCAAGACATCACTACAATAATGAGAGAAAAGCAAAGGTAGGTCAGCATCAGTAGATCACTGCGCTGTCGATAAAAACGCCAATACATAAAGGCGCACCAGCCCGCCCAAAGCGATAAAGACAGGAGCGTCGCCAACACACTATCCACATCAAAAACAGTAATAATAGCGAGGAAAGTGATAGCGATAGTGCTGATTAAACCGACAAGATAAGTACTCCAGTGCAAACCTGCTTGAGCTTGCAATAATATATCGTCGTAAGTCGTTTTGGAGCTTGAAAGGTTAGGACTAGCAATAGAAGTATCTGAACCAACAATTTCGCTATTAACTTGGCTAGCCATCGCACGTTTTTGACCCAAAAAGATAAGCCAAAGATTTAGGGCAACCAGATTGATCAGTGCCAATATCGCCACTCTTATAACATCTTGATAGCTACTATCAACGAACGATAGATCTACCACCTCCAAATAAAGCAATAGAAAAGTATTAAGCAGCCCAAGCCACAATAGCCATAGTGCCGGAAAGCGGGCAATAATGACCCAAGGGGTAATCAATACTGCCCAAGCAAAAAACAGCTGCCAAGTATCCGCGCCGGTCTGATATACCTGCCCAAATAGCGCCAGCAAACTACCCGTAATGATACTAGCGACCAGCAATAATAGCTGGCGAATAAAATGAAACCTGCGCCGAAAAGAGAGAGCCACGTAGAGCGCAATAGTGATAACCAGAGCGCCCTCGACCAAAGCGAATTTGCCTAGCTTACCCAAATTTTGCCAGTTATAAGCAATAAAAAACACCAGTGATAATACCAATGCCAGCGAACCGATAATCAGCAAGGCTTTATCAAAGAAGCTAAGCCATGTGCTTTTGCTGGGATAGACTTCTAGGTGTTTGGCAGCAGCCTCTGCATGCTTGAGAGGAAGCTTGTGTTGTTCAATGAGTTGTTCGATAGCACGCCGCGTTTGACTCATAGCGCCCTCTGTTTAACAGAATATTTAGCTTATCTTAGCAATTTTTTTAGGCGGCATTTATAGAGTTGAGTAAACAGAGGTAGGCGGGTGCAGCTAAAGGGTTTGAGAGTTTTAAGAGTAAACTAATAAAACTCAATACGGCTCAGCACGTGCTCTTGGATAAGGTAAGCGCAGATATAAGCGCTCGGCCAAGCAAACACAAAGGCTAAACTCCACGAACCCAATAAATCAGAGAAAAAATGATCGCTATAGCCAACCTTTACCAGTATCAGCGCCGCTGAAATAATAAGCGACATCATCATGGCCATTAGTCCAGTAAATACTAGGCGATATAGTTTGCGGCTCATACGTATTCTTAGTTTCGGTAGTGCCATAACGCATTTTTGTCCTAAAGGTTTTATAGGGAGCTATCATATAACCTATATATAACTAGGTAAATTGGTTATTATCAAACACCAAGTTCTTTAAATGTTAACGATATCGATAGCATAAATAAACCAGACCAATCAATAAGAATAGACTATGAAAAGTAATGATAAGGCTAGACCACAACGTACATTAGGCATCATCGGTGGCATGAGTTGGGAGAGTACCGAGAGCTATTATCGACTGATCAATGAAGGGGTCAAGGCTGAATTAGGTGGCCTGCATTCAGCGGACCTGCTTATTCATAGCTTAGACTTTGCGCCGATTGGTGAGCTGCAAGCAAAAGGCGAGTGGGCACAGATGGGCGCGATATTAGTGAGTAGCGGCAAACGTCTGCAAGCGGCTGGCGCGCAAGGCTTGCTTATTGCGACTAATACCATGCACAAGGTAGCTGATGAGGTACAGGAGGCCACAGGCTTACCGATTATTCATATTGCCAATACAACTGCTAGTGCGATTCAAGCGCAGGGTCTGACTAAGATAGGTTTGCTCGGTACGCAGTTTACCATGACGCAGGGTTTTTATAAGCAGCGCCTGACAGATAGCGGTTTGCAAGTGGTGATACCTAAAGATGCGGCGAGAGCAGAGGTGCACCGAATTATCTATGAGGAGCTGTGCCAAGGGCAGTTATTGGATAGCTCAAGAGAATATTATCAAAGGGTCATTGAGCAGTTAGCTGATGCAGGCTGCGAGGGGGTGATTTTGGGCTGTACTGAGATTGGACTGCTGATTAAGCAAGCTGACAGCCCCATCCCTGTGTTTGATACCACTGCTATCCATGCGCGAGCGGCGGTAAGGTTTTTAGTGGATAAGGCAGTCGGCTAAATACTGCAAAGATAGCATAAAGCCTGCTGCGACCGTTTAGCCTTTATCGTAAGTTGGTTAATGGCTACCATGAACCTTTTTATGCACTTTGATGATACGGCGCAGCGGTAACCGTCTCCATGGTGTCGTTGGCAAGGTAAATAAGAGCATCGTTTTGGCGATAGACCCTTTGGTAAGGTCACGCGATTTACTGGAGGGCGTACTCGTGTCGCTCAAGGTGCATCCTTTTATGCCACTTTGATTGGGCTTTGATGAGTGTCAGTTGGGTTTAATTAAGAATAGATAGTGAGCTTAGGGTTGTAGTTATAACCACTATTTCTATAAAGCGCTCCTATTATAAATAACAATGCCTAAGCTATCTGGGCTAGAAAGGTAAACAAAAGCTAACGATAGTCTTGTATATGAACATAGAAGATAAGGTTTTGACTAGAAAGTTATAAATTAAAAAATCTAGGCACAAGTTTAGCGCTAGAATTAAAGTCAAAATGTATTTTCACTCTATCTTCCAACAAGGATGTCTCCATGCTATTTAAAAGCTTAGGCCTTGCCGCACTATTTAGTCTCTCTATCGTAGGCTGTACCACAGCGCCCAATACGCTTGCCGTTAACACCACTCAAAAAATTATCCAATATGAGCGCAATAAGTCTGATCTAGACGTCAAGTCATTCACGCTAGCTTCTGGCGACAAGTTAGTTTATGCCGAAAATAACAATCTCACCGCCGAGCCACTACTTCTCATTCACGGTTTTGGCGGTAATAAGGACAACTTCACCCGTATCGCTGACGAGTTAGAGGACTATCATCTGATCATTCCTGATCTGCTTGGTTTTGGCGAGTCGAGCAAACCTATGAGCGCAGACTATCGCTCACATGCACAGGCCACGCGCTTACATGAGCTGTTGCAAGCTAAGGGATTGGCAAGCAATATTCACATCGGCGGTAACTCGATGGGCGGCGCGATCAGTGTCGCTTATGCCGCAAAGTACCCAAAAGACGTCAAGAGTCTGTGGCTTGTCGATAGCGCAGGGTTTTGGTCAGCAGGCGTGCCAAAATCGCTTGAGGGCGCAACCCTTGAGAACAACCCACTGCTGATCAATAGCAAAGAGGACTTCTATAAGATGTACGATTTTGTCATGTATAAGCCGCCTTATTTGCCCAAGTCAATCAAAGCGGTATTCGCGCAAGAGCGTATCAATAATAAGGAGTTGGACGCCAAAATCCTTGAGCAAATCGTCACTGATAATGTCGAGGAGCGCGCTCAAATTATCGCGGATTATAAGATACCCACGCTCGTGGTTTGGGGTGAGAAGGATCAAGTCATCAAGCCTGAAGCGGTCAATGTGATTAAAGACATCATCCCGCAAGCGCAAGTCATTATGATGGAAGATATCGGTCACGTACCGATGATAGAGGCAGTAGAGCAAACGGCGGAGGATTATAAAGGGTTTCGTGCAACGCTGAAGGGTCAGTAATTCACAAACCTTTTATTAATCGTATCAGTAAGGCGTCTGTACTTTCGTTTTTGACTAACGTGACGCCTTGCCCTGCCCATAACGACAGATGCTCGACGTCCAAACGCTTGGCCGCATCCGCCCGCATAAACTTGGTCATGGCATTGAATTGCGGGTAGGGCGGTAGCGCATCTGCACTCTCAAATTGAGCAAAATCACGCAAATAATCGTTTAAAAGACCACGAGCAAGCTTACCTGAGAACAGTCGTGTTAAGCGCGTCTCGCTACTACGTTTACCTTGACTGGCATCAATGAGCGCTTGTTTATAGGTATCATTAATACCGCATTGATCTGTGGTCAAAAATGCCGTTCCCATTTGCGCAAGTTCGGCTCCTGCCGCTTGTACTGCCTTGATATCCTGTCCCGTCATAATGCCACCTGCGGCAATCAACGGAATATCTGTGCAAGCGTGCGTTTGGCTAATCAGCGTCAATAAACCCAATGGATCGGTTTCGCTTTGCGGTAACCAACCACCGCGATGACCGCCAGCTTCTGCTCCTTGCGCGCACACTGCATCTGCACCAATCTCGCTCCATGCTTTGGCTTCTAATGGATGGTTTGCCGTACCGATGACGTGTGTGCCGACACGTTGCAGACGCTGAACTTGCTCAGCACTGATAATACCAAAAGTAAAACTGGCAACAGGTACAGGATTGTCATACAGCACTTGTAACTGCTCAGCAAAGCTCTGAGCTGGACGTTCGGGTAGCGTAAATTCTATATTCTGCTCTTGGTAATAATTACTCAGCCAATTCGGCATGGCGGTGTCAAAGCTGCTCGACTCCTGCTCAGATAACACCATCAGATTGACCATAAAAGGACGGTCGGTCAGGGTCTTAATCGTATTGATTTGGCTATTCAAAACATCTGGCGCGGTCATGCCAGCGCCTAATGAACCCAGTCCGCCAAAGTTACTGACACTCGCAATCAGCTTAGGGGTGGTGGTACCGCCCGCCATTGGCGCTTGGATGATCGGGTAGGTTAGGTTAAGCGTATTGAGTAAGCTCATGAATGGCTCCTTTTAGGATATTTGCATGACTTACTGTAGCAGAAGTAGGCGGTGCGCGTGTTGGATAGTGTTTATTTAGTTGCTAAATAGGATGGTGGATTTTGACTACAAAGTTGTAGTTAAAATATTTGACTATAAAACTGTAGTTAAAATATTTGACTATAAAACTGTAGTTAAAGCTTATTAATACATATACTTGATATTACTAAATGTCTAGCCAAAGAAAGTTGAAATAAATAATGAATAAAATATCTCAAATTACTCGACGCAACATATTTGATATCTTAAAAATAGAAGGGATTTGGTGGGCAGGAAAGCTAGATGAAACAGAGTTTTTATCTAGAATTTATGATTTAGAGAGTATGCCTTCTACAGACTCTAGATACGAAAATGCCGCAGGTGATATATGGCAACACAGAATTAATAATTATGACTGGGAGGATGATTGGGTATTCAGTGATGCAAGATTTAACTTGTTAAATTGCGATGACGCCACTCTTTTGAACTTTCTCTGTCTGATGATACATCCAGTGGTAAGAACTGATCAAAAGGAAGTTGAAAGAATAACAAAGGTACTCAAAGATAATTTGTATCATGATGAGTTCGAGATTGTTGAAACAACCAAAATATCTGGTAGACCAGTTTTTAGTGGAAAAATGAAGTTTACAGGAAAAACATCGATCGAAAGAAAAATTAATGAAATCAAAGTTATTTTTAACGCTGAGTACGTTTCTCAGCAGATTAACTTAATGGAATCATCAATTGAAACTTCACCTTATCAAGCGATAGGAGTAGCGAAAGAGTTGATTGAAACTGCTTGTAAATCAATCTTTAAAAGTAGGCAAGAAGAATACAATAAAAACTGGGACTTATCTAAATTAATGAAAGAAACCACTAAGCTGCTCAAAATTACGCCTGACAATATATCTAATGAAGCAAAAGCAGCGAGTTCGATACGACAGATTCTAGGTAGCTTGTCTGCTGTTGTCCAAGGCATTGCAGAGGTTAGAAACGAATATGGTAGTGGTCATGGCAAAGATAGTGATTTCAAAGGTCTACAACCTAGGCACGCTAAGTTAGCAGTTGGAGCATCATCTACCTTCAGTCTATTGCTTCTGCTACTGATGCACTTAATGAATATGCCGATATATTAAAAGATGCAGGAATGGACGTCTCTGTTCCTAAAGTAGGCACTGAATTTAAAATTTCTGTAGGTACTTTACGCCAATATCAACGTATCAATTTTGACTATCTTTCGTACGAAGAAAATAACCCTATACCACCTGATACAGGAATTTAGACAAAAAAACACCCAACCAAGTTGAGTGTTTTAACTAAACTAAAGAGAAGTGCCGCTAAATCAAATTATTTTTTCTTCTTTTTCTCAGCACGTTTTTTCTCAATCAGGGTTTGAGCGGTAGTATTTTCTTCCCACCAATCGCCCATATCTTGCCAGTAGAGATAAGCCTGCTCTTTACCACCAATTTCGATACCATAACTATTGATACCCATACCGCGTGGTCTAGGATGACGCTTTTTAAGAATTTCATGCGCCACTTCAGGCAAGTTATCTTTTGCGATATCCCACTCTTTTTCAGCCTTATCTAATTTATCTTGATAACAGTAAGCCAGCACCTTACCGAAAGCGATATTTGCAAGCATATCCTCTGGATAGTTGTCGCAAATTCGAATTATTTTCTGATACTCTTCGGTAAACATGTACCATTCTATCAGCGCTTCACGCATACCTAGGTTGTCATTAGGGCAAACTTGTAGCAGCCTTTTTCCCTGCTCGCAGGCTTCATCAAAGCTCATATTGTCAGCATAGACATTTGCCAGCTGAAACAGCGCTCGCAAAAAGGGACGGTTCTCCATGATGCCCCATGGCAGCTTACTTTTTTGCCAATTAAAGTTTTTGGGGAAATACTCTAAGTATAGGCGCATACATTCGCGGCTACTCAATAGTGCTAAAAAGCTGTCATCATGCTGCTCACACAAAAATGCTAAGTTAAAGTAAGCATCAGGGTCATTCATATTCTCTAATACTAAAAACTGAGCAATATCACGAGCCACTTCATAACCTTCTTTCTCCAGCGTCATCTGTATCACTTGGAATGAGGTTGGCGGCTGCTCATCAAAGTCTTGCACAATTTCATGCTGAAATTTGGTCATGACTTCATTCATAATATCGTTGATATCACGACCTCTTTTTACCTCGGCATCTACAAAGGCTTTTATTTTAAGATTAAGCGCTCTACCAGCGCCAAGCGCATTTGATCTATTGTCAGCCAACTTATCGCTAACGTCATCTTCAAACATCCACTCGTTTTGTCCCACATGAACCAGTTTCATAGTCCATCACTCCTTTGCGTTGATATTACAATCATAGCATATGAATAATTATTCCCACTCAATCGTCGCCGGCGGCTTGCTCGACACATCATAAGTCACGCGAGATACTTCCGCGATTTCATTCATAATGCGGTTTGATACCGTTTCAATCAAATCATACGGCAGGTGTGCAAAGCGCGCGGTCATAAAGTCCACGGTCTCAACCGCACGTAGCGCAATCACCCACGCATAGCGGCGACCATCGCCGACCACGCCGACCGATTTGATCGGTTGGAATACGGCAAAGGCTTGCGCGGTCTTATCATACCAGCCTGAACGCTCCAGCTCTTGCATAAAGATAGCGTCAGCTAAACGTAGCACGTCCGCGTATTCTTTTTTGACTTCGCCCAAAATACGCACGCCCAAGCCTGGTCCTGGGAATGGATGACGATAGATCATTTTGGCAGGCAAACCTAAGGTAATACCCAGCTTACGCACTTCGTCTTTAAACAGGTCGCGTAGTGGCTCAATCAATTTGAAGCTCAAGTCATCAGGCAGACCGCCGACGTTGTGGTGGCTCTTAATGACGTGCGCTTTGCCTTGGTGCGATTTTGCCGACTCGATAACGTCAGGATAAATCGTTCCTTGCGCCAAGTATTCAATCTCTTTGCCGTCGGTGTTGGCGCTCACATCACGCGCGCTGTCAGCAAATACGTCGATGAAGGTTTTGCCAATGATTTTACGCTTTTTCTCTGGATCCGACTCGCCAGCCAGCGCGGTTAAGAAACGCTCTTCGGCATCGACGCGGACGACTTTGACGCCCATGTTTTCTGCAAAAACTTGCATGACCTGATCGCCTTCGTGCAAACGCAAGAGGCCATTATCTACAAACACACAAGTCAGCTGGTCGCCAATGGCTTTGTGCAATAGCGCTGCCACAACCGAGCTGTCCACGCCGCCTGATAAGCCGAGCAAGACCTGCTTGTCACCGATTTCTTCTTTGAGCTGCGCGATACGCATATCTGCGATGTTATCAGGCGTCCAATCGCCCGCGCAGCCACAGATTTGATGCACAAAACGACCGAGCAGCGCCTGACCTTGCAAGGTGTGCGTCACCTCTGGGTGGAACTGAATGCCGTAATATTGCTTGTCGTCATTCGCCATAATGGCAATCGGGCAGCTTGGCGTGCTGGCAACGATATCAAAGTCGCTTGGCGCTTCAATCACTTTATCGCCGTGGCTCATCCAGACGTTGAGTTTGCTTGGGCTGTCTTCGATGCCGTCAAGTAGCGCACAGTTGCCTGTCACGTCGATGGTCGCTGCGCCAAACTCATGAATGTCGCTGCCATGTACCTTACCGCCGAAGCGCTCTGCCATTGCCTGCATGCCGTAGCAGATGCCAAGCACAGGCACGCCCAGCTCAAATACCGCTTCGTTAATACGTGGGCTGTTGTCTTCATGCACACTCTCAGGACTGCCCGATAAAATGATGCCCTTGGCACCAAAATCAGTGATGCGCTGGGTGTCGATATCGTACGGGAACATCTCACAAAACACGCCTGCATCACGGACGCGGCGCGCGATCAGCTGGCTGTATTGCGAGCCAAAATCGAGGATTAAGATGCGATCTTGTTTAATTGCAGGAGTGGCAGCGGTCATAAATCAATGTCCATCAATAGATAAATTGGTGCCCTATTTTAACAAGTTTCGGGGCAATGATGGCGATTCGCGTGCGGTTTATTCACAACTATTTTGTTGATGCCGTAAATTTAGAATGGGTGATCACACTGTTGCATACCCAATATGGCATCTCATTATCATTATATGGTATAAAAAATACAGTACGGTGACATGGACATTGTTATCGTGGATGCTGTTATCGCGCAAGTGTGCGATGTGGAAGGGACACTACATTATGTTCGCCTTTGATTTAAACCTCAAACTGCTGGCTTATCACGCCATGCAACTGAGTATCGCCTTTATCCTGTCGCTGCCCATTGCGCTCAATCGCGAGTTTCAAGACAATGGCGCAGGCCTGCGTACTTTTCCTTTGGTTACCATTGCCTCATGCGCCTTTATGCTGGTAGGGATGGACATCTACGACAGCCCCGACGCCCAAGCGCGCATTATGTATGGCATCATCACTGGCATGGGCTTCATTGGCGGCGGCGCGATTTTCAAAAACAAAGATGGCGCAAAAGGCACCGCAACGGCCGCAGGACTTTGGAACACTGGCGCGATCGGTATTTCAGTGGCTTACGCTCGCTACGAAATCGCCATTATCTTATCCGTAGTGGGATTTTTAATATTGCAATTTTCCACACCATTTAAAACCAAAGCCAAGCATAAAGACAAATCTTAATTCTTTCTACTCTTTGACTTGCCAACCATCTACTTTAGCTTCAGACAGAATATCATCTGCTAACCACCCCTCTTTCAGTAATCTTAACTTCAATTTACCACGCTACTCTCTTTTGATTACTTTCCTGCACGTATTTTAGCGCTATTAAATATTATTTATTTTATACCTCTTGCTATTAAGCATTTTTACACAGGCCAGTACTCACAAGGTCTGAAATCCCTTACAAAAACTACGTGTTTTTTGTTGAATAATTTGACTGTAACTTCTTGAAAACAAACGTTAATTATCAGTCTAACTTTGTTACATAATCATGTAGATTATAAACATGGATGCCCAAAACACCAGTGAAACATAGGGATGAGCAGCATATTGCCTTGGCAAAAAAACAAGCGATTTTAGCAGCTTATACCATTGGCTTATTCACTCGACTGGTATTGTCACAGCAGGGTAGCGAGTAGACTGATTGTGATATTGCTACATTGAGACTCGGTAACACCGTTAAGACTTGCCTGCCTCATAAATAGCCTTATAGGCAGATAATTGTTGGTTTTTTATAATAGTAAAAGTCAATAACCCATTCAATAATAATGGTGCTGCCGTCTTTGTTTATCGACGACATCAAGCCCTAACGCTTCTAAAAAAAGGATGAAGAAATGAAAGATATGGACTTCTTACCTCACTCTGCTCTAAAACTTAGTACTCTCACTTTAGCCATTGCCGCCGCCTCTTTTGCCACTACCAGCACCATGGCAGCTGAATGTCTGCTCAATGATGCAAATGACACTACCACGACATTAGGAGCAACCAGTAACAGCGATAGCGCACTGGCTATCGGTGAAAATGCGGACGCACAAACCGGCTTTTCTACCGCGATTGGTAATGAAACTATCGCTAACGGTACCGACGCCTTAGCCATTGGCGACACTGCCAATGCAAATGGCAATTCAACCACTGCGGTCGGCGGTGAGTCTGTGGCGACAGGCCCAGGCGCGACCGCTATCGGCTGGCAATCTGGTGCAAATGCAGAGCGCACGCAAGCATTTTTGGCGCGCGGGGTGGGATGACTTTTGCTTGGTAAGCAGTTGTAATACCGTATGACATTAGGGCGTTTCCCTAATTCAAGCGTTTATGACTAAATGGGCTAAAAATGGCTAAATCATGGCTAAATCTTTGGCAAACGGTGTCAAATAGCTGGCCAATATCTTGATATTACCTGCGCTATTTTCCTTGTTTGCCTGCGATTTATCTCATTTTTATCACCATTTTTAAAATAGGGACACACCCTAGCAGAACAATCTCGCTACGTCGGGATTTTTTTGTGGTTATATTTCATTATTTTTCGTCAGTTATCCTTTTATACAACCTCCTCGTCTCTATATTTTTGGTACTTCACTAAATTTCTTAAGTTAATGACTGAAAAACTTACGTAACATTACGAGATAGTGCAGAAACTAACACTTAATAATCAATATGTTACCGAACTTTGTATTACTATGAATTTGTTCTCTCAAGCGCCAATTAAATATTTCATTAAAACCAAAGCGCTATTTGCTGGCCCTGTTTCCAACGTCCACAGCTCGATAACGATAAGAACAAAAGATGATGACTCCTTTATCGCCTGCGTCTCGTATGATGCACAGTGTGCAAGATACTGTTTTTGCGCCCGTATCATCTCAGTCGACTGCTGCCACGATTGCCTTTAGCTTCCAGCTAATGACACGGGCGGAGCCACCTGAGATTGTGATTGCAACCATTAAGTCGTTATTGGCTGTCAAACAGGCAGTGGATGAAATCTTAATTATTGATAATAACCATACGGATAAATCTCTTTATCAACCGCTGGCCGCCTTTTGTGAATCGCTAGATGCCGCGCTCAACGTGCGCTTTTATCATATTGATGAGATTGCAGGCTACAAAGCGGGTGCGCTTAACTTGGCGCTGGCGTGGATGGACAGACGCTGTAGTCATATCGTGGTGGTAGATAGCGATTATGAAGCATTGCCGCATGCCCGTGAGGCGATGGTACAAGCCATTAACGACTATCCTGAGCACACACTATTACAGTTTCCGCAGTTTTATCGCAGCGCCCATCTTGAGGACATTCACAGCGAGCTAAATCACTACTTTAACCATCACCTATATCAGGCGCGCAATCGTATGCGCGCCTTATCGACAGGCACCTATGCGGTCATTCGCCGTCATGATTTGCAGCAGCTGGGCGGCTGGTCAGGCGCATCAATCACCGAAGACGCGCAGATGGGGGTGCTCATGCATCAGCATGATATGCGTAGCGCCTTTATTCCTACAGTGATTGCAACAGGACTGCTGCCCGCAACCTTGTGTGATTTATTGGCACAGCGTCAGCGCTGGGTATATGGCAATATGCAGATTTTTTGTCGCTATCTTGCCGCGCCATTGTTACGTCGTCTGCATCCGACGTATGCCGCGAGTATGGCGACAACCAAACACAGTAAAGCTGAGCAGCGCCGCTATCAGCGTGCGCATCTGTCGCAGCTTAGTGCATGGGTCAATGGCACAGGGATTTTAATCTTGCTTCAGCTTATAACCGTGATGCTGATGGCGCTCACCTTGATAGTGGGGCACGACAGCACATGGGCGTTACCGATTTTGGCTGTCATCTATACAGGTTACGGCGTATTTTTACTGCGCCGCTTATGGGCGTATTTGCGCGACCAAGCCCCACTCACCCAGCAAATGCAGCGCGGCTATCGACATTCTATTCCTAAACGCTTACGCACATGGCTGATGCATTTAAACTTTTGGGAAGTGGGCGCGCTGTGCTGGTTGCCAGTATTGTGGGGACGACAAAAACCCTTTGTGTGTACCCCAAAAATCGCTCCTGATGCCACGCAATCAGCGCTAAAGCACGCCAATCGCCGTGCCTTACCCAAATTACTGTTGACGTTAAATGCGCTCACTGCCCTATTAGTATCACCGCTGTCTGCGGCTTATTCCCCGATATTATTTGCCTGCGCGCTCACCGTCTTTGGTTTAAAACTCATTGCCGCAAGACTTGCCTTAGCCAATTACAGCGCGGCCAGTGAGGCCGAGTACCTACATTCTTTACCAGAACCATCAGCACCTTTTCCCTTATTAAATACAGAATATGTAAAACCACTAAACATTCAAAAAATGCCCTTTATCGAGACGACTGATCGCGTACAAGATAAGCGGACCATTAACTTTTAACCTTTATTTTACTTTTTATTTTGCGCACATTTTTATCCTGACTTTTATCTTTATTTTCAATAACAACAACATAACAGCAGCGGCCATAACGATGATGAGTAAACGCCGCCATAGGAAATATTATGCCCCCTTTATCTTTACCCACTGCTTCTGTCACGCCGCAAAAGCGACCCTTACGCATTGCGATCATTGCGCATTCTTTATACCCGATTGCTGAGCCTTACGCAGGCGGGCTTGAGATGATTACGCATCTGCTGTGTGACAAGTTGGTTGCGGCGGGGCACGAGGTGCTGCTTTACGCGCATGCTGACAGTCAGACGGAGGCGACCCTTGTACCGCTATTGTCGCGTCAAGAATTTGAGACGATGGTCTATCCAAACGAGCATGAGTCGGTGGCGATGGGGCGCGAGGAAATGTACCAATACCTAACCTATCAACATGCGCTACGCGATATCATCGAGCGTGACGGACGCGGCGAGATTGATGTGGTACACAATCACAGCTTGCATCACATTCCGATGATGATGGGTCAGGTCTTTGGCAAGCGCTTTTTTACCACTTTTCATACGCCGATTTTTCCGCAGCTGCGTTTGGCATTATTGACCCTACAACTGGGCACCGATACGCAATTCACCTCGATTAGTACCTGCCAGCAAAAGCTGTTTGCCGAGTTTGTGCCATCTAAAGTGGTGTATAACGGTATTGATGTGGACTCTTTTGACGCGCAGCTGACACCTATCGATGACGAAGTGTATCTGTGGTACGGACGTATCTGCCCTGAAAAAGGCACGCATTTGGCAATGCAATATTGCTTGGCGGCAGGCAAACGCCTGATTATCGCAGGCCCCAAAAGCAATGCACAGTATTTTGAACAATTTGTCGCGCCGTTATTACTCCAAGACAAGCAGCAAGGCAGCGATTTGCTCGACTACGTTGGTCACAAAACCAAAGCAGAGATTAACCGCTACTTGAGTCAAGCGACGGCGATGCTGTTTACCAGTACATGGGATGAGCCGTATGGGCTGATATTGGCAGAGAGTCTCGCCTGCGGCACGCCTGTGATTGGCTTTGATGTGGGTGCGTGCGCGGAGATTGTCACGCCTGAAACGGGCATTGTGGTCGCGAAAGAAGACAAAGCCGCCTTTATCAAAGCCTTTGATAATATCAAAACCATCTCACGGGCGGCGTGCCGTGCGCGTGCCAAGTTATTTTGTGCTGATACCGCTATGGTCGATGGCTATTTAGACTTGTATTATCAAACGCTGACACCAGAACAACAATCGCTATCCACAGCGCAAAAGCCCAGTGCTGCTACGCCCAAGCATTTACCTTCCATGCCAGCACCACAAGCGACGCCAAGTCTCGACACCTTGCCACAGCACGCCGAGGGTTAAGGGATGCGCATCGGCTATTACGCCCATCATCACGGCTCGGGGCATTGTCGGCAGGCGGACAAGCTGGCGGCGCTGTTGCCTGAACCTGTGCGCGCGCAGTTCACGGTGTTTACCAGTGTGTCTGCGGCGGACTATAGCTTTAGCAATATCAGTGAGGCACAAGTCATCCGCCTCGCGCCTGAAGATGAGCGCGCAGATGATGTCATTAAAGGGCGCGCGGGACACTACTGGCAGCCTGAGAGCTTACACTATTCCCCTGTCGGCAGTCGCGACATTCAAGCGCGCAGCTATCAGCTGATAAAGGCGTTGCACGCGCGGCAGATTGATCTGATGATCATCGATGTCAGTGTGGAAATTGCCATGCTGTGTCGCACGATCAGCATGCCGTATCTGTACGTGCGCCTGACTGGCGTGCGGGACGATACGCCGCACGTAGAGGCTTTTAAAGGTGCGCTGGCAATGCTTGCACCGTATCCGCGTGCGCTTGAAGCGATAGACACGCCTGCATGGATACCAAAGAAAAGCCTATATTTGGACTTTATCGGTACAGCGCCCAGTGCGGAGTTGACCCGTTCCGAGTTTTTGACATTACTCAATGATTTAGCAGACGATGCTACGCCGTATCGTGAGGGCGCGCCTATTATCACGGTGATTAAAGGCTATGGCGGACACCAAGCCATCGATGCGCGCCTGCCCACATTGCGTGAGCTGCTGCCCGATGCCTTTATCATCTCGCTCGGTCCTATTAGTGATAACATGCGCCACTTGGTCGATATTGCCACACAGGTCAAAGACGTGCGCCCGTTTATCATCCATAGTGATGCCTTGTTTATGGCGTGCGGGCTGAACAGCATCGCGCAGGTCTATTACGAGCAGACGCCCATTATCGTACAGCCTGATGCGCGTCCACATGACGAGCAAGTCGCCACCGCCAATGCTTTGATTGCGCAAGGTCGGGCGCTCAGCTGGGATGACTTTTGTGAAACTGTGCAAAATAATAACGGTCAGCTGCCTACGCCGACAGCCATTACGCAGACAGCGCCTGACTCGGACACCTCAGCAGCCGCATTGATGCACAGCTTTGGCGACTATGGCGATACCAAGGCATGGTTTCATGAGTGGCTGTTGCCCAAACTTGAGCTGCGTCCTGAGCGCTAATATTCATTTAATAATAAGAAAAACTAAGCCTATGATCCATCACGACCCAATCTCCCCGAAGCGACCGACCGCCTCCCCGAAGCGACCGACCGCGCCTGTGAGCGTCATCACTACCTGCTACGGACGCAACACGCACTTATATAATCTGCTTGCCGCGCTTGCCAACAGCAGTACGCTACCCGCCGAAGTCATCATCGTCAATGACGACGCCGACCCCGAGCGCCTACTAAGCGAATATGCGCTGAACATCGTGCAGATTCCAACCACGAATGATGGCAACGATAAGCAAGCGCGCTTTGATATCGGGCACAATCGCAATATCGGCGCCACGCACGCGAGCCATGATGCGCTGATATTCTTAGATGTCGATTGCTTGGTTGCTGTGGACAGCATCGCGGGACTATATAGCAAGCTCATGGCGCACCCTGAGGCACTACTGATGGGACAGCCCAAATATCTGACGCGCCCGCTATCAGCCGCCGAATCGACAGAACTGGCAGCAGATATGCTGAATGATGCCGCGCTAGATACGCTCTCGGTATACAACCCCTACCGCCCGAACTTTGCGCCAACCGACTCACTCGCGCCCGCCGCGATAGCGCAGACCGAGGACTTTGGCACGTTTTGGAGCTTGTGCTTTACCATCACGCGCCAGCAGTTTGAGGCGCTTGGCGGCTTTGACACCGCTTATGTCGGCTATGGCGCGGAGGATACCGATTTTGCATTTCGCGCACGCGCGTGCGGCATGCCGTTTTATCTGACTGCCGAAATCGTCTACCATCAGCAGCACGGCGTCTATCGTCCGCCGCTGAACCACTTGGACAGCATCGTTATCAATGCCAATCGCTTTTATGATCAGTGGCAACATTGGGCAATGGCAGGCTGGCTGGGTGAGTTTGCCGCGCTTGGCTTAATTGACTGGCAGGCGGCGCAGACAGCGCCGATTACGCTACTGCGCGCGCCTACGGAACAGGAGCTGGAGGAGTCACATTGTCCTGATGCGCCGTTTGTTTAAGTGTGGTTTTATTTGTGCGTAGTGGGCGAGCTTGGCACAAAAGTGAAAGCGCCCAAACAGTACCTGCGCTCAAGCCCGCATGGTAAGCTATCTCCGATAGAGTAAGGGTATAGATATTAATGTTCAATGGTTATGACCGATTGAGCTTTGGTGTGATAAGTATTTTTAGCTTAGAAGTGGTTGAAAATTTAGACCATACTATTTTGTACAATTCAACATACATTCGCAGCTAGTTGTAGGAGAGTTGAAAAATTCCGAGGAAATGCACATCTTAAACTTTGTCCGAGTTTGCGACAAAGTAATTATAGTATTTTTGCGCCTCATCCTCTGAACCTAACGCAACGTCAATAAGCATTTGAAGACCCCATAATGGACCTGGAGTAACCTGCTCTAAATCTAGATCTTCAGGATAAGCCTCTGGGTCTATTGCCATATCTAGGTTTACAAACCACCAAATCTCTATCTTTCTCAATAAACCGACCATTTCTTCAAAAGTTTCTGTGACATCAAAGTCAATCCTAGCCGAAGCAAATGTTAACATTTCATGAGCTAAGGTGTTGCGGCACCTTTTGATATACTCAAATTTCTCTAAATCTTCATCATCAATGGCACCCATATCTCGTAGCCACGTTAAAGATGCATAGAGTCGGCTTCTATTCAAGACAAGCACCTTTTCTTTATACTCAGCGCTAACAATCATTCCATTTTTATCGAACCCATTAGTAAAAAAGCCTTTTATCTTTTCAACAATACTATTCTTGAGCATCTCGAAGCCCATCGAAAATATAGAGGCTGTAATGATATTTTTTTTAAGCGTCCTGGGGTGAAGTACACGCTCCCATGATGCTTTAACTTTTTCATCCATGTTTGATCTCGATTAATAGAATCAATAGTTTGCTTGTTTCACTAGGTCAGCAATAAGGCATTGCCCATTTTCTCAACAATGCCTTAACTCCCCAACCCCTCAAACGCCATCACCATCCGCGCCAAACCCGCTTCTAACAGCATACGCGGACAGGCAACATTGATACGCATTTTGAGATGTCCTTCCTCACCATATTTGATTCCAGCATTGAGCTCCACTTTCGCCGCACGTAAAATATCATAAAGCTGCTCGTCGTCTTGACTATATGCTGAGCAATCCAGCCAAATCAGATAAGACGCTTCTGGTCGCATTACCTTGATATTGGGTAGATGTTCAGCGAAAAACTGCAAGGTAAACTCAATATTGTCCTCAATATAGGCAAGCAGTTGCGCCAGCCATTCACCGCCCTCACGATAGGCGCTGTGCATCGCCGCATAGGCGAACATGTTGAGCTCATACTCATCGTTTAGATGCTGCTGGGCGTCAATTTTTTCTATCAGCGCGGCATCCTTAGCAAAAATCAGCGAGCCTTTGATCCCCGCGATATTAAAGGTTTTGGTCATCGAGGTCAGGCTCACCACTTTGTGCTCATAACCTTGTGCCAGCGTTAAAAACGGTGTAAAGGTATGCCCGCGCAAGGTCAAATCTTGGTGAATCTCATCACTGACAATCGCTACATCATGCTTTTTGCACAAGTCTAGCACCGCATTCAGCTCATCCGCCGTCCACACGCGCCCGCCTGGGTTTTGCGGATTGCACAGAAAGTACAGCTTGATACTGTGCTTGATGATTTTGGCTTCCATATCGTCCAAGTCCAGACGATATTTGCCGTCCGCTTCCACCAGCGCTGAGCGCACCAGCGTGCGCTTATTTTGCGTGACTTTGCTCATAAAGGGCGTGTACACAGGATCATTGACCAGTACCGCATCCCCTACCTCGGTAAAGACGTTCATCATCAGCGCTAGGCTTGGGACGACACCTGGGGAGAACAAAATCTCCTTATCCGTGAGCATCAATCCATAGCGGCTACTATGCCAATCAATAATCGCCGCATACAACGCTTCGGTCGGTAAGGTATAGCCCAATATGCCATGCTGTACGGCTTGCTCAATCGCGTTTAAGATAGGCGGTGCGGCCTTAAAATCCATATCCGCCACCCACAGCGGAATCGTATCATCGCTATAGTGCCATTTAAGCGACCCCGTACCACGTCTATCGATGACCTCATCAAAGTTATACAACACCCGCACTCTCCTTCATTTAAAATAATGGTTCAGGGTACAACAGGAATGGCGTCATCAACAATCGCTTTATGCAGGATATATAAAGCCGCTGTCTGATTATCAACATCACGCCTATTTCGTCCCTTTTAAAACCTGATACTATTGGCTAATAGTGGTATACACTCAAAGCATCAATCAAGG
The DNA here is from genome assembly GCF_030454045.1 of Psychrobacter sp. Classification (GTDB taxonomy): domain Bacteria; phylum Pseudomonadota; class Gammaproteobacteria; order Pseudomonadales; family Moraxellaceae; genus Psychrobacter. The sequence continues at coordinate 2,321 of NZ_JAKDJE010000020.1, read as the reverse complement.
AGACCGATGATGACGACACCAGAACAAAAGCCGCCTAAGGACACGCAAGCATACGTCTTGACCAAATCCGATATCGATAACACGCCTGAGACTAAGCATATCCACCAGTTCAATGAGCACGCTATCCGCCATACGGTGTCGCTCAGTGATATCGTTGGTCTGACCAAGTTTGGCTTGCACCTCGTACGGGTGGAAGCGGGAGATGAGACGACGACGCATCACTATCATGAAGAGTCGGATGAGTTCATTTATGTACTGTCAGGTGAGCTGTCGCTGCGCTACGGTGATGAGCAGTATGAGCTGAGTGCTGGAGATTTTGTCGGCTTTCCTGCGCATGGCGCGGCGCATTCGATGCGCAATGAGAGCGATGCCGATGCCACTTACCTGATGGGCGGCAGCCGACCACCGATCGATATTACCCTGTATCCAGAGATCAATCGCAAGATGTATAAGATTCATGGTAAAAAAGAGTATGTGGATATGGAAGATTTGGGTGAGGTTTGAGCTGTATAGTGGTGAAAAGTAGCCAATCCTGCCATCCGCTATTATCTGCTTATCTAGGCGTGGCGAGGCTACGGTTTGAGTCATTCCTGTTTAGTCACGATACTGCCCCAAAACCTAGCCTTCGCAACACGCTTATCCAAGTAGGATAGACGCTACTGTCAGGGCTAAAAAGCTTCTCAAAATGACTCTTGTATGATTACAAACTATTCATTATTACTTTTCTCAGAAGACAGCTCTTTAATAGCATTAATCAGCTTAGTTTCATTCTCAGCAATAGCGTTTTTAAATGCTTGGTAGCTTGTGACTTCTTGTGGAATTGCTAATTTAAATTTGTAGATACTGCCACCGAAGCCATTAAGTAATCCCATCTTCAAGTCTAAATTTGTCGTTTCACTTGGGGCAATATAGCCACCAATACTTGCTTTATATAAAAACAAATACGAAAGTAATTGGTTTAGGTCGTCACGATTAATTTCATTATTTTTCATACGCTTATATTTAGCGTCTAAAATAATACGACTGTCTTTAATAAAATCAGGATAACGACGCACGTTATTCCCTGAAAGCTTTTGAACATATACCTTGATACCACCTTGTTGAGTATTGTTAGTGGGATGGTCATATCCAATTGGATGTAACAGCGTGTTGAGGTACTCCTCCCATAACCACGCTCCATCAAACAAAATGCCATGAGCCTTATCATCGTTGTTAGCGTATTTCAGACCTTCATAACGTAAAATTTGCAGACAGATTTTTTGCAAGCCACTATATTCCATAAAGTAAGGATGGACAAAGGGCTTACGGTTAGTATTGATGATAGTATATCGATCGCGTGCATGATATGACGGCGTATGCTGGACAATCAGATTGATAAAATCAAGTGTTTCGCTGTCGCTATGTAACACACCTCTTAGGTTAGGTTGTTGTTTAATAAACTCTATAGTGTGTCGAATAAGCTGTGATATTGGGTTATCAAAACTATGCTCGCGCACACTGTAGGCAACGTTACCTCTAAACGGTAAGTTTCTCTGTACATGAGTTTTAATATCGATAGTACCTTTAAGGTTACTATCATTATAGGTTTTCTTTTGATACTCCTTATATAAGCCCTGTGAAAGGGCTTTTTTAAGAAAATAAGGAAACAAATATACCAAAAAATCAAATAGGTTAGTTTGATTTCGGCTATGTTTTAAGTCGAACAAGTTAATACACAATACTTTTTGCAGCATATAATGTAGAAAATAATCTTCTTCAATAACCTCTTCTTGATTGGATTGGGCATCACTATCGACAACAGAAGCCCGAGCAAAACGGGACTGAATTTTTAACTGTGTATCTTTCACACCAATAAAGCCCATGACGTTGCCTGTCTCTAAAACGGTCTGAAACTCATTCACCTTTAATTCAAAAGTTGGCCTACTGGCAATATCGTCTTCGTTGTCTTCAAAATGAGCGGGGAAAATCAATAAATTGGGGTATGCGGTCACTAGCTCGCCAATACTTTTACTAGCGAGTAGTGATAAATCGGGAGTTTCCCAAACTCTGTGTAACTGCTTATAATCCACTAACAGGAGAATAAGCAATGACTACTCAATCTGACATCAAGAAACTGGCTGAGCAAATGGCCAGCAGCATGAAAAGCTTCGATGACATCAAAGACTTTCAAAAGCAGCTCATGCAATCTTTTATCGACACCGCACTTGAAGCCGAGATGGAAGACCACCTCGGTTACCCCAAGCATGAAAAGGCAGACAAGCCTAACAAGCGCAATGGGCACACTAAAAAGAGAGTCCGTAGCGACACAGGCGAGCTTGAGA
>NZ_JAKDJE010000019.1 GCF_030454045.1 Psychrobacter sp. | reverse complement strand
ATGTCCATTAGCGACTACCACCTACTTTTTAGCATGAATTTTGTCCATTACACCATGATTTATTATAATAATGCGTAATAATAGTAATAAGTCTAATATCACTCATTGATACCTCCTCTTGCATAACCCATGACTTGATAACGATAAGGAAATAATAATGACAACTGACCACACAAACAGCTTATACCAAGACGAATTAGACAATACACAAGATACGTTCACTGATAAGACATCAAATAGAGTCAATGTTGGACATTTAGAGCTATTAGAAGAGCGTCCTGTCATCAATAAGGAACGCTTGGATGTAGGTAAAGTCACTGTCACCAAGCATGCCCGCACCAAGACCATTGAAGTGCCTATTGAGCTTATAGAAGAATACATTACCATTCGCACTGAGTATCATGATGCAGAGAGTCAAGAATTACTGTCAGGTAACTATGATGACAGAGATATATTGCGTCATGTTGAACCCTCACTAGATAGTAAAGCCGTTGTGACCGTCAATGGTAAACAAATAGAGGTTGGTAACGAGCCGATTGAGATCGTTTTATCACGCCAAGTAGCAACTATTACCAAAGATACCTACGCCATCCAAGAAATTGAAGTCAATAAGAGCACACATATCCATACCGATAGTATTCAAGTAGAGTTGAAACATGAAGAGCTCGATGTGACTGAAGAAGGGTTTTTGGCACATGAGGCCAATGCTACTCGACCAAAATAAACCCTTTGGCGTTGATAGCAAGGCATATAAATTACTGACATAAAAAAGCAACGCTAATCTCGCGTTGCTTTTTGATTATAACATTTACAGCAGTCAAACTTTTATACTTTATTACATTCAAACGTATTCACGGTTGACTCATCTTCTCCAGCCGTACGCATGACGCCAGTTTCCCGTGCTTCGTGGGCTACACGCCACTGAGTAAACCCTTGACCGCCATCTAACCCTGTGGCAACTTCGAACACTTCTGGATTACTGCCTTCATTGGTCTGATTCATTGTTACTGTTCCCATATCAGTGGCAACGACCACTTGATTGGCATCTTCTTTATAAGTGGCTTCGACTTTTAGTTCAGGTGAGCACAAATAGGATATTTGCGTCACACCGCTGTTTACTGACGCGACCGTATCGCCCTCGACTTCATTGAGTGTGGCATCTTCAGTATTAACGACAACATCGCTTGGCTCAGCGGGTTCCGCTGACATCGGCACTGACTCTTCAGCATTGATACTGTCTTCCATACTTGATTCTGGTTCTGATTGTTGCTGACAGGCGCTGATGGTTAAGGCGCCAGCGAGTAATCCTGTCAAGGCGACAGAGGTACGAAATTGTTTTAATAGCTCTAAACTCATGACTCTCTCCCAAATAGATATGCTAAACACTATAGCGTGTCCATAAATTCGCGCCTATGCCGAATTTGTAAATAATCAATACAAAGTGTTTGCTGGTTTTGATATGGCAATCCCTGATGATAGGTCATTGATTTAACCAACGTAAAAAACCCTCACCTAGGTTAAGTGAGGGCTTTTTTGACAGTTTTTTGATATATCACGATTAATGTTTTAGTACATATCGATTAATCTGTCCGTACTAATGATTAAATTTTACCATGACACTGTTTGTACTTGAGCCCTGAGCCACAAGGACAAGGGGCATTACGACTGATATTCATACCAGCATATGGATTTGGCTCATTGGCACCGCCTGTATTGCCTGCCGTAGCGGCACCGACAGCAGCCGCAGCTGCACCACTGCCATTACGGTTTTGCGGTTGCGGCTGAGCGGCTGGGCTTGCACTGCTATCTAAGTTATCCACGTCATCATGCTCAAACTGCATTTGCATATGAGCCGCATTCTCACGCTGCTGGGCTTCTAACGCTTCTAGCTCTTCTTTGGTTGGGATATGAACACGTGATAAATCTTGTACCGTTTCAGACTTAATCGCCCCAAGCATCATTTGGAACAACTCAAATGATTCACGCTTGTACTCTTGCTCAGGGTTTTTCTGTGCGTAACCGCGCAGGTGGATACCTTTACGCAGCTGATCCATCTGTGTCAGATGCTCTTTCCAGTGCTTGTCTAGGCTCTGTAACATAAAGTGACGCTCAAGCTGCGCGGCGTCCTGTTCACCCATTTGCTCACGGCGACTATGATAACGCTCTATGGCAGTTTGGATAATCTTGGCACGTAGGCCCTCTTCGTCCAGACGGCGATCTTCGTCTAGCCAATCATTGATCGGCATCGTTATTTTAAACTCATCCTCAAGCTCATCTTCTAGGCCATCGATATTCCACTGGTCATCGATAGAGCCAGGCGGGATGAACTGGTTGATCATGGCGTTGTAGACTTCATTGTGCATGGCTTCGATGGCTTCTAATAAGTCCATCTCAGCAAGCAAATCATCACGCTGACCATAAATCACTTTACGCTGCTCATTGGCAACATCATCGTATTTCAACAGGTTCTTACGAGCATCAAAATCGCGACTCTCAACTTTGCCTTGCGCGTTTTCGATCGATTTAGAGACCATTTTATGTTCGATGGCTTCATCTTCTTTGAGACCCATCGCACGCATCATATTGACGACACGATCGCCTGCGAAGATACGCATCAAATCATCTTCGAGCGACAAGAAAAAGCGTGACATACCAGGGTCACCCTGACGACCAGCACGGCCACGTAGCTGGTTATCGATACGGCGTGACTCATGACGCTCAGAGCCGATGATATGTAAACCACCCGCTGCTACGACTTGGTCATGTTTAACTTGCCATTGAGATTTTAGACGCTGCATCTCTTCTGGACTAACCGCATCGATATCTTCGATAAACGACTGCCAGTTACCACCAAGGATAATATCCGTACCACGGCCTGCCATGTTGGTGGCGATTGTGACTGACTTTGGGCTACCAGCCTGCGCGATAATCTCAGCTTCCCGCTCATGCTGCTTGGCATTTAGGACGTTATGCTTCACACCTTCTTGATCGAGCAGATAAGACAATTCTTCACTGGCTTCAATGGTCGCCGTACCGACCAGCACAGGTGCACCTTTGGCTTGAATCTCTTTAATTTCGCGAATGATGCCTTTGTATTTACCTAACTTGGTTAAGAAAATCTGATCATCCATATCGATACGAGCAATCGGCTCATGCGTTGGAATAACGATGACATCTAGATCGTAAGTAGATTTGAATTCTGCCGCTTCAGTATCAGCGGTACCCGTCATACCAGAGAGCTTGTCATAGAGACGGAAGTAGTTCTGGAAGGTCGTGGTGGCAAGCGTTTGGTTCTCTGCTTGGATCTCAACGTTTTCTTTCGCTTCTACTGCTTGATGCAAGCCTTCTGACCAGCGACGACCAGGCATGGTACGGCCTGTATTTTCATCAACGATGACCACTTCGCCTTCATCCACGATATAGTGAACGTTTTTGACAAACACATGATGCGCACGAATGGCCGCTTGAACGTGAGCCAAAAGTGGCAAACGACTTGGGCTATATAAGCTTTCGTTTTCACCCAGCTCGCCCACTTCGATTAAGAAGCGCTCGATTTTTTCATAGCCTTTTTCGCTGATCTCAATCTGGCGATTTTTTTCATCAATCCAGAAGTCTTCTTCTTCGTTATTCTTGTTTGCTTCTTCGTCTTTTGAGCGCTTAAGCCGTGGAATAATCGTATTAATCAACGCGTACATGCGTGATGAATCTTCAGCTTGACCCGAGATAATAAGCGGCGTACGAGCTTCATCAATCAAGATTGAGTCAATTTCATCGATAATACAAAAGTTTAGCGGGCGCTGTTTTTTCTCAGCAAGACTAAAGACCATGTTATCGCGCAGATAATCAAAACCGTATTCGTTATTGGTACCATAGGTAATGTCAGCTTGATAAGCTTCGATTTTTTCTTGTGGCGGCTGCTGTGAGTAAATCACACCAACAGTCATACCTAAAAACCCGAACAACGGACGGTTTAGCTCAGCATCACGCGCGGCCAAATAATCGTTGACCGTGACCAGATGAACCCCTTTACCGCTGATCGCATTTAGGTACATGGCCAAGGTTCCCATGAGGGTTTTACCTTCACCCGTTTTCATCTCAGCGATTTTGCCTTCGTGCAAGGTGATACCACCGATCAGCTGCACGTCATAGTGGCGCATACCATTGACACGCAATGAGGCTTCGCGGCAGACGGCAAACGCCTCTGGCAATAGCGCATCTAAGCTTTCGCCTTTTTGGTGGCGGGCTTTGAACTCTTCCGTTTTTTGTTGTAGTTGCTCATCAGACAGGGCTTGTATTTCAGCCTCTCGTGCGTTGATCTTGCTGACCACTTTACGCATGCGTTTTAATTCGCGGTCATTTTTGGTGCCAACTACACTGCCTATAATCTTTGATAACATAATTTTTTGACCTATGGAATATTCGATAATTAGTGCGCATTAGCCAAAGCTTAGCTCGTGGCCTTGTCATTATTCGACTAAGTACTACCTAATTTAGTATCGCCCAATTAAGTGTGCCGTCATTATATATGGTTATGACGCTGATGGATACAAGGGCAGCAAGTAGATATTTGCCACAGTAAAAACCTAGTAGGACGTGTTAAAATAGCGAATACCTTGTTAAATTTCTTAGCTTTTTCAGCGACTTTATTATTTTTCACATTTTGATTTTTATACGCTTGCTACTACTGCATCTTGGCTCAAAATTTGTCGTTAGGCCATTTATCTATAAGTAACTGGCTTATTAATAAAGCCAAAGCTATCTATCAAACTCATATATAAGAAAAATGACCCTTTAGCATCTCTATCACAAAATACTCATTACCACTCATTAAAGCACTATAAGAGACTCTGCATGACCGTAAAGCCATCTGGACAAAATCAGTCGTTAAATCCTAGCTCATCAGAAAAACCCTTATCAAAACAAGAGAACTCTGACTGCTTAAGCATCGGCGATACCGTCTATAACCTAGCAGACCATACGCCAATGATGGTGCAATATCTAACCATGAAAGCCAACTATCCACAAGCATTGCTCTTGTACCGGATGGGTGACTTCTATGAGTTGTTCTTTGACGATGCCAAGCGCGCCGCGCAAATATTAGATATCACATTGACACGCCGTGGTACGGATAAAGCAGGCAACACGATAGCGATGGCGGGTGTGCCGTTTCATGCCGCCGACAGCTACATGGCACGGCTCATCGCGACAGGTCAGACAGTGGTCGTCTGTGAGCAAGTGGACGACGCATCAACCGATGCAGCCAGCCCCTCATCCGCTCCATCGGCGATGGGCGATAAACAAAAAAAGAGTAGCAAGGCCACTGGTATCATGCGCCGTGAGGTAGTCAAAACGCTGACCGCAGGCACCATCACGGATGACGCGCTGATCGCGCCCAACCACACGCCGACCGTGGTGGCAATCGATATCGCCCAGCCGCGAGCAAACAGCAAGCAGCCACTACAGGCCGCCGTCAGTCAGCTCGACTTGGCCGCTGGCACCCTGACCACTCAGAGTCTGAGCGCCAATCATGATGACTACGATGACCTACAAACGCAGATGCTGACGGTGCTCGCCCGCTTCGCCCCTAGCGAATGTATCATCAGCGAAGCACTAAGCGACGCTACTGGCAGTGCTGATACCGACTGGCCGCTATGGCTGCGACAACACCTAGACTGCCCGATTATAGAAGTCGCTGCCAATGACTTTCACCGCGCCCATGCCGCAGACACCCTTTGTCAGCAGTTTGGAGTGCAGCGTCTCGATGGGCTTGGTATCCATGACGCGCCGCTTAGCCAGTCTAGCTGTGCCGCCTTGATTCACTATGCGCAGCAAACCCAGCAGCGTCATGTGCCGCAGGTCAATCAGCTTATCGTCGAGTTTAGCGATGATTACTTGATCATCGATGCCGGTAGCCAACAAAACCTTGAGCTGTTTGCTCCAGTCAGTAGCAGCGGTACATCGCTGGTCTCGGTCGTGGGTCACTGCCAAACGCCGATGGGACGTCGCCTGCTGGTGCAACAAATGAAACGCCCCTTGCGCCAGCATGCGCGTATCAATATGCGCCTAGACGCCATAGACAAACTTTTGCAAGCAGACAACCCAGCTGACAGCAGCAAGCACAGTAGTCCGCAGCTACAGCGTCCCTCATTGGTCAGCTATATACGCGACACGCTAAGCGCCATCGGTGATATCGAGCGCATCACCAGCCGCATCGGCCTGATGAGTGCCAAGCCGCGAGACTTGCGCAAACTGGTGGACGGTATCAACAGCAGCGCGCAGCTGAGCACCTTATTAGAGCAAGCAGGTATCCATCACGAGCAGGCAGGACTGCTAGCCATGCTCATGCAGCAACTGCCCGCCCAGCTACCTGCGGTACAATCCGTCGCCGAGCTGATCGAGCGTGCCATTATCCCAGAGCCGCCTGCTCATGTCCGCGATGGCGGTATGCTGGCAGCAGGCTATGACGCCGAGTTTGATCGTCTTACACATCTACATGACAATATCCAATTGACACTAGATGAGATGGTCGCGCGCGCCCGTCAGGACAACCAGCTACCCAGTCTAAAAGTCGGGTTTAATAAAGTCAGCGGTTTTTATTTTGAGCTGCCCAAAATGCAAGCCAAAAACGCACCCGCGCACTTTATCAGGCGGCAGACGCTCAAGAGTAGTGAGCGTTTTATCACCGATGAGCTAAAGGAAGTCGAGACCGAATACCTAAGCGCACAAAGCTTAGCACTGGCTCGAGAAAAACAGCTGTATCATGAGCTGTTGACGATACTCAGTAATCATTTGGCCGCATTGCAGCAGCTAAGCGCCGCCATCGCCCAAATAGATGTGCTCAGCAACTGGGCGCAGCTTGCGACCCTTTATAATTGGCAACGTCCAGTTATGACTAACGATTCAAACGATGGCAACTTGTTAAAAAACAGCAGCCAGACCCGTATCGACCAGAGCAGTATCGACATCCAGCAAGGCCGCCATGTGGTGGTCGAGGCGGCATTAACCACCGACAATACCAGCAGCCCAGCCGCGCAAGGCGCAACACAGACTTTTAGCCAAAACCTCAGCCAACACCCCAGCAAACCTGCGCGCGCTCATGCCTTTGTCGCCAACGACTGCGCGCTGGGCAGTGCCAATACTAAAGAAGGACATCCTGAACGCCTGCTGATGATCACAGGCCCCAATATGGGCGGCAAATCCACCTATATGCGCCAGACCGCTCTTATTGTCTTGCTCGCGCACTGTGGCAGCTTTGTACCAGCGGCCAGCGCGCGCATCGGTGATATCGACCGCATCTTTACCCGTATTGGCTCGGCCGATGATCTGGCAGGCGGCAAGTCGACCTTTATGGTCGAGATGATCGAGACGGCCAATATCTTAAACCAAGCGACCGATAAATCACTGGTGCTCATGGATGAAGTCGGCCGCGGTACCGCCACCACCGACGGGCTGGCCATCGCTCACGCTTGTGTCAATAGGCTGCTTGAGATCGGCTGCCTGACCCTGTTTGCCACCCACTACTTTGAGCTGACACAATTGGCTGCGCAAAATAAAGGTATTCGTAACGTCCATGTCGCCGCCAGTGAAATCGATGGGCAACTACTACTGCTGCACCAAATCCGTGACGGCGCGGCCAGCTCTAGCTTTGGCCTACATGTCGCCAAGATGGCCGGCATTCCGCCATCGGTGATTGGTGACGCCAAACGCTACTTGCGCGATCATCCAACGATGGCGGCAAATACTCAAAGCGTTGATGACGCTCAAGCCGTTGATGACAAAAGCGACTTAGCTAAGTCGCGAACGGATAATTGCCAGCTTGACGATCAAAGACCACTGACCACCATAGAGACCAGCCCTCTAAGCCATGAGCAAGCAGTAGCAGATATTCCACAGCAAAATCAGCTATTTAGCTTACAAGACGAGTTGGCAGCCATCAACCCTGACAACCTAACACCCAAACAAGCGCATGACCTGCTCTATCATCTTAAGGATATCATTAGTCACTAAAGGGAATTGTCAAATCAGCATAAAGGCGCTAAAATGTGGCTTGTTTTTAGTCAATCTAGTTTTTTAGTTACTCTAGCCCTTATGGTGCATCATTAAGCAGACTGCCGCGACGATTGAGTATCGCGATCGCCATCATACTCGCCGCGGTAGGCGCTGACGATACAGGCACCATATCAGCCAAATCAATAACAGGTAGACATCACTATGACCTTTGTCGTTACAGATAACTGCATTCTTTGCAAATACACCGACTGTGTGGAAGTCTGTCCTGTGGACTGCTTTTATGAAGGCCCAAACTTCCTCGCTATCGACCCTGATGAGTGCATCGACTGCGCGCTATGCGAGCCTGAATGCCCTGCCAATGCGATATTTTCGGAAGACGAAGTACCAAAAGGGCAAGAAGTCTTTATTCAGCTAAATGAAGAGCTGGCGCAAAAATGGCCAAACATCACTGAGATGAAAGGTCAATTGCCAGAAGCTGAAAAGTGGGATGGAGTGGAAGGTAAGATTCAGTATTTGGAGAAGTAGGCAGCAACTGATACTTTGGATACTATGTAGGCTGGGCTTTTGGCTCAGCCTTTTTATTTATAACCTAACTCCAATTCGTATCGCGTAGGCTGTGGCTTTAGCCTAGCATGGTAACTTTGCATGATTTGAGCTGGGCTAAAAAGCCCAGCCTACCTACGCCCATCACCTCGTCTATACACTGATTGCCTTATGAGAAACTACATTCGTGACAAAACCCAAGGCGGTTGTTATTTTTTGACCTTTAATCTACTGGATAGAAAGTCGTCACTCTTATTGACTCATATTGATAAGTTTCGTGATGCCTACGTTAAAACCATTCAACACCACCAATTCAAATTAGACGCTATGGTCGTCCTTCCTGACCACGTCCATATCATGATTACTTTGCCACCAAATTCTGATAATTACGCTGTCATAGTGGCGAGTATCAAAAGCCAATTCTCTAGGCAAATCACTAAAACCGAAGCCATTACTCCTTCACGACAAGCAAAAAGAGAGCGTGGTATTTGGCAACGACGATTTTGGGAACATCGTATCCGTGATGACGCTGACTATCGGCAACATATGGATTATATTCATCATAATCCTGTTAAGCATGGCTACGTCACCAATCCTCAAAATTGGCAGTACTCTACGTTGCATAAATTGATTAAAAAAGGCGTGTATCCCTCTGATTGGGGAACGGATGAAAATGATAAAAATATCAACATTCGATATGACGTGTAAGCTAATATCTTGGCTTAACTTTATAGGCTTTGGGAATCGTTTAATCTGTGTAGGCTGTGGCTTTAGCCCAGCATGGTAACTTTACAAATATTTGATGCAAAAAATTTTGAATAATTTTAAACACAAAAAAACCAAACGAGATGTTTGGTTTTTAGATATTAAACAAGACTCTTTGTAGGCTGGGCATTTTGCCCAGCATATTAACCTTGCGTGATTTGAGCTGGGCTAAAAGCCCAGCCTACGCTTGCTGCTGTGTCTTAGCGATATGTTGGTTATAACTGGGGATTGCCATCGCTGCCAAGATACCGATGATAGCGACGGCGATCATTAGCTCTATCAAGGTATAGCCAGATTGTGCGCTGCCTGATGGTGTCAGGTGACGATTTGCGGCAGTATTATGTTGATACTTCATAGCATTATTATCAATTAATGTGATAATTGCTATGGTGCAGAGAGTATGCCAGTTAGGCTTGGGGTGGTTACCCAGTTATTAAACATAAAAAAGCCAAACAGTGCGTTTGGCTTTTTTGGTTAAATCAGGCTTTGCATACACTGGACATTTCGTTCAGCATTTTACCTTGCATAATATGAGCTAAGTTAAGAGCCTAGCCTACGCTTACTTATTATATTGCTGTTATCGTAGTAGTGAAAGAACAACCTTTACCACTAAACTTTTCATCAACGTTAGTTACACATGACCATGTACCATTTTCATCACGTTTTAACTGTACAACTCTATCATTGATACCTGGGTTACCACTCGTAAACTTCAACTGAGCAGTACCTGCACCAGGTTTTGCTGTATCTTCTTTAAGTTTTATGGTGCCAAAAGTGGGGTTTACTATACCTAAATCAGCTGCAGTTTCTCCGCGTCTGTATTGTTCATAGTCGTCGTCGTCGGGATCTCCAGACTCAGCCTGTGCTGTGGTTGTTCCATCTGGAAACTCACCATATTCCATAACGTAATCCTCTAAACCAGTTTTATTGGCAGACAATGTCGATACTGCTGCCGCTACGTTTGAACGACCGACATAGTTCTGATACTGAGGAATAGCGATTGCAGCTAGGATACCGATGATAGCAACAACGATCATTAGTTCGATTAGGGTAAAACCTTTTTGAGCGTTCATAAGAACTCCTTTAGAGGGGATAAAGATAACGGATATTCGCTCGCTATCTTTTGTTATGTTAGGTATTGGATATAGTGTATTGATCTTTCGTGCCCTAGTAGATGCATATAGCGTGCCAATATCATTAGTCATAGTAGGTCTATATGCTAAGTACTCAATTCTTATCACTATTTATCGGTATTTTCGTGCAGATACTTACCATACTGTTATCTACTGATACTAATTGTTACGCTAAGCATACCTAAAAGTGTCAGTTTATGTCAATGGCAGCTACTCTGGCTCACGATAACTGACAATAATTGTCAGTTTCCAGACTATTTTTTAGTCATTCCACTCGCTGCCAGTGCCGCATTTTTTTTCAGTACCGATAGTACGGCATTTAATGTTTTGATAATTAAGGCTCAAGACGCCATCACTTGCCATTTGCGTACCAGACTTCGGCGTTGCCGTGATTACCCATTTATTGGTCAAGGTGTTGTCGGGAGGCGTCAGGGTAGTTGGCTCGATACTGACATCGTATAGCGCTGTCCCTTGCTGAGGATAGGCGGTCGCAAAGTCTGCTTTGATCTGCGCACTGATAGCACGGTAGCTACCCTGTGCCAGCTTGCGACTCTCAATCTCTGAGGCGATATTTTGCATCTCTGTCATCATATCGACCCGCTTGGTCTTGATGACATAGCGCTGATAGCTGGGATAAGCGATAGCCGCGAGCACACCGATGATGGCGACGACGATCATCAGCTCAACGAGGGTAAAGCCTTTATTACTGTCTAGACTCGGCATTACCAGTCCTCCGAATAAGTGCCACAATTAGCAGAAGCCACTGTAATACTGCTATCGTTATTCTTGGTCTTACACCGTAGACCAGAACTACTGAGCAGTATTTTATGGGCAGTGCTATAGTTACTACTAGGCTCAGCGAACATGCGCCACGAGCTACCCGCAGTAGAATATCCCGAGCTGGCAGGCGCTAATGTATTTCCTGTGGCAGCGTCCACTAAGGTAATTTTATAATGGTAATTGCTGCTATCGCTACCTTTTGGGACGTAGATGGTTTTATTATCAGCCTCATCGTATGCATAACTAATATCGCCATTACTGGCTACCTTTTTGGGTGTAAAGCCTTTGTAAGTTAACGCACTAGCACGCCAACGATTAAGCTCAATATCAAGTTCTTGCATCCTTGCTTGCGCTTGTGCTTCAGCGTTTCGGACTACATACTGACGATAAGAAGGAACCGCAATCGCTGCCAATACCGCCACGATCATGATAACTATCATTAGCTCAATCAGCGTAAAGCCTGAGTGTTGTTTTGAGGCTTTCATGCCCATGCGACCACCTTATCAGTCTACTTCATACCATACTTTTGGCTGCAGCGTATAACGCTCGTTAAATATCAACTCAGGCGCGGTGCCGTTGCCTATGATGCTATCATTCACGCTTAAGTTCCCTTGGTTTAACCCTTTGGGGTTTGTGAGCGCATTAAATAGACCTTTACCGTTATCAGAACCAAAATTGACTCGGTCATTGGCGCGTTCAGCCAATGTTCGCGTGCCGATCAGCAGTCGCTGATTTGAGAGGGTTGAGCTGCGTGGTCCAAGCGTAAGCTCTTGAATACCCTTACCTGCCTGTACATAACCTGCAGTCCCGTTCTTGGAGGCTTCATCGGTACAGATACCATAAGGTAAGCAGTAGAGCTGTCTCTCTGAGCCGCCTGTCACTTTGGCAGAACAAGAGTCCACGGCATTATAGCTCATATCTGGGTTGTAGACCGTTGTATACAAATAACTGTCTACCACTGCAGATTTGCCAACGCCTTTGGTATATCTGACATTGCCATAGCCGTCGAAACGGGTCAGCGGATAGTACCAGCCTTTTTTGGTGCCGTCTTTTAACGTATCAATAACATCATTTTTTTGCTTTAACGTATATCCTTGGTTTGTCAGTCTTCCAATAGAAGTAGGCAACGCTGCTAAACTGCTATCTGCTAAATCTTTAATGGTTTCACCGCCTGCCGCAGACGTAAAGTTACTGGCATAAAAAACGTTATCTGGCTTAGTAACGTCACTGTCTATGATGCCGTAGAGGCGATCGGCCTTATCATTGTCTCGTATTTTAGAGAGCGGTGAGCTGCGGTCCCCTGAGATGACATTTACGAGTGCAAATAGTGAGTTGGTTAAATCGTTACGATAAAAACTGACAACTGGCCGCTCATAAAAACGGTGATTGTATTTTTTGTTGCTGTCTGAATAGGCAGGTTTGAGTACGCGTGTGACTCTGGTGTTGCTAAAAGAAGTTTCTGGTGAAGCGGTGCCGGATGCCACTGGCTTCACAAAACCTGCATTGGTAAAGTCAGCACGGAACAGCTGACCACCCAGATCGGCAAAGTAGATATGATCCATAAAGCCGTCATTATCACGGTCTAAGGTAGTGACACCAGCGACAATACTATTGGTCATACTATCGACCGTCTTAGTCGGCGAGCCTTCAGCAGACGCCGACCATATCAAAGCGCCTGTTTTGGCATTGATAATATAGACCGCATTACCTTTAACCGATGATTTGTTTGAGCAAGCACCTAACTCTGTATCTGTGATACCAACCTGAAAGCCCTCATTTTCATAGCACATGTCATAACCACCACCAAACACTAAGACTTCGGTTCCTTCATCAGTCTTACTCGTTTTTATTTTGGCTTTAGTAGGTTTTGACCATATTTGCCCCATACGGCTAAAGCCCGAAGTTGCAGGCGTGATCGTAAACATCATGCTAGGAGCATTAGTATTGGTAAGGTTTACACCATAAAAGGCCTCCCCTCCCATACGCAGACCACCGTATGCAAATACACCTTTGCCGCTTCCTGTTTCGACATTTACTTGCCCGTTGCTCAGATCATACCTGTAGTCGGCCGTGACTAGCCACGGGGCATCTACACCAAAGTTGGGCGCACCTATTTCAGGTTTCGTTGCACCTTTGATCAGCGCGTCAGACTTGCTACTATCCATGAGCATCTTTTTTGGAATGATCACGAATTTTTCTGCACCGCCATCACCCACTCCATAATTATCGGCGTCCACTAAGTGCAAACCACCTTCGGATGAACCAAATAACACATAATCATCACGTGTACCAGTCACTCTACCTGTGGTGGTATCTAAGTTGGCCGAATACGAAACTGCGGCTGGCGTGGAGTGCACCGTTGCACCCAGCACCCTGATTGCTTCAGGCGCATTGGCACTACTAAGCGTCATGTCTTTTACCGCTGTGGCAGTGCTTGGAAGAGAGGTAAACCCTAAGAAATTCAATATCTTTCTTAATGTCACTTCGTTATAGGTAGCTGTATCTTTAAATGTATTGTTGGTCAGTACGGCACCATCTACCACGACTTTGCCCGAAGCATTTACGCCTACTTTTCTCAATACAGGTTTTTTGTTGGTAGCGTTATCCCAATCCTCTACATACAGTGTTCTAACAGAGGCAACCCCTGTCGCTGGTGTCTTTAATTGCGCAAAAAACCCACCACTTTCTACCTTATCGTTGGCACCAGCGTAGTTTTTATCAGACCACATATCTTGAGTGGTTGGCTCTAAATCACCAGCGATGCTCTTAAATAGCTTGGCGTTGTTTTTGCCATACAAAGTACCCTCATTGAGCAGATACTTTTTCATATTGCCTTCCCAAATGACTGAATTATCACCAACTTTGGGTTGTAATGTTGGATAGTAAGCAACCGCAAGCTGACTATCGGCACGATAAGGATCGTCGGGGACGACAATAGTCCCTGACGGTATCGAAGGTAAGGTATTGTCTAAATCCGTCACAAAAGAGACAATACTGTTGACGATATCATCTGTGGACTGCGCTGAATAAAACCCACCTTCACCGAACCCTCCCACTCCTGGTAAAGACGGATGAGATTTTTCGCCCCAATTACAGGCATTCCTTGCATCGATATCAAAGATATTTTCACAATTATAGAAATCTCGATTTTTAGTCACACCTGTTTTAGGGTTGGTATAAGGTAAGTTGACGATATTTGATTCATCTACATCAAACACCGAGCCGAAGCCAACGACAGCGGTATAAATCTCACGATCTGTACCTAGCGGATTGAGCGTCGGGTCACGTAAAGCTTTGGCAAACACACCTACTTGTGGCATGCTATTATTGCGCTCACTACCACTGGGAAGTGTCTTGGAGGGTATGTTAAATGAACTGGCACCTAGAGCCAATTGCATGATGTAGTTAGGGTTAGGAGAGCTGTTTGGGTTACCATCGGTTAAAAAGTAGATGCCACGCCCGTCACAAGATGAGGGTGATGACAAAGGACTGATATAACCACGACTGTTTTTAGATGACTTAACAGAATCATCATAACCGCTATACGAAGAACGTGAGGGGTTAGTACCTAGCATATAGGCACCTACTTCTGCGTAGGCATTGGCCGTTGGCGTACCGTTATAACCAATTAAGTCGGCAATCTCTGTCTTGATTAAGTAACGCTGCGTATCATCGACCAAAGCTGCTGGTACCAGTATCTTACCCGTTCTTCCATCAGCACCTTTATAGTCGTTGTCGTCATCACTTTGGGTAGAGTACTGCCCTATTCCTATAGAGACTCTTTTAGGATCTAACAGACTATTATCCAGTAACGTAAAAATAGCATCTTTTAGACGAGTTAATCGGTCATAGTATTTAGTAGAGGTATAAAAATATCTGTTGTTAGAACTAGAGGTTACATAGCTAAGACCACTAATATCTGGTGTGAAGTATATTCTATCGCCGCAATCTCTAAAGCCATAACTGTTAGAGCCAGACCCATTACTAGGCCCACAGCGATACCATCTATCCCAATAGTCTCTATCTTGGCGATAAAAGTACCGTTTACTACTATTTAGCTCACAGTATCTTTTAGTGTAACTGGGCGTGGTATTAGATTGTTGAGTATCGACACTAACTTGGTTGTAGTAAACGCCGCGAGGCAAGTCACAGGCTTCTTTCGTGACATTCGCAGCCATACTACCTGAAGTATCGAGCATCATGGTGATCGTGGTTTTACCTGCTTCAGCGGCTTTGTAGATTTCTAAGTCACCAATTTTTTTACCTGCAACATCTGCTTGTGCAGGAAGCGTCATCATCGATGCCATAGCAACAACTAAATACTTTAGGGGCACTGGAAATGCTTTTTTTCGGGCTGGGGCATTGCCGAGTCGGTTCATGACATCTATCCTTATATTATATCAGCACGATGAATGAGCAAGTTAAGGCGTCGCTGAAGACGAGAGTATACACTGCGGGTCTTGAGAGCCGCGGCCAAATGGATAACACTTCGTAGAGGAAGAAACATTTTCTACATCTGCTTGCTCATACAACATCTTGCTAGGGGTTGACGCCGCTAATAAGCATTCATTTAATGACTTTTCGCCAGTTGCTACATTAGCTTTGATACTGGTTTGCGCATAACAATTATTACCCCCTAGCTCCGGCTCACTATAAGCTGGAAGCGAAGCAGTTGGTCGAATATCGAACTTATATTTTTTGCTGGTTCGATCTTCACTTTCTTTACCCAAAACCACATGACCAAACCGCTCTGCGTTAGGCTCAGGTGGGGTGATGGTAATACTCATTTGAGTCATCACGGCCTGTCGGGCACTAGTATAATCTTCCGCTTTTTCATAATCACATATTCCATTATTTAATCCATCTACATATCCACCAGTAGACGCTCTAACGGTTGCACTATTTGTCAGGTAACTTTGCGTGCGAGGATTAAAACAATAAATAAACTCATTTGTCTTATTATTTTCAAATAGTAAAAAATGACCAAGGGCGCCTGTTGCACTGGTCACATCTTTATATCCTGTAGAGTCTGCACTACCATTTACCATCATTTCTAGCTTTTGATTAGCACTATCTGCCGACTGCAGTAAGACTGTATTAATTTGATCACTAGTTGCGATTTTAAGGTCTGTCGTACTTTGCCTAACGGCTATTGCACCAGCCAAAATAATAAGTACTAAGAATAGTAGTACCACTATCAGTGTTGCACCTTGCTCGGTACTCCGATAGGTCATATGAATATCTTTTTGTGTCGATCTTGACAGATCACGGTAACGTATCACCTCTAGTCTCCTTACCAATATGCTATAGGTCAGTACTTACATTGACGACACGAGCATTTCGCAACAATGTTGTAGCTTCATAGGTAGTGCGAACTTTTTTTGTACTACCAGTATCTGTTTTTAATTTATTTTCTGTTGGCGGCTGTCCCAACAAAGCAAATTGTGTTTGTTCTGCGCTACCGATAATAGGTGTACTACCATGTACGATTAGACCAATTTTCACTGCCGTGATAACAGGGTTACCAGATGTTATATTAAGATAGGCGTTACTTGGTAAATACACCATCTGTCCTGCATTAGCGCCAGTGGTATACTGTACTCCCAATAGCACCTTAAATTGATCGACATTAATAATAGACTCTTGCCCCGCTTGACCAAATTGACGTGAGTCAGTTGCTGGCATTGTATCGTCTATTCCACCAGCTGGATTAACCCGACCTGCATCACATGCCAACACTAAGTTTTTGATAGCTCCAGCGCTGTTATCGCCTACTGCTTGGCGTAAAAAATAACGTTCAATAACGATGTCATTGATAGCAGCAGTCGCACCTTCACAGTCTGACATTGGTGCACCCGTTATATTGGTATATTGAATTGTCAGCTGATCGCTACCAGTATTGGTATTAGATATTCCCGTCCATCCATTTGGACCAACAGCACTTTCCCCTGCTCGTCTGGTCAAATATCCTGTATTCGGATAAGGATTCGGTTCACTCGGATTTGGAACGACGATATTAGCACCTGTTAAGACAATACCGCCATTGGGTGTGGCTCCATCAATCCTAGTCGTTGAATTACCTAAGTTGGCTAAGCGAATACTTTTCTCCAGTTGCTGTAAGCCAAAAATACTTGCATCTTGCAGCTCACTACCGCTGGCTTGAATACTGCTGGTCTTTGCATTAATTAGATATACTTGAATAACAGCTGCTGACACAATTAAACCAAGTACCAATGAAATCATAAGCTCTATTAAAGTAAAGCCTGCCTGCTTCTCAGTACCATAGCTAACTTCATGATTGTATGACATCAGTACGCCTCCACGATAAAGCACTCTGCACCATTCTTATAACTACCATCAGCGTTTGCACAGGCGTTCGAGGCAGAGTCACTGAGTTCAACCGTCGTATCACCCCAGCTGGCTACAAAACACTGCAGCTCTTGATTACCTAATGTCCCAGGACAGCCATTTGGAACCATACCAATACTAATATCATTAGCACTAGCATATGATTTCATTAACAATCCATCACGAGTTGCTAGTTGATTAATAGTACAAATATCTGCTGCTGCAGGTACTGTATTGGTATTATTAACACAGCTGTTTTTGGTTATTGTTTTGCTATCAATACTTATTGAATCTGAAGATCCGTTTATTGCCGCCTTAAAAGCAGTGATACCAGTAGGATTGGCTCTTATCGTCTCAGCACCACCCCGAATGATAGTTAACGCTCGCGTACGCATGAGGCTTTCGTCTGTCGCTTTTATAGCTGACATCTGCATTGCACTAAAACCTAACACGGCGACAGCTAGTAATAGCAGTGCCACCATTACTTCTATTAGTCCTACGCCTGCCTGTGTGTCTACGGTCTTCATTAGCAGCTCCCAGCATTCGTCGTATTAATATTAGCAATGCTCGTAAGGCTTACTTGTTTAGGTGTTTCATTAGTAGAGCCACTATCACAGATGGTATATATTACTGTGGCATTATTAGCTATTTTCTTATTGGGTTGAAAAACTATACTGCTTACTGTAGATGGGGTAATCGTTTGGGTAACAGTACTTCTAGCGTTAAGATTATAGGTAGATATATCGTCACCACCAACTTGTAATTTGATCGTTTGAGGTGTGCTAGTACTCGTGTATACGACTGTTACATTCTGACGACGAAGTATACTCTCAACCTTCGCCTCTTTTAACGCATTAGCCAACGTATTCGCCGTTGCCTTTACGCGCTGATTAGCAAGCTGTGTGCTAATATTTGGTGCAGCGATACTGACAATAATAGCAAGCACAGCAATCGTCACCATCAGCTCAATTAGGGTAAAACCTGAGCTTCTCATTTGTATTGTAGGCGACAAGCTATTCTTAGAGACTCTCACATCACATTCCTATTTATAACGTCTACCGTCTGTCTCATAACGATCCATTTGCCAATAGTCAATCTAAAAGACCTCGTAACTCTTACCTGCTAAAACATTTAACTACCAACCAGTAGGGAAAGGTCACTTTCTTTTATTGTTTACTATAAGACATGCAATTTTTATTCCATAAAACCACATGCTAGCTATAGAAAAACACATTTTAAATCAGACACTTAAAAGTCAATTCTAGATTTCGATTAATATCAGCTAACAAATTTATATATATTGATTTAATAATATAGCGGTTAGGCAGCATCTTAGCAACATATTAGTCATTATAGAAGTGCCGTCAATACTTTATAAATGACTAACGATACTGACTCCCATGAGCGAGTGCATAGGCAGATAGGTGGTAGCGGTTGGTCGGCAATGAGGACGCAGAGGCGGTATTGGTAGCTGGCTTATACAAAGCGCGGCCCAGCGCTTGTAGGCTCGCGCCTGTGGTTGCGACATCATCGAACAGCAGTAAACGCTTTACTGGAGGTCTATCAGCTAACCTAAACGCGTTATCTAAGTTGCTTAGCCGCTCAGCACGTGTTAGGCCTTGCTGGCTGACGGTGTGATCGATACGCCGGACACCTTGCCATAGCGGTATCTGCCAATGCTTAGACAGCTGCGCGGCTAAGATACTGACCGGATCAAAGCCACGTTTTACCAGACGTTGAGGGGTGGTTGGCATAGCGACAATCACACTATTACTATGATGGCAACCATGTGGGCGTGGTAGCTGGCGTAACGCATGTAACAATAATGGCAATTTTGTCATATCTTCATGATGCTTGAATGCCTGAATCGCTTGACGGATTGGATATTCATAATAGGTAGATACTTGGATAGATAAGGACACACCAGCAGCAATGTCAACATCAAAAGGCTGTGGTAGCCATGCGATACTATTATGACAATGAGCACAGAGCAGACCGCGACTCAAGTGACGATGGATATACCGAGCAACCTTACCACGGTAAATATCGGTAAGCATTGAGTCAGCAATAAAAGGAGCGGCTGGGGATAGATGAGAAGACAGCAGCTGGGATGGTGCGGTGCTGCGATATACGCGGCATAGCTGGCAGCGTATATCTACATACTCTGCCAGCCACAGTCCAGTGGTATAAGGTGCTAAGCGGCGCATTGCTTGTACTCCTTAGCAGTCAAAGACCGTCGACCCCGATAAGGCCTTAAAACCCCTTCCAATCATTTAAGACGATACCAAAGCCGATGGAGGTGTTTTCGTGGTTATAGTCGATAATAGACTCGCCATAGCCTTGGAACAGCTGTACATAGCCATTGACGTTTTCGGTCAGTGGATAAATGTAGTCGATCTGCGCCGCGCCTTTGTTGGTGCTGGGGTTATAGCGCAACGTGCCGCTTAGGCTTTGCTGATCTGGCAGATCGTATAGAAACTTGATATCACCATAGCCCATGTAGTCTTCGATATCAGGGTTGTCTTCGCTGCTGCTGCTTTCGTTATTGACGCGCGCCCAGAGCCGCGGTACGACCGACAACTTACCCCACTCAGCCCCTGCCATCAGATACGCGCGGTTCCACGAACGCGATAACGGATCATCTTGGCCATTCGAGTGGTGAATGGCACCTGCACCTAACATACGTAGACGGCCGCCAAAGGGTAAATCAGCAGTCACAGGCTGGGTCAAAAATATCTCAGGCTGATAGTCGGTGGCGCGAAACGGCCGAGAGTTATCTTCGTTATATACCTGCCAGTGCGACTCTTGGGTATAGCCAAACCATAAATCAGCACTACTATCAAACAAGTCCTCTGCCACTTTGGTCTTTAACGACAGCTGAAACTTCAGCTCCGTCTCACGGACGTCATTAGAGGTGAATGTTTCACCGGGCTCATCTGGATTACTAGGAGTTGGGCTAAGATTAGGGTCAAAGGTATAAAACAGCGGCAGTACGTAGGTTGGACGATAAGGTCTGACGGTCCAAGTACCGCGCTCACTGTTTTTATCCAAATCATAAGATAGGCTCAGCGGGGTGTACTTTTCGATGTCTGTTTGCTTGACACCGACACTTTCGAGCACTTTGGCTTCTCGCTGGGTCAACCCCACTGTATCTAGACTCTGCGTCTCAGGCGAGGACGCCGCTTGTTGGGGCAGCTCGGCAGCCACTGCACTGCTGCTATCGGTTGTGATGGTAGAGCTTTCTTCTACAAATACCACTTGCGGGTTGCCTGACAGTGTGCTTTGAAAGGTTTTGGCTAAGTCCACAGGCTGTTTGGTGGTGGTATAGCTCGGCGTTTTGCCTTGCTCTGCCACTTTATCAAAACAAGCCAAACGCGCGGTCGCCAGCTGTACCTCGGTACATTCAGCAAACAGTTTTGCTTGTTTGGCGATAAACTCTTTACTGACCACTTTACGGTTTTGCTTACCTGCCTCTGCGCTCGCTGGTTGCTCAGTATCGGCCTCGCTGTGCGGCACCTCATAATCCTCATACTCAAACGCCGCGTCTGGAACTGGCAGCTCCCGATAGGTTTGCTCGTCCATCGCAGCGTGAGCTTGTAAGGCCGTCAAGCTCAAAGCCGCCGCGATTGCAACACATAGATGGCGATGGCTACTTTGACGACAGTTGGGTGATAAGCCATCAGATGGCTGGCTTGTGGCACAGGCTTGCGGTAATTGACGTTGAGTAATGATATGGGCAAACATAGGTGTCCTTTATCTGACCAATAATAAGGTCAGTAGAGTATTTTAGATAATGAATATACCATTAGCATCAGCGCTAATATAAAAACCATTCATTAATGGACATCGAGGGCTGTGCTGACAATTCGCCTAGCCCCTTCAGTATTGTTGCTTTATTGTAATGAAAATATAGACACTATACTAGCGTTATTGCTAGATTAAATATACTCAAACACATAAAAAACCTATAAAAACAGTATCTTAAAGCAGTATAACTCATATAATTTAGTGGCACTAAAAAGCCAGCGTACCATTATTGGCGTACGCTGGCTTTTTTTTCATTATTAAGCCTTAGCAAAAGTCTTACTCAGGTTATTAAGTACGGGTTGTGAGCCATCAGTTATTTAGCGTCGTTAAGGTTTGTTCGAACTCCACGCGACCGATTTCGCCCACTTGCTGATTAACCAATTGACCACCTTGATAATAAAGTAATGCTGGCGGGCCAAACAGCTTGTAGCGTGACAAAACGGCTTTGGAGTCGTCAGTGGTCTCGGTAATATCAAGCCTTACTAACTGCCAATCTTGCATTTGTGCAGGGCGATTATGGAATAAATTTTTATCCATAATACGGCACTCAACGCACCAGTCTGCTGTTAAATCGACAATCACTTTAGAGTTGTCAGCGACAATGGCGTCTAGCTCTGCCAATGTAGTAATGGTCTGATCTGTCGCCATATTATCGTTACCCAATGGCTGACCAGCCGTGGATGGTACCATCATCGGCGCGGCACTTAACGAGGCTAATGGATGCAGGCTATCATCATTCCCTAATGCCGCACCCACTATCAAACAAGCCGCCCAAATACCAGCGATCAGGCTCAATGCCTGAGTCAGCATACGTCTTTTGCCAATCCAGCTCCATGCCCATGTCGCTACCACCATAAACCATAACGCCCATACCATCAGCATCGCTGGCGATATAAACACACGCTCAATCAATAAAAGTGCTACGGCAAATAAAAGCAGGGCAAAACCTTGTTTGACCCAGTTCATCCACTCCCCTGCCTTTGGCATAATCTTGCCTTGAGTAGCACCGATCAAAATAAGCGGTGCTGATAGGCCAAAGCCCAGCATAAATAAGGCGGCGAAACCCAAGAGCGGACTACCAATGGTAGAGACTGCCAGTAGCGCACCGAATAATGGCGCAGAGACGCAAGGAGATACGACTAATGCAGATAAAAATCCAGCAATCAAACTACCACCTGTACTACCAAGCTTACTGTCACCTGCTTGGCTAAGACCCTGCATTTTTCTACTTAGCGCTTGTGGTAGACGCACCGTAAAAGCATCTAACATATATAGCGCTAACAAGACGAAAACAATCGCAAAGCTAATCAAAATAATAGGGTTTTGTAACCAACCAATGATACCCAGTGACTCACCAAAAACGGCAATAATCGCTCCCAAAATACCATAGGCAGTTGCCACCCCTATCGCGTAACTGGTGGTTAAAATGACGCCGCGTTTGACCGTTGGGTTTTGCTCGCGGGCGACAATATTGGCAACGATGGGTAGCATCGGTAGGACACACGGCGTCAAGGCCAAACCCAGACCTGCTAAAAACAGTAAGACCAATGCGAGCCAAGGATGAGACGCCAAACCAAAGGGATCACCATCGATAAGGTTGTTAGAATTTACATTCTCGCTATTGGTCGCGTCATTTGATACGTTAGCATTTGCTCCAGAAATCGTGGTCGTTGCAGTGCTACCATCTAAAGAGTCGTACTCCAAAGTACTATCATCAATTAGATCATAATCAATAACCTCATCATCCGTTAACGCCTGTTCGGATGCCACCTCTGCATCATTATTATCAGCCGCTACAGATGTCATTTCGCTATTTGTGGTGGCAGCACGAGTATCCGTTGCGGCGTCATCAAGAGAGGCATCTAACGCTGCCGCATCAGTCTCACGTGCCCCTATCTGTATAGAGGCAGGCGCGATATTGACAGTGGTTTTGATTTTTTCAGGCGGATAGCACAATCCCGCTTTGGCACAGCCTTGCCAGCCAATGACAATCGCTGCATCATCGATGCTTTTGCCGTTGTTACTGGTTAATGTGGTTATCGCGACCATATTGGCTTGATCGAACACTTGCACTTTACCAAATGTTGGATCATCAATCGCGTATGGCGTTTGACTAAAAGTAAAAGGCGCCGCTGTCACGCCATCAGGCAGCGTCAGTTTGATCTGATTTTTATAAACATAATGCTCAGGCGTGATATCAAAATTGACAGATAGGCGCGTACCTGATGCGGTAGCGGCGCTACTACTACTGACTTGAAACGCTTGCTCCACTGGCAAAAACTTCGATTGCGCATCGTTTTGACTGTCACCAAACAAATCACCCAACCCTGCCGCTTGCGCCGCAGTTGACATCGCCAACAACCCACTAAATAGCACACTACTGGCAATAGTAAAGGCTAAAATAGCAGACTGGTTTGGGCGATTACTCGCACTCAGTGATGCGGATGGTTGTGATGTCTTTATGGGCATGAATAGCTACCTATGGTTACCAATATTTGAATCAAGCTTCTCAATATTTATCGGCGTGTCGCCGCAATATCTACCTTTGTTTTAATTTTCTCAGGTGGGTAGCACAGTCCCGCCTTGGCGCACCCTTGCCAGCCAATGATAATCGGCGCATTTTTCGCCCCTTTACCGCTACTGGTCGTCAGCATCGTCGTAGCAACGACACGGCTTTGTGTAAATACTGGTACCTGACCAAAGGTCGGATCATTGATTGACACTGGTGCCTGATTGAATGTAAACGACGACGCTTTCACCCCCTTTGGGAAACTGAGCGCAAGCTTATTTTTATAAATATAATGTTCAGGCGTGATATCAAAAGTGAGAGATAAACGCGTGCCCTTAGATGTGGCTTTGGTGCTGCTAGTCACTTGGAAAGCTTCATCTACTGGTAAAAATTTTGATTGGGATGCGCTACTACTATTAAATAAGTCGTTCAAGCCTGCCGCCTGTGCGCTGACTGATGTCATGAATAAAGCTGTCATCAATGAGGTGGTTGCAACAGTAAGCGCAAGCGCGTAGAACTTAGCCGTACGTTTACTAATAGCGTCTGATTGTAGTGTTAGTATTTTTATTGACATAAGTTATTACCTTTGACGTTAGCTTCCAGTGACTGGCAGTACGAATATACACCTGCTGATAAAACTATTAACCCTCAATACAAGGTTCATATCAGATGGTATTTATTTACGTATCGATAAAAAATATCAACCAATAAAGCGTTATTGGTTGATATACAGAGGTCATTAATTGCGTGGTAACAAGTATGTTTGACAGTATTTTGGTGGCGTAGGCTTGCCAGATACCGACAATGCTAAATTTTATAGCTGAGCATATAAATCTGCATCTTGTCCCTCGCCGCCTTGCTGTCCATCTGCACCTAAAGAAAACAAGTCATAAGGTCGCCCTTCACTACCTGGCGACACATATTGCAATTCATTCTCCCAACCATCAGTAGGATATCCACCTTTAATATAGCCGCCTTCAGGATAGTTTTTGGCGTCACTTGGCGGTGTGGTCAGTGCTTCTAGTCCTTGTGCTGTCGTTGGATAACGCGAGTTATCGACCTTGTACATATCTAAAGCATTCGAGACCGTTGCCAGCGCCGTCTCCGTGGTTTTGACGCGGGCTTTGTCACTTTGTCCCACCACTTTTGGAACGACCAAGCCAGCCAAAATCGCCAATATCACGATAACCACCATAATCTCAATCAAGGTAAATCCTGATTGGGCGTGCTTTGTTACCGAGTTACAGTATGTGGTTGAAGAAAGGTTTTTGTGGTCACTTTTAGCACTGGCACTTTTTGGGCTAATATTTACTTCAAGGTTATCAGTCATAGTCATCGCTTTGGTCATCACGGTTGTGTAAATAGTAAAAGTAACGTTCTAGCAGCATTCATAAGTTTTGAAGCTTATCGCTGAAATACTAAAGCATTATCACTATAAACCATGATTTTATTTTTATCCAGCGCTGCGCTCAGATTGTCATCGCAGTCAGTTGACCGTTATTATTGAGTGCTATAGTTGTGACATCGACTCATCTACACTATAGCATGGTCGCTTAGTTTGCCATAGCAAAAACGGCAGTTCAGTCAACAATATACAACAGTAAGCAAATTTTAAGAAAGCTAACGTAGGGTTTAGCAAGATAGGGGATTAAGAGAAGATAAAAATGCAGATAGCTGATAGTTTTAGAAGAACATATCGGCTGTTTGTCAGCTAGTCAGTTAACTATTGACTAGCCTGCTAAGTCATTCATATTAACGATTGGTAGCATCACTGCCATCACGATAATCATCACCACGACGCCCATCAAGACCAGCATCAAAGGCTCAAGTAGTGACAATAAAGTGCTGATAAAATTGGTGGCTTCCGCTTCTTGCATAGTGGCGGCACGGCTGAGCATATTTTCAAGCTCGCCTGAGTTCTCCCCACTTTTAATCATCTGTACCATCATGGGTGGAAAGTAGATAGATTTTTCGAGTTGGCTAGACAAGCTTGAGCCTTCTGTGACTCTATCAGCAGCGCTCATGATCGTTTGCTGGATATGCAGATTGGTCGTTACCGCCGCACCAATATGCAAAGCCTCAATCAAGGGCACGCCTGAGCGCACCAGTATTGCAAGCGTACTGGCAAAACGCGCGGCATTCAATCCCTTAGACAATCTGGCAAGTATTGGCAGTCTGAGTACCGCACTGTCTATGGCAAGCTTGCCAGCCTGCGTTTGGGCGAAGCGATAAAGCAAAAGCGCGGCTCCGCCCAATACGAGAAGCATGAGCCACCACCACTGCGTGATAATATTTGATAATGTCAGAACGACTTGCGTAATCAGTGGTAAAGCTTGTTCAGACTGCTCAAAAACTTTGACAATTTTGGGCACCACAAAGCTCATCAGTCCCATGATGACCCCAATCGCCATGATCATCAGTACAATTGGATACACCATCGCCCCTTGGATTTTCTTTTGGAGAGCAAAACGGTTTTCGGTGTAGTCCGCTAGCTGATTCAGAATGAGGTCTAGATGACCCGATTTCTCCCCAGCGGCAATCGTGGCAATATATAGAGGCGGGAAACTTGCCGCTTGTTGCAAGGCACGCGCTAAGCTCAATCCCTCCAAAACATGCGAACGCACCGCCAGCATTAACGATTTGATATGGGTCTTGGGGGATTGTTTGGCGACCGCAGCCAAGGTTTCTTCAAGCGGAATGCCGGACGCTAGCAGTACAGATAGTTGGCGCGTGAGTAAGGCCAGCTCATAGGCAGATGGTTTTTTGTAGCGGCTTTTGCTTTGACTTTGTCTGTCATTGACGGCGCTTACTTCGACGGGCGTCCACTGCTTGTCACGTAGCTGCTGACGCACTTGCCGTGCAGAGTCCCCCTCTAGCAAGCCTTTTTGGACACTACCTTGATCGTCAAGCGCTTTGAAATGATAAGCGGGCATAGCAGCAGATGTCCTAAAAAGTCATAGGTAGGTGTTTAAATGTATGGCCTAACAAAATCTCTATATTTACAAAAGCGGCGTTGAATCATTGCTATCAGGCATCAAGCCTTGTAATAGTAAAACATCTAAATGTTGCTGCTGTAATTTTTTATCAAAATCATTCACCTCAGCGATCAGCATTCTCTCGATACGCTTGTCACTTGCAAAAACGCTCAAACGCGCACAAATAACCGCGAGCTGATAGACGCGTTTTTTGCAATATCCATCTAGGCCCTGTAGCAGCCTGACCATATGAGGGGTCTCAAGACTGGCATACTCATAATCCGAGACCACTTGCTGACCGAGCGCTGTTACGCCATAGCTGATGGACAGATGCGCGCAAAAATAACAACTGAACAAGTAGCCAACCACATGACCAATATAATAACCTCGATCATAGGTGAAACTGCTCACCCCAAAATGTCCGAGCACGTAGTTATTGAGGCTGCCTTGATCACGTACTGGTTTGCCATGTTTGAGCTTTCCAACGGTGGCAAAGCATAGCGGATTGCGACCATCTTGCGTCGTAAGCTGCCAACCTGCTGGCTGCTGAGCTGGCATATGACGCACAATATCTGCAATGATATCATCGACCACATGCAACTGCTGCCAGAGTCGCTCAAGTAAGTCCGTATCCATGAGGCCACGCTTATCAAGCTGCTGAGCGAGCAGGTACTGTTGATATTCTGCAAATTGTGATTTGAGGGTTTGTACCAAGTACGTAGGACGAGTATTGGCAGATGCCATATAGAGCAATCGAGTGCGTTCATGCTGGGCACGATAAAGCGCGATACGCTGCGTAGCTACGCTAGATTCGTTTGAGGCAGTGGGCGGCATTGAGGTGTGAGTATCAGACTGCTCGGTAGCGCTTGGCTCTTGGGGTTTTTCTTTGGTATCTGACAGAGTAAACAACGTCAATAGTGCCGCTTTGTCATGTATCTCGTCCAAGTGATCGTTTGGCGCAGTTTTGCCAGTAGGCAAATCATCTCTTGCGTTTTTTTTGTCGATATTGTTTTCTTTTTTAGCAGTTGCAGTAGTACCTTGGTGGCTATTGGCTTCTGTACTTGGCTTTGCGGTCGGTTCAGTCATAACATACCATCAGCAGCAAAAATAAACATCGTCTCGATCCTTTTATGCAACGGATATACAGTCACATATTATGCGTCAAATACGAACGCTCACACCTCGACGACACACTCTCCCATAGTACCTGAACACAAGCCCATTGTCAGCCTTGCCTAACGAAAATAGCGCCAGCTGACTGGCAAGTTTTTTGTCTCTATGCATCATCGATCAATAAAAAACAAAAAAGCGCTAAGGACATATAAATCGCCTTAACGCTCGGATAGAGAATCATGGATATAAGGGGTATGGTCTACGCAAGCTTTTGCTGTTGATACTCCTGACGATAGGCTTTTGGTGAAACACCATACACCCGCTTGAATGCCTGACTAAACGTCGAGTCTGACGCATAGCCTACCATCTCACTGATACGGCTGATGCTGTTTTGTTGCAAACGCAAATAACGGGCAGCCAAACGCAAGCGATAATCAATCAAATAAGTAAGCGGCGGCATCCCCACCGTGTCTTTGAAACGCTGAGCGAAGCTTGAGCGTGACATACCTGCCACTTCTGCAAGCTGATGGATGGTCCAGCTTTGACTGGGTGCCTCATGCATTGCTGCTAGCGCCTTGGTCAAAAACGGATCTTTCATGGCCTTGAGCCAATTCTCAGTCGCTTCAGGTAGGCTCTCGATATAGACACGCAAACACTCAATCATCATGATACTCGCCCAATGATTGATAACTGCCGTCTTACCCATACGCTCATGCTCAGACTCCAAGGTTAACAGCTTAATCTCCACATCGATCACCTCAAAGCGACCATCAGCGGCGTCATTAAGCTCAGGCAATATGGGTGGTAGCACAGACAATAAAGGATTGATCATCTCTTTATCATACTTACATTCAATGAGTATCAAAGACGAATTAGGATCGCCGTCCCCATCGATATTGAGGATACAATCCTCACAACTGACCAACAACTCATCGAGCGACTGGGCGTGCTCACCATTGTGATTAAGCGCATAGCTCACATGCTTGTGCGCGTTTGGGATCATAATCATGTCACCTGCACGAGCCTCACGCAGATCATTGCCAACATCAATACAAAAACCGCCCGACATCACCAAATAAAATAAAATGGTGTCTTTTCTACTCATAGAATAAGACCAATTGCCAGCACCATTCAAACGATAATACTTAGTCTCAAATAAGTACACATTCTGTAGCAATACGCTCAATGCGTCCATCAATCAGTTCCTTAATAATACAGAGTCAATAACAAATCTTAAAAGACAGCTATATACCCGAAATGCTTTTAAATTCTTCAATGTATACTTAGCAAGGTGTTTCGACTCGTTTTTTATATCTATACTTGCTCTAAGAGCT
Organism: Psychrobacter sp.; assembly: GCF_030454045.1. Lineage (GTDB taxonomy): Bacteria > Pseudomonadota > Gammaproteobacteria > Pseudomonadales > Moraxellaceae > Psychrobacter. Next base: position 16,115 of record NZ_JAKDJE010000019.1, on the reverse strand, counting down.
CGCTATTTGATCAATAAAACAAATAAATAAAAGTGTAAGCATAATGCACGATTTAAAATATCTTGTCTATTCACTTATAAGCCCTACTAACGAATAGCCGAGCACACGCAGTCAACGCAGGTTTAAACAAACCTATCACAAGGTTGGGGCAATAATAAGCTCGTCACGATACGAGGCTTGGGATTTTAGCAGATTAATAGTATAGGATAGTGCAGAAAAATAGAAATCAAACAGGCAAAAAAAAAACGCCAACAATGGCGGATGCGATGACTTAATATAGTGTGTATTATAAGGATAGAATTTATACGTAGATAGTATAGAATGGGGCGACTGATGGGACTCGAACCCACGACAACCGAGATCACAACCCGGGGCTCTACCAACTGAGCTACAACCGCCATAACTACTGCCAAGAAGAAGGCAAGATTTGCAGGCTAAATGGCGCGCCTGGCAGGATTCGAACCTGCGACCACCTCCTTAGAAGGGAGATGCTCTATCCAGCTGAGCTACAGGCGCTCTTAGAGGACTTTTATATACTTAATTTAGACTCTCCATACAGTATTTACTATATCAGAAACTAAATCATTATACATAAAAAAAAGCCTGTAAGGCTCTTAAAATAGATGGTCGGAGTGATAGGATTCGAACCTACGACCCTCTGGTCCCAAACCAGATGCGCTACCAAACTGCGCCACACTCCGAAATTCTCTATTATCACGATAGTTTGTTGAGTAACTCGTTGTTGGCAATGCCGCTAACTTGTTAATGTTCCTCGCTATCGAGGTGCACATATTAAGGGGTAAAGGCGATTGTGTCAACACCTATTTTCGATTAATTTAAAATAAATGCAAAATTCTTTTAAAAAGAGGCAATCGGATAAAAACGTCGCTGAAAAAGCCCATTATCCAGCATGACATTTCACCGTAATAAAATTATGATACTGACATCAGATGTATGAGACAGTCATGATTGATCGTCCCGCTCAGTACATCGAACGGTATCAGCCACAACGCCGCTTGGCCTTCATCGTGATGATCACACCCTCTGTTATGATCGCAATCGCCACCTTGATAAATTTGCGGCCTAAGTGCTACTGGTTGTCGCGCGTCTCCTAGTACCGGATATACCATCCAACCTTGCCCCGCTTGATAAGCTTGTGCATAGCTGGTCAACTGATAAGCATCGCTTGCGCTAATAGCCGCTGCATGAGACAGGTATTTCCACTTAATGTCGATGACATGACTATAACGGCCTTTTTGCTCTGTTTTATGCATCATAGTATTGTGCATCGCGTGGTTACTATTATCAGCAGCTGCTTGATAGATGAGTAGATCAGGCCGTATAGATACGCATGCCTGTCCCTGAGCATCATTTAGCCAGACACTTTGGGTTTGATACAGGGGCCGACAATTGTGACTGAGTTGTTGAAACATCGATGCGATGCGCTGACTTGCCCATTGTTCAAACGCCTGATTCATATCAATCAATACACATAAGCGTAGCTGAGATCGGTTTAGTTTGGCAGGATCAATACCGTAACCTGTCGCCGCCTCCGATTGCTGTAATAGCCAATAAGCCAAATCTACTAATTGCTGAGCGGCGCGCAGTTTTTGTTTTTGAAGTGGCTGAACATCTAGTTGCCGCTTTGCTTGGGTATAAATGGAGGAGAGTCGCAGCCTTTCCTGTCGACTTAGCCCAGATAACGGCCGCCATGGCTGCAAAAGAGTTGAGCACATCGACTGAGACAATAGCGGCATCAAGTAGAGTAACGCACTTTTAATCAACCGATTGGCCAACATGTCTTGACTGAGCACACTACGCTCACAGAAAAATTTATGCGGCTGCATACTATTGTAGCGAAGCTGCTCTTTAATGAGCAATCGCCCTTGTATGGCTGACTGGTTTTGAGTATGCGCCTGATAGTGCTGGACGGGCTGATAGTGAACCAAGCGTTCTAAAAATTGCGTCACCAACCAATCGGACAAAGGCGGCGCCTCTATGGGTAACGCCATCGACTGACCACTAAACTGACCCAAATTTTTCATATTAGGCAGTTTACGACTTTGACGCGCATCAAGACGAGTTAAATCAGATAACATGCTTTGTACCCAGTGACGAGTCTGAGCAATATTATTATATTGAGTGGATTGATTCAGTTTTGGTAATAGCTCAAGTGTCATACCACTTGGCAGTAAGATGATGCCTATATGATGCCCGACCTTGAGCTGCCATTGTCCTTGCTGACGCTTGATGGTAAACACAGCAAACTCTTGCGCCATTAACCAATGAAAATCCGATATATGGCAAAAATCTCGTAGTGTGAGGCGTTGATGCTCAAATACCGTGATAACATTTGCTACGAGAGCCTTACTGTTAGGCATACGAGCATAAAAACTGTCTGCATTAATATTATCTGCATTAATATTATCTGCATTAATATTATCTGCATTAATATAGTTTCCTTGCGCATAATATTGATTATGAGTTCTCACTAAACAGCCACCTTACTCATACAAACGCTGATAGATAGCGGGCTTGCCAAACTCACCAGTCTTAGCAACAAGGTCGGCATTAATTCTATAACCGCCCACATCCATCGCTTGACCAAAGAGCGCACCCTGTCCGGCGAACAACTGATGCTGGGGCAACGTGTCATTTGAATGGTTGAGCGAACGATGCAAATCATGACTCATCACCGTTTGGCTATCATGAATAAACTGCGTCCTTAACGGCTGCTGCTCATCTCTAAAAATATATTGCAATATAGCCACTTGACCGCCAGCAGATTGCGCCAGTTGCGGAATTATTTGTTCAACCAACGCCGTTTGTAATTGAGCCAAATCATCAATTGAAAATAAAAACGCATGACCCAACTGTGCCTCAGCCCCTAGCGTCTGTGTGATACGCGTGTTTAGGCCTGTCAGTAATTGACCCAAATCTATTATGTTTGTTGGCAAAAGATCGGACGTGTTGCTGTCCTCGCCAATCGTGGGCAATAATTCAGGCTGCGGCGGACAATCAATAAAACGAAAACGTCGACGCAGCGCCATATCAAGGGGTGCAAGCGAGTGATCTTGGGTATTCATAGTGGCATAAATGTCCACGTTCTCAGGCACACTAAACGCACGACCAGAGTATGCCAAATTGACCGTCATCGCATTTGGCTTGCCAGCTCGCTTGTCTGGCTCAATCAAACTGAGCAGCTCACCAAATACTCGTGATACGTTGGCACGGTTGATCTCATCAATCAACATTGCATAACGACGCTGAGGATCACGCGCCGCGCGCTGACACAGCGTTAAAAACGCACCATCTTGAATACCATAGCTCATCTGGGTCTGATTAGAGTGACTGTTGTGGGTGTGAGTCGAGCGGCCTATCATAGGGCGAATACCCTCCACAAACTCCTCATAGCCATAGGCTTGATGGAAGCTCACCATACTAAAACGCTGCTGACCCATACTTTGATTTTGATTGGTTTGGTGGTCGCGCTGCGCTTGCTTAAACTCCGCCAATTGCTGTGATAGCTCTGTTAATAGCCCCCTACTCTCAGGCAATAAATACCATGCGCCGCTGCTATCTTTATCAAAATACGCTTGGCTGGCACGGTTTTTATAACTCACTGTGTCTGACGTCGTAGGACTGTGCATTTGCAATACAGACCAAGCGGTATTGCTTAGGTTTTTCTCTCGATCGTTTTGCAGTGCTTTTGTAGCAAAGAATATATGATTAACCAATTCAGGTACTTTTACCAAATCTTGCTTTTTTGACTGAAGATCTAAGAATATCAAGCATACAACATCACGCCAGCTTAGGCTTTGCAACAGCTGCCCAAGTAGCGCTTCATTATCTGTCTCATGCAGACAATCAGTATATTGCTTCGCGATTTGGAGCAATCGATAGGTTTTTCCTGTCCCCGCAACGCCAGTATAAATAATATTGGTCGGCTCGTGGGTGGACATGTCAGGCATAGTATTATCCAGCATCGTAAAATTTATAAGACAAGTCGCATATCTATCACGCTATTATAGGGCAGCGCGTAAGATACTATTGACTCAGCAGATTTATAAGCGCAGCAGTTCATGCTAATAATAGTAGGAACCCCTGAGTTGAGGTACCATAAGATGGATAGTGATTTTGCTAACCTCTATTTTTACCACTATCACAACCCATCATTCGATCTATCTACAGTAAGGAATTTTGTATGTCAGGATTATTGAAAAAACGCCCCAACAAGCGGACCAATATAAAATCAGCCATCGTATCTGACAGCACAAAAGCGTCCATCGAAAAACCCAGTAGCACGCTAAAACCCATTAGCAATCAGTTTACCAAATTACTCTCCGTCACCAAGTATCTGCCTGCGAGTGCACGCTCGAGCATTTTATCAAAAGCTTTTGGAAAAGTGGTGCCGTACGTAGGAACAACGGGCGTATATTATGAAATGGTCGAACCCAATCAAGTGATCGTCAGTCTCAATAATACTAAAAATGTACAGAACCACATTGGCTCTATTCATGCTGTTGCCATCACGTTACTGGCTGAGACGGCAACGGGCTTTATCTTGGGCTTAAACCTACCTTCTGACCGTGTCCTACTGATTAAGTCTTACTCGGTTAACTTTTATCGGCCGATCAAAAAAGGTCAAATTGCCGCTATAGCCAGTCTGTCTGATGAGCAGCGCTTGCAGATCTTGAATACGCCAAAAGGTGAAATGGTCATTCCTTGTGTCATTGATGATCGCGAGTCTGATAGTGACCGTGACCCAATCGTGGTTGAGATGACATGGGCTTGGATTCCAAAATCTGAACTAGAGGCGCGCCGCCAAGGCAAAGCAAATGAAAAAGCAGCAGAGTATGACAGCGATGCTCAAGCAAAGAGCAAAAACGAGGACGCCCTGTCTATAGATCATGAGACAATTGATAGCAAATAATGGATCACGCTATGGCACTGACATAAGCTTGATAGGCGCTATCTACTATATAGCTGTCACATGATTAGCATATCTGTAGTTACCCCCATAAGGAGACAGGGATGTCCAAACTTATCACCTATTTATTTGCCCCACCATGGGTCATGGAAAGTCTATAAGATGGAACTGTCTAGACCTTACCCTGTACGCTCTGCGTTTGGCGTATCGGAGTTGGCCGCAGGCGCCAGTGTCGAGATTGAGTGTGTCGCTGCCAAATAACAACGATTTAAGAAATTGATGACACACTGTTAGCAAACCATCAGGACGCCACACCCTTTGTCTTATCTTGATGGTTTACTGATCTGCCACTATTTTGGCGCACCACTTGTATCCAAGCATTTATACCAATATCGTATCGTCAGTCAATGCGCTTTCTTTGGTCACTCGCAGCACCTCTTCTAAAGTCGTGCGCCCTTCTATAACTTTACGTAGACCATCCGCACGAATCGATGGTGTCTGCTGGCGAGCATACGCTTCTAACTCATACTCAGCGGTATTACTATGAATCAGGCGGCGCAGCGTATCATCGACGGGCACGACTTCATATATCGCCGTACGTCCTTTGAACCCTGACTGATTGCACTTATCACAGCCCACGGGCTTGGGAAGACGAATAGGCTGGTTTGCGATATTTGTAGCCTTACCTTCTAAAATTGGCTCAATACCAATCTCGGTAAACAGCTTGGCTTGCTCTGGGTCAGCAGCTTGCCAGCCATGACAGTGGGGACAAAGCGTGCGTACCAAGCGCTGTGCCACCACACCGATCAATGACGACGATAATAAAAATGGCTCAACGCCCATGTCTTGCAAACGAGTCACCGCGCCGATAGCGGTATTGGTATGCAGCGTTGATAGGACCAAATGCCCTGTCAAAGACGCTTGTACAGCAATTTCTGCCGTTTCCAAATCGCGAATCTCACCGACCATCACCACGTCCGGATCTTGACGCAACATTGCGCGCAAACTTTTGGCAAAAGTCATATCGACTTTATTATTGACCTGTGTCTGTCCGATACCATCGAGCTGAAACTCAATCGGATCTTCAGCGGTCAAGATGTTACGCGTTTGGTCATTCAAATCCGTCAATGCAGAGTATAGCGTCGTGGTTTTACCCGAGCCTGTCGGCCCCGTCACCAAAATAATGCCATGCGGACGATGAATCAAACGTTTAAGCTCGGTATAGTCGTTGTCGGATAGTCCCAAATACGTCATGTTCAACCGACCAGCTTGCTTGTCTAGTAAACGCATCACCACACGCTCACCAAAGCTCGACGGTAGTGTTGATACACGCACATCGACCTCACGTCCCGCTAGGCGCAAACTAATACGCCCATCTTGCGGTACACGCTTTTCTGCGATATCCAGTTTGGCCATGACTTTGATACGTGATACCAGTAATGGCGCGAGTTGACGCTTTGGCGTGATGATTTCTTTAAGCTCGCCATCAACGCGGAAGCGGACGACCAAACGTTTTTCAAAGGTTTCAATATGAATGTCCGACGCATTCAAACGAATCGCTTCTGACAATAATGCATTGATCAGACGGATAATGGGCGCATCATCTTGTTGATCCATCAAATCTTCAGTTTCAGGGACGCTATCAGCTAAGCTATCAAGATCAGGATGATCTTCAAGACCAGCAGCGATATGTTGCGACTCTCCTGTATTGCCAGCATAAGCGGCGTTCATACGTTTTTCAAAATCCTCAGAGCTGACGCTGTCATAATTGGGTACGCTGCGGCTGCCTTGCTGCTGCAAAAACCGCACAGCTTCATTGATTGCAGACAATGGCGTAGCTTTAGTGAGCACCAAAGTCGGCGGTAACTCGGGGTCAATCGCAAGTATGGCCAAAATCTGATGGCGTTTTGCAAAACTGTACGGCAACTGCATCATAAAGACGACCTAATAAAGAAAAATAATGTCAAAAAATACACCCATGTCAGAGCACAGTGAGCGCCCTACGCGCAACTCACCTTCGCTAAAAAGAGTGTAAGTAAGCGCGCATGAGTTTGTTATAATAGCATTTTGTTTTAGACACGTATTATTTTATATGGCGAGTAACTTTTGTATCGCAGCTCGCCTATTTTTACGGTACTTATAGCTAACCTTATCATGCAGTTTTTTATTCTGCTGATGGTGCGCTATGATTGTCTGCGTCACTTTTTTTAATAGTGTTTATACCGCGTATTATATTGTTTCTATAGTCAATGCTATCTGAATTAGATACGGTGACAGACTGCTTTGGTCTGCTATCAGTGATACTATCACTCGCCATCATCGTATCCACAGTATCTTGAACCGACTATATCTACCTCGCTTGTCATTAGGATTTTTAGTTATGTCAGAGAACATTCGCACTGCTACTCACCCGACACCACTTTTACAAGATACCTTTACTGTTGGTAGTCGTACTTTTTCCTCTCGTCTGCTGGTTGGTACTGGCAAATATAAAGACATGACGGAGACAGGCGAAGCGATCGCCGCGTCGGCAGCAGAGATTGTGACCGTTGCTATTCGCCGTACCAATATTGGTCAAAACAGTGATGAGCCAAACTTGCTCGATGTCATCTCTCCTGACAAATATACGATTTTGCCGAATACGGCTGGCTGCTTTGATGCCGAAACTGCCATTCGTACATGTAAACTTGCTCGCGAGTTATTGGACGGGCACAATTTGGTTAAGCTTGAGGTATTGGGTGATGAAAAAACGCTCTATCCTAATATCACTGAGACCTTAAAAGCGGCGCAAGTACTGGTTGATGATGGCTTTGAAGTCATGGTCTATAGCTCAGATGATCCTATCGTCGCCCAAGAGCTAGAAAGCATGGGCTGTGTCGCCATCATGCCACTTGGGAGCTTGATTGGTTCTGGGCTTGGTTTGCTCAATCGCCACACCCTCAGTCTCATCATTGAAAACGCCAAAGTACCTGTGTTGGTTGACGCGGGTGTCGGTACAGCATCTGATGCTGCGATTGCCATGGAGCTTGGCTGTGATGGCGTTCTGATGAACTCAGCGATCGCTAATGCGCAAAACCCTGTGATGATGGCCCATGCCATGAAGCATGCCGTATGGGCAGGCCGCGCCGCATTTTTGGCCGGCCGTATGCCGATGCGAAAAATGGCAACTGCCAGCTCACCGCAAACAGGCTATTTTTTCCAGTAAGCGCTTGCTCGGGTCAGCCCTAACAAAAAACCGATTATAAAATAATAAGACGGAAATCTGATTTAATCAGCCACCTGTCAGCTATCATTTTTATTCATCTCCGTCATAAAAGGATTTATTATGCGACTTCTCACAGCAGTCGACCAGTTGTTCTTACTTCTTGAGTCGCGTAAACAGCCAATGCATGTGGGTGGACTGTTTTTGTTTGAGCTGCCAGAGGGCGCTGATAGCGACTTTGTCTATCAGTTGGTCAAGCAAATGCAAAACTCTGATGTCCCGCCAAGCTTTCCATTCAATCAAGTGTTAGAGTACTTGGCATTTTGGAAAAAGGACAAAAACTTCGATGTAGAGCATCATTTACATCATGTGGCGCTACCGAGTCCTGGGCGTATCCGTGAGCTGTTGATGTACGTGTCAAGAGAACACGGTCGACTGCTGGATCGTGCGATGCCTCTCTGGGAATGTCATGTCATTGAAGGCATTCAGCCTGAAGTGGAAGGCGGCCCTGAGCGGTTTGCTTGGTATTTTAAGATTCATCACTCTCTTGTTGATGGTATCGCGGCCATGCGTTTGGTAAAAAAATCCTTATCACAATCGCCGACTGAACCTGTCACGCTACCTGTTTGGTCACTGATGGCGCGCCATCGCAATCAAGTCAATGCGTTTTTGCCTGCCGAGCGCTCGATTAGACGCATCATGAAAGAGCAACTCTCTACCATCAAACCTGTCTTTACAGAATTGATAGACAATTTGAAGAACTATGGTGATGAAGGCTATGTCGGTACCTTTGATGCGCCGATGAGCATTTTGAACAGGCGCATCTCCGCATCGCGTCGTATCGCCGCGCAGTCTTATGACATACAACGATTTAAGCACATTGCGGACAGACTCAAAATCAGCAAAAACGATGTGGTACTGGCGGTCTGCGCTGGTGCCATTCGTCGTTACTTGATCTCAATGGATGCGCTACCAAGCAAGCCGCTGATTGCGTTTGTCCCGATGTCGCTACGCACTGATGATAGTATCTCTGGCAATCAGTTGTCGTTTGTATTGGCCAATCTAGGCACGCATTTGGACAACCCACTGCGCAGAATGGAGCTGATCCATCGTAGTATGAATAACGGCAAGCGCCGCTTTCGCCGTATGAACCAAGCGCAAGTTATCAATTACAGTGTCATCGCTTATGCATGGCAAGGTATCAGCTTGGCGACTGGTATCTTTCCCAAAAAACAAGCCTTCAACCTCATCATCTCTCACGTTCCTGGTTCTGAGAAGCCACTATACTGGAATGGCGCGCGCTTACAATCGCTGTATCCGGCTTCTATTGTATTCAACGGTCAAGCCATGAATATCACGTTGGCGAGTTATTTAGATAGAATTGAGTTTGGCATTACGGCGTGTAGCAAAGCCCTACCGCGTGTCCAAGACATGCTGGTGCTGATAGAAGAAGAGCTACAACTGTTAGAGACAGTGAGCAAAGACTTGGCGTTTCAAGGTATTACGGTCGAAGACAAACGCGCTAAAAAAGCAAAAAAGCTGGCTCCGTAATGAAACCAGCTTTTTTATGTTTGAATCGCTCGGCGTGAATGCCTGTTTATTTTGTGCTTAAATCACATCGCCCCAAATTGGCACAACAGTCTGCATCAGTGGCTTTAACAACTTAACATTACAAGCGAAAATTGAGCCTGATGTCATGGAGTTGTGCGCGCCAGTATGATCGACCACCACGCCGCGTGCTTCAGTGACGATAAGCTCACCTGCTGCAATATCCCAAGGCTTGATAGACATCTCAAAATACCCATCAAAGCGGCCAGCAGCGACATAACATAAATCAAGCGCTGCTGATCCTAGACGGCGTACTTGACCACCGGCTTCCGATATCTTTTGCAAGCTCTCAAAATGCTGCTTGGCATAAGAGATCACTTCACCGTTGCGCTTACGCTCAAGCGGATGTCCTGTAGTAAAGAAACCACCATCGATGGTTTTGCGTTCGCTGACATTGATACGACGTTGGTTCAAACGAGCGCCTTTACCGCGGCTAGCAGAGAACATCTCATCACGGATTGGATCATAGATCACACCATGCTGCGTCACGCCTTTATGCTGCACTGCAATAGACACACAAAACTGCGGTACGCCGTGCACAAAGTTTTTGGTACCGTCCAATGGATCGATAATCCAGCACCAGTCAGCGTCTTCGCCCTGACCTTCTTGCATACCAAACTCTTCGCCCAAAAATGAATGATTCGGATAGCTGGCTTTTAGCGTCTCAATCGTGAGCTCTTCACTAAAGCGATCAATGCGCGTCACCAGACCATCCAGTCCTTTAGACTCGATATCTAACTCGATTTTGTGACGGTTTTGATGCGCATATAAAATCTCTTTACCGACTTTTTCGGCAGTACGCGCTGCGATGACGACCATGGGTTCCATAAATAACCTATTTGCTTGATGAATGAATAAAAAATAAGACCAACTCTGTGCCCACAACATGCCAAACAGCCGCCGCATCACACCACATCTATGCGATTAAACACCTGCCTGTTATCCATGATAATTGATAACAGGCAACCGCATTATACTAAAATTGTTCGATAAAAACGAAAAAACCGTTACGCTGACCAAGCCAGTATTTTGGTGATCACATACACTGCGCAAGTTGTAAAAAAGTTGGCACCTACGGCTAGTAGGCGTTTGCTCAAATTAGGGAGCTCATATCTGTTTACAGTAATAGCTTTTAAAACAATAATTTTTAACCAATCTTGTCAATCTAAAAATCAAACCGATGACAACAGTTGCTTGAGTTGCTTGATCACCCCTGTCACATCCAAACCACAATCCGCCCACTGCTCAGCTTGCGTTCCGTGCGCGATAAAGCGATCAGGAATACCGATGTTACTAATGATCGGACGATAACGCTTAAAAGCGGCTGATTCATTGAGCAAATACTCATTGACCGCACTACCAGCGCCGCCCATAACCATATGCTCTTCTAAAGTTGCAATATGAGTCATGCCCTGTGCAAGCAACGTATCCAGCATCTCTGTATCTAGAGGCTTGACCCAGCGCATATTGACCACATGCACCTGACACGCTAGCGTTATATCGTTGATTATATGCTCTGCGGCGTCCTGCGCTGTCGCTACCATTGTACCAAAAGCCAATATCGCTAGCTTATAAGGCGCATCATTGCTGCCCAATACTGACTCAATAACGGCTTCACCGATTTTATAAGTCTGTGCTGGCTGCTCGATAGCGGCGCCTGTACCGGTACCACGCGGATAACGCACCGCCGTACAACCTTGATACTCATAGCAAGTATTGAGCAGATGGTAGCATTCGTTTTCATCTTTTGGCGCAGCAATCACCATGTTGGGAATGCAGCGTAAGAAGCTAAAATCAAACACGCCTGCATGTGTGGCACCATCTTCACCAACGAGGCCTGCACGGTCAATCGCAAACATCACATCGAGGTTTTGTAATGCCACATCATGAATCAGTTGATCATAACCTCGCTGCAAAAATGTCGAATAAATCGCAACGATAGGTTTGACGCCTTGAGTTGCCATACCCGCAGCCAAAGTGACGGCATGCTGCTCGGCAATAGCCACATCAAAAAACCGCTCTGGAAAATGACGAGCAAAGTCGATCATGCCCGAGCCTTCTTCCATCGCAGGTGTGATAGCCAGTAACTTATCATCTGTGGCAGCTTTGTCGCATAAGAACTGACCAAATACTTGCGAGTACTTCAGCGCAGGCGGTATATTTTGTTTGGGTTGTTCTGTGGATTTGCTTTGAGAGTCATTCTCACGTTCTGCTGGTAGCTTGCTAATCGCATGATAACCAACTGGGTCTAGCTCTGCTGGCGCAAAACCTTTGCCCTTTGTCGTATAAATATGGACCAAAACAGGGCCTTTGAGCTGCTTTGCTAATGACAAGACACGCAAGAGCTCAGGGACATCATGACCGTCAAACGGCCCAAAATAAGTAAAGCCAATCGCCTTAAATAAATTGTCCTCTAGCTGCGGTACATCACGCATTGCTTTGTGACGTTTGCGGCGATCAAAGCCTTGCATATCAGGACGCTGACAAAGTACCGGCTTGCCTGACTCAGAGATGTCGACCTGATAGCCCGATTCCCAAAGCATTGCCAAGTGACGCGAAAAGCCACCGATAGCGCAAGAGATGGACATATCATTGTCATTTAAAATGACAAGCAGATCAGCATCTTGCTGTACCGCGTCGTTCATCGCCTCAAAAGCCATACCGCCAGTCATCGCCCCGTCACCAATGATACAGGCAACGGTCTGCGCGTAGCCTTGATAGCGTAACGCTAAGCTCATGCCTAGGCCCGCTGAGATCGAGGTCGATGAGTGTCCCACACCAAAAGTATCATAGACAGATTCTGCACGCTCTGGGAATGCGGTCAAACCATCTTTCGATCTGATCGAGGCCAGCTGCTCACGGCGACCTGTCAGGACTTTGTGCGCGTAAGCTTGGTGGCCTACGTCCCACACTATCTGATCCTGCGGAGCATCAAATAGATAATGCAATACAATCGTCAGCTCAATCACGCCCAAATTGGCACCAAAATGCCCACCGCTTTGTCCTGCTGAATACAGCAAAAAAAGGCGAAGCTCATCAGCCAATGTAATCAGCTGCGCGGTTGATAGCGCGTTCATATCAGAGGGGGTATTGATTGCATCAAGCAGTGGCGTATGCGGACGCACGCGTGGAATCACGGTATAGGTCTGCTGTAAGCTTGATAGCTGAGCAGCAGAGCCAGGTGCTGATGCAGATAAGGACTGAGACTTTGGGGAATGAGGTGACTGCTGCATAAACCGTACGATACCTACCAATCTACTGACAAGACGTGCCTTTGATATAGCTTTGGCTATCACTAAGAGACGTCAATAATATCTACATCATTATTGATGTAATCGACCATATAATTATTCATGCAACTGTTGCATTTCTATCGTTTTACTATTTATCCTAAGCACGTTCATCATAGTAGACCATGCTTCCATGCAGGATGCAAAGATACCAAAGCCTGGTATTATGCCCTATTATTTTATATCGATATGGAATGTTAGTGACGACATAGTAATGTAAGGATAAAGACTTGTCACTGTATCCATCAAAATAGTATGGCATAATAGCATTTTTTTTTAATCGTCGCTTTAATCATCGTGCGTCGTCTGTGAACTTTGTGTGTTTTTATAATAAATACAATAAGCACACGCTAAGCACACGCTCTTTATGAAACTGCTATCATCTTAGCCTTTTTATTGAGGCTAGGATGTCGCCGCTTTTTCAACACAGAGATAGCCTCCCTTTCACCGCCACGATTATAGGCTTATGCAGGACAGTAATGTCATATCAACTTATCACTAGTGCCAAACTACCCACTCGTCATGGCGAGTTTGATATTCATATCTTTGAAAACGATGAAGGTCAAGAGCATGTGATGCTGACCGTTGGTCTGCCTGTGGTCGATCAAACGACAGCACCTAGCTCAGATGACACGTCGTCGCAAAGACCCATTCCGCTGGTTCGGATTCATTCTGAGTGCCTAACAGGCGATGCGTTTAGCTCATTGAAGTGTGACTGCGGACCACAGCTCAATACTGCCATGCAAGCCATCCAAGAGGCAGGATGCGGTGCGATTTTGTATTTGCGTCAAGAAGGTCGCGGTATCGGTCTGACCAACAAGATTCGCGCTTATGCGCTCCAAGATCAGGGACACGATACGCTGGACGCAAATCTTATGCTAGGTTTACCTGCTGATGCACGGATATATGATATGTGCGGCCCCATGCTCGCCCATATCGGTGTTGACGCGGTACGACTTATTACCAATAATCCAGACAAAGTCGCTTATTTGACTGAGCATGGTATTGACGTTGTTGAACGGGTGCCTTTATTGGTAGGGGTCAACGATATGAATGCTGAGTACCTAGCGACCAAACGCGATCGTATGGGGCACATGCTCGATAAAGATTTTAATACAGCCATACACCTAAATAAATAGATGTCTTATGAGTATTTCAAATATAGATAACCAAGCAGACCTATCAACCGTAGCGTCAGAGACTACGCCAACCAATCAAGACATCCTACGTGTGCGGGCGTTCTTGGTGGACCTGCAGGCTCGTATCTGCAACGCCTTAGAAGCACAAGAACGCGATGGCGGCGGCAATGCAACTTTCGTCCCTGACGATTGGGAGCGCAAAGAGGGCGGCGGCGGTCGTTCGTGCGTATTGACAGATGGCACGGTCATCGAAAAAGCAGGCGTGATGTTCAGTCATATCCATGTCCACAATTTGCCTGCTTCTGCCACTGCACGCCACCCCAATATCGCTGGTCGCAAAGCGCAAGCCATGGGCGTGTCCTTAGTGGTACACCCCAAAAACCCTAACGTGCCGACCAGCCACGCCAACGTACGTTTGTTCGTAGCAGAGGCAGAAGGCGAAGCGCCTATTTGGTGGTTTGGCGGCGGCTTTGATTTGACGCCTTTCTACCCAGTGCTCGCCGATTGTGTACACTGGCATCAGGTTTGCCACGATTTGTGCGCGCCTTTCGGTGACCATATTTATGCTGACTTTAAACAGTGGTGCGATGAGTATTTTCATCTGCGCCATCGCGATGAGCAGCGGGGCATCGGCGGTTTGTTTTATGATGATGTCAGTACGGAGAGTCGCGGTTGGGATTTTGAGACATGTTTTGACTTTATGAAAGCCGTTGGCAATGGTTACCTTGATGGTATTCTGCCGATTTTTGAGCAGCGTAAAGATATGCCTTATACCGAAGCACAGCGTGAGTTCCAGCTCTATCGCCGTGGCCGTTATGTAGAGTACAATCTGGTCTACGATCGTGGCACATTATTTGGTCTACAAAGTAACGGCCGTATTGAGTCGATCTTAGTCAGTATGCCACCTCTTGCCAGCTGGCATTATCGGTTTGAGCCGGCTGAGGGCACGCCTGAATTTGAGTTAACTGATTATTATCTCAAGCCGCGTGATTGGTTGGCTCTCTAAGCTTTTTAAAGCTCAAGAATGTTAGGTTTGAGAGTGTAGGTCAGCGATTATCGCTGGCCTTTTCGCATTCATATCATGACTGATACTGAATTTCACTGCATTGATATGACATTACTGATAAGACATTTGAATAAAATGAACAATAATCGTGTTACTGACACTATAAGCTCTTTTTAATTACCTGAATGATTACGAGGACATAACATTATATTGCTCCCATTCTGCCGATAAACGCTACAATAGTAGAGACTCTTTAGCAGCCACTGTGCGCAAAAGAATCTTAAGAAATATTTTTATAATAATATTTGAGGTAAGGCAAGCGTGATAGCGATGCCTACTATTAGCCACGTTTAAAGGAGTAAGTCATATGGCACAGCTTTGTACCACAAAATCTTTGAAATCTGTTTTTGGTGCTGCCCTGCTGGCAGCAGCGCTCGGCATGAGCGCTTGTAGTGGTCCAGCCGACGACCCTGATATCAAAGCGCGCCAAGACAGCATGAAAAGCTGGGGCGATGCGATGGGCGTCATGGGTGATATGGTCAAAGCCCCTGATACCTTTGATGCGGCAGTTTTCAAAGAGCAGGCATCATTCTTGGCAGAAGATGCGGCAAACCCTTGGAGTCACTTTGAAAACCAAGAAGCCATGGGCAACGCGACTGAAGCCGTATGGTCAAATGCTGATGGTTTCAGTGCCGAAGCAGATAACTTTCAAAGAGTCACCGCAGAGCTAAATGCCGCTGCGCAGACTGCCACTAGTGTCGAAGACGTTCAGCCTGCCTTTGGTGAAGTGGGTGCAAGCTGTAAATCATGCCATACCGAATTTAGAGCAAGAAATGACTAACGCTTTATACTGGACTAGGGCGTGTTGAACATTCGACCATGGCACTGACAGCGACTATTTTTTAGGCGATTCGGTGTTAAAAATGATAAGTTTAGTCAT
>NZ_JAKDJE010000018.1 GCF_030454045.1 Psychrobacter sp. | reverse complement strand
TGTTTTATGATGTTTGCCCTAACCATAACAATTTTATTTTGAGCTGACTATATTAAGATTTAGAGATTGCTTTGGCATACTTATTGCCGTATCTATAGTCAGTGATAGTTGTATGCGCGCTATATCGGTTTTTTAACCGTTTATCAAAAAGGTATGGAAAACACCTCTTTTATCGAATAGATGTAATAAGTTATTTAATAAACATAAGTTTATTAAAACAACCTTCTATCCTATGATAACTACCGTTCATCGAAAAGTTTAACAAGCTGCATAAATATAGCTAAAATTATGGCATTCATTAGCAATAAATCAGTAAGAAATGTATTACCTACGCCACAGATATCGAATAAATAATTATATTAAAGGTGACAAAATGCGTCAGTCTCATAAATTTTTAGCAACTCTCGATAATTCTTTCTATAGTAGGTACTTGCAACAAATGTTGGTTATGGTAGGGGTATTACTGTTTTTTATGTTTAGTAGGCAGGCTTTGGCTAATCCTTTTGCTACGCCTGATAACTTCGATGCTGCTAGCTGCCCTATAGGTCATAAAAAATATACTATCGCAAATACTGCTAGTACAGCTCCAAGTTTATCATCTTGGGTAAATGGAGAACGGTCACGTACCTTTATCTTTAATGAAAGCTCAGGTAATAAAACATTTACTATCAATTTCCCACTTTTAATAGATGCAAATAATAGGGATGGTACAGTGCCGTTTTATGGCTCTAATAATGGCGTTAGTTCTAATGCTATTAATTTAGTGCATAACTCCACACAAGTTCAGACCGATCATACGTTAGACGTTAGTATCAATCGGCCAGTTAGTAAGGTAGGCTATAAGATACAAGATTTAGATTCGACTACGGTTCGCGTAAGAGTTGGAGGAATTTTTTTTCCACGTTATGAAGACAGAGCTCCATATATTGAACAGGTTGACGTTTCAGCTAATAATGGTCGCTTAACTTTTAATAGCATTTTTCACAATATCAACCCGCAGCGAAATATTGTAACTGCTAAAGAGGGCGAGAACTGTAGTACTGGTCAGTGTACTATAGATGCTACTTGGGGCTATCAGATTGCAAATAAGGCTTTGAATTTGGCACATAGTAATGAAAAACGCGAAACTAGTGGCGTTCATGCAACTGGTTATTCTGACTTTTATTTCTGCCTTGCACCACCGAAGATTATCGTGAACAAACTATTGGATGGTAGCCGCGTAGACGGTGATGATCAGTTCCGTATCGAACTGCGGCGCACGGATAATAATGACTTTGTAGAAGCTTTTACAACGACTGGATCTAATGATGTAGTCACTGACAACACAACCACAGTCACTACCCTGACCGAAGGAGTTAACTATACGGTCTCTGAGCAAATCATCAATGGTAATCTACTTGACTACCAAACCACTTATACCTGTTCAAACGCAACCACTGGCACTGATGTAGTCTTTAGTAGTGGTGAGATGCCAGTGAATGCTGATGGTACGCGGCGCACGTTTGCGATAAATAATGTAAGCTACGGTGATGAAATCACTTGTAACGTTACTAACACACCGTCTCAGTATACATTCTCAGGCATCGTCTTCAACGATAACGGCGGGTTAAGCGGTAGCCCTAAAAACGATCTTACCAACAGCTTTATTAATACATATAAATACTTTAATGGCGTGTTTGATAATGGTGAATCGGGTATTGATGGCAGTGCTCTTAATAATTTGAAAGTGAAACTAACAGATTGTAATAGCACAGACATAACCGGTACAACGCATCAAAATGTGTCGGATACTGGGAGTTACAGCTTTACGGTACCTGCCAGTGCGGTAGCAGGTAAGAGCCAGATTTGCTTGATTCAGGAAGAGCCAGATCCTTGGAGTTACAGCGTTGATACAACGCCTAATAGGCTAGAAGTGCCCATTAACAACTCTGTGTATCTCTATGAAGATAACAACTTTGGCGAGGTAATTGCAGAGCAAACTGCGTTAGTACTGAAAAAATATCAATACGTACATCAGTGTGATACTAACCTCAATTACAACAACATTCTCGATAAAGACTCACCTCTAAATGGATTTAGCATCAATGCCCCTAGACAAGATGAAAAAGTCGATCCTGGTCAGTGTATCGCCTACAAGATCGAAGCTTATAATCATGGTCATATAACCTTAACTGATATACGTATTACTGACATTTTACAAAAAACACCTGTTGAATCAGTCTTTCATTTACCAAACTCTTCAGGAATCGCTGCAAGTTTACGCACGACTAAGGACCTAAATAGTGGTCTAGTGAATATAGGTGACAATGGCGTGATTATCACCGAGCCATTCAAATTAACCAATACTGCTACTACCACGATACCGTCAAAAGCAACTTTATATTTCAATACTAAATATGGTAATTAAGTGGCATGATTTTTGCTTATTTATTAGTGGCATAACACTAAAACAAGGTATAAAAGGATAGATAATACCAATGATGGTAATGACGACTGTAAGGCAACTGGCGAGGTTTACATTAACAGTTGTATTTTGATAATACCCTTACCATAGGGAGGTTAAATAGTACCGCTCATCGTTTTTATAATGAATGTTTGTAAAGGCTTTGTAATAATACCTTTGAGAACATTTTCTCGTTCCTATCAGCGTAGCTACTCATTATAGTGATTTATAGCGTATTTACTTAATCAAGTCATACTATGAGCTGTAAAGTAAAGGTTGCATTGATAGTCGTGATTTTAGAAAGGAATACCCAATGAAAGGTTTCAATTATTTACGTAGTATCTTAATCGCTGGTGTGGTATCGACTGCCGCACTGAGCGCAGCCTATGCAGAAGACGCGCTATCTATGGAGCTGACTGCCAATAAAGTAGCGAAAGATGCCGAAGGCAAAACAGTTTACTTGCCTGTCAGAAATGCCGCTGCAGGTACTGTCGTTCAGTATAAGGCCACTTATACCAACACAATTAACAAAGACATCAGCGACTTGGCAGTGACGCTACCTGTCCCAGCCAATATGACCTTCACTGGTGAGGCTTATCCAGCCAGTGCCCAAGCTAGCACCGATGGCAAAAACTATGCTGACATGCCCTTGATGCGCAAAGTCAATGGCAAGCTAGTCAAAATCCCACTGTCTGAATATCGTGCATTACGCTGGAACATTAAGCTATTACCAGCAAAAAAATCTGCTGATGTCTCGCTCAATACTATTGTCAATTAATTATTACCAATCAAATCTCCTTTTAAATGAATAAATAATCATTTTGTTTATTCGCTATTTAGAACTTTCACTTTAACCTGCAATACTTTGCTTTAACCTTTTAGGATTCTTTATGAAACCAAATTTATTCAACCATACTTTGCTTGCTGTCGGCGTTGCTGCTGCGCTGGGCATCTCGACTAGCGCTATGGCTGCAAGCCCAAGCGCAGATGGATATGAAAATGCTGACGTGTTTGCCGTTAGTAACGTTGCAACAGCAAAATATAAAGTAACTGGAAACAATACTGAACAAGAAGCTAAATCTAATACCGTTACTGTCAACGTCACTGAAAGTGCGTGGTTTTCTCTTATCGCCACATCTAACGACGCCACACAAAATGATGACCTTAACGAAAACCGTGACATTTTACCCACAGAGAATGCAGTTCCAAATGAGTTTACTCACAAACTAGAAAACACAGGTAACGTAAAAGACACTTATACGATTACGTTAGATAACGTAGATGAGGGTGTAAAAGGTTTCGACTATAATATCACTGAAGCAGATATTATTACCTATCAAGTAAAAAATGCTGCAGGAGCTGATATAGGTAGCCCTGTCAAGATAAGCAGTGGCGACACGATCACGCTTGAAGCCGGTCAATATGCTGACATTACCATTAATGCAAAAGCTAATGGCGAACGTTATATTGGTCAAAACGGTGCCCTTACTGTTACAGCAGACAGTACTTATCTAGATGGTGCAGAGCAACCGTCTACTGCTCTAAACACTGACAATGCCATTGTCAAAACACCTACTTATGCTATTACGAAATCTGCAACTACTAATCTTGGTGACAAAAACCTAGACTTTAAAAATGAAAATGCTTGGGCAGACTACACCATCACAGTTAAAAATGATGGTACCGCTAAAGGCACGGATGTCACTATTGTTGACGCACTGCCTGCAGGCTTAATCGCGATATTACCTAGTGAAGCTAACTATGTAGCTCCTAAAGTTAATGGAACTGCCTCAACTGGTATTGTTTCAACTGACGGCAAAACCATCACAGTGGAAGGGCAAGATATCGAGATTGGTGCCACTACCACCATTACTTTCCGTGCCAAAGCAGATGCTAGCTTAACTCAAGATGAGGCAGGAGCATGGAAAGATACTAGCAACTTTGTTAACTTTGCTGTTGTTACAGACGATGTAGATGGTGATGGCACGATCGATATTACTGATAGCTCTGGCGATGACACTGATCCAAATACAACAGAAAACACATTCGAAGATCCGAATAATCCTGATAAACATGGTAAAGATGACAACACTAATGCCACAGTTAGCCCTTCAGCCCAGAAACGTGACATCACTATTTCTGAAGGTACAAACAAAGAAGTAGCTCTGAAAAGTGAAGGAAATATCTATGACTATGTTATCACCAACAAAGGCACTGATATCACAGAAGCTGATGCTCCTGATGAGGTTTACTTCACCGTTGCACCAGAGACTGATAACCCTGCGGTTACCATTGATCGCGTCTTTGTAGATGTTAATGGTGATGGTGTTTATGACGCTGGTGATACTTTATTAAAAGCAGATGACACTACTGGTAACTATGATCTAAATGATGCAGTTAAAGGTGGTTTAGCACCTGATGAGTCTGTAAATATTAAAGTAGAAGTTAGTACCAAGGGTACAAGCATTACTGATGGCAAGGATGATATTAATAAAACTGAAAAAATGATTATTGCCATTTTACCGCAAACAACAGTAAATGGAACACCTGCTCCAACGACTATTCCTACCAACTCTACTACAACTATGCGCGGTGTTAGTTTATCAAAATATCAAGCGGTTGCTGAATGTGGTACGGCAGTAACTGCTATTGCAGATGGTGATTGGAAAAAGGCTGAAACAAAAGGTGCTCCTGGTCAATGCATATTTTATAAGTTAGAAGCAACCAACACCTTTAGTGCTGATAGTGGTGTAAACGTAACAGGTTTAATTTTATCGGATGATTTAAATACTAATGTTACTTACCAAGACAATGTTGCTGCTGCTCCTTCACAAGGATCAAATACTTCCGAGACGACTGCTTCTAAAGTTATAGGAAAATTTACAACCTTAGCACCTCAGAGTGTCGCAACCGTTAAGTTCTCTGCAAAGATTACTCAAGAGGGTAATGCAACGACAACACCATAAGTTAATAGTTTAATTGATATCACTTTACTTTCAACGTCTATAAGTATCCATCGGTACTTATAGACGCCTTCAAGCTTTATTTATAATCGCTTGATGGATAGCTGCACCCTTTTTGCATTTTTGTTTTATTGGATAAGTAACATATATGACTACTCGTATACAGACAGCGCTTACACACACATCATCGCGTACCGCCAAGGTATCTGCGTTGACATTAGCGATGTTGCTTATGCAATCGAATACTGCACAAGCAGCCTCTCAATCAGTGCTACAGCTGATTGATAACGTTGCAAATGCCAGCTACACCGTCAATGACCAATCAGACGTTACTCTACAGTCTGACTCTAATAAAGTTCGTGTCAAAGCATCTGCACTACCCGAATATGGTATCGAACTGACTCAGCCTGCCACTCAAACGGTAGAGCCTAGTACCACCGTAAACTGGATCAATGTCCTAAAAAACACCAGTTATAGCGATCAGACTGTCGATTTGACTTTGACCGTGCCTGACACATTGTCCAATATCAAAATCTATCAAGACCTAAATAATAACGGCATCGTCGATGGTGATGATCAGCAGCTGTTACTTGATAACTTAAGTACCCAAATCAAGCTAGGACAGAGTGAGAGCATTCAGCTCATTGTCCAAGCACTGTCTGACGCCAACGCTCAGGACGGTAATACTGCCGAGATTCAGCTTGGTGCTGTGGTCACCGAGGATCCATCACTAAAAGAAGTCATAGCCACTGACAGCTTGGTCATTGTCAAACCAGATATCGGTTTCAAAAACGAAGCTTTCGATAGTGAGCCAACCTCTTCACAAATTGGCAAAAACGTCTATCTCGAAACCAGCTTTGCACAATGCAACCTGCAAAGCGATGAGAAAGACCAAGTATGGGTCACCATCAAGTCAGCCAATCCACCAGTTGGAACTGGTGACACTTATTCACTAAAAGCTATCGAAACCGGTGTGAACACGGGTAAATATCGCTTAGACGCCCCTACG
The DNA here is from genome assembly GCF_030454045.1 of Psychrobacter sp. Taxonomy (GTDB): domain Bacteria; phylum Pseudomonadota; class Gammaproteobacteria; order Pseudomonadales; family Moraxellaceae; genus Psychrobacter. The sequence continues at coordinate 39,616 of NZ_JAKDJE010000018.1, read as the reverse complement.
CAAAATAATGCAAATGCAATTAACGATGCCATTATTCAGACACTAGAAGGCGACACGCTGACGGCTACCCTAGACGCCTGTATTGCCCCCTCTGTCGGATTGGATGAGCAACCTAGCGCGTCTGATCTCAATAAAATTGACCGAGATCTCAGCACAACCATCGTCATAAACGATACCTCCCCTACGCTACAGGTCACCAAAGAAGGTGATGTGAAAACTGCTGAGCTAGGCGACTATGTCAACTATACGATTAATATCAAGAATGATGGCAAATCTACTGCCTATAATGTTGAGTTAAAAGACGCGATGCCACGTGGCTTTGACTATGTGGCTGGTAGCTTGCGTGTTGATAACGCTAAAACAGACGACTTCACAGTAGAAGGCAAGTATCAAATCTTAGGTTTGGGTGATCTGGCAGTTAATGAAAGCAAAACAGTCACCTATCGTGTCTTGATTGGCTCTTCTGCCTTAGGTGGCGACGGTATTAACCGCGCCATCGCACAGGGTCGCGACTCTGAAACTGGTGGATCAGTACTGACTTCAATAGAGGCACAGTGGCCTATCGAGGTCAGCCGCGGTGTCATGAATACGGACGGCATCATCATCGGTAAGGTCTATCATGATATCAACCGCGATGGCATCCAGCAAAAAGAAGATGGCGAGCTTGGCGTGGCAGGCGTACGTATCTATATGGAAAACGGCAACTTTATCGTTACCGACCCTGAAGGTAAGTATAACTTCTACGGCGTTAGCGCCAAAACGCACGTGTTAAAAGTCGATCGCACCACTATTCCAAACGCTACAGAACTAGTGATTCAAAGCAACCGTAATACTGGCGATGCCGGTAGCCGTTTCGTCGATTTGAAATATGGTGAGCTGCACCGTGCCGATTTCGGTATCGTCGGCGGTATGGGTGATAGCACTGAGCGTCTAAACGAAGAGCTCATCGCTCGTAGTAAGTCTATCAGCGCTAAAAATAACGCGCTTGAGCAAGCGATTAAGAGCAAGCTAGATCTAGAGCCTATCTACGATCGCGATTACGATGATAATGTCGATGCCAGCGGCTGTAAGTCTAACGATGCGCTAGATCAAGGTATCCAATGTGATTCAGCTATCGTCAATGAGATGGTTAGTCCAGCTAAAGAACGTATGGACCTAAAAGTCAATACTATCACTCAACCGAAAGAAAAAGTTCTCGAAGAGTTTCTAAAAGAAGTTGCTAATAACGATGTTGCCTTTATTAATCTAAGCGAAGGCCAGCAGCTCAACAGCTATAAGCAAATGGTACAAGTACAAGCGCCACTAGGTAGCAGCTTTACCCTTTATGCCAATGGCAAAGCCGTATCAGAGCAGCAAATCGGTAAAACCGCCGAGCAAGAAAAGCAAAAAGTAACCGCTTTTGACTATTACGCGGTTGATTTGAAGCGCGGCAGCAACACCTTGCGCGGCGTGGCAACTGACGTCAATGGCAAAGTCATCTCTGAGCAGACGATCAACGTCTTGACGCCCGATAGCTTGCAAGCGATTGACTATCGTACTCAAGATAGCTTAGTCCCAGCCGATGGCATGAGTGAATATCAAATCGTCATCAGCCTAAAGGATCGTGATGGTCGTCCTTATGTCGCTTCTACGCCGATTACTATCGATACCAATATCGGCAGTATCAACCTAAAAGACAGTAGTAAAGAAGCGGCAGGCACCCAGATTACCGTCAATGGTGGTGAGCTACTGATACCCGTCACCGCGCCAAGCGTACCGGGTAAAGGCGAGCTGGTCATCGATACCGGTAGCAGAAAACAAGTGATTCCGCTACAGTTTACCGCGCAGCTACGTCCGCTGATCGCGGTCGGTATTGTCGAAGGTGCGATCTCGCTCAAAGACTTTGATGGCGGTCAAATCACTGACGCTCAAGGTGCTTTTGAAGAAGAGCTGCATGAGATATCAGGTAATGACGATTATGCCGCTTCAGGCCGCGCCGCTATGTTCCTAAAAGGCAAAGTCCGCGGTGATTATCTATTAACGCTCGCTTATGACAGCGATAAAAAAGGCGAGCGACTTTTCCGTGATATCGAGCCTGGTGAGTACTATCCGGTCTACGGCGACTCTTCAGCCAAAGGTTTTGACGCGCAGTCAACCAGCAAGCTCTATGTGCGCGTTGATAAAGGCCGCTCGTTCGCCATGTACGGCGATCTAAAAACTCAAATCGATAATGATGAAGGCATCAAGCTTGGTCAATACAACCGTACTTTGACGGGCCTGAAAGCCCAGTATGAAGATGATAATACGCGTGTGACTGCCTTTGCCGCTGAGACCAGCACGTCACAGCGCGTTAATGAAACTCGCGGTTTAGGTATCTCAGGTCCCTACCCATTAGCTGAAGACTTCGATGCCGTGTTAGAGAACTCGGAAACTATCGAAGTGATCACTCGCGACCGTAATAATCCTGGCTTAATCGTCAACCGTGAGACCCTCACGCGTTTTGCGGATTATGAGATTGACCCAATCAGCCGCAGCTTATTTTTGAATTCGCCTATCGCTAGCCAAGACTTAGCGGGTAATCCTATCTATTTACGCGTCACGGTAGAAGTCGACGAAGGTGGTGACGATTATTTGGTTGGCGGCGTAGCCGTTAAGCATCAGCTCACGGATAAAGTCGCTATCGGCGGCAGCTATGTCAACAGTGATGATCCGCTTAATAAAGAACAGCTTGCTAGTGTTAATACCGTTATCAAGATGAATGACAAGCTAAAGCTGGTCGCTGAATATGCAATGAATAAGGCTGACAATCCAAACTTCCAGCCTAGCAATCAGATCAATGCTGAAGAACTAGATATTCAAGACGCTGACGGCGATGCGCTACGCGTAGAGCTGGATTATGATGACAAGAAAAACACTCGCGCCAAAGCGTATTATAATGATACAGACGAAGGCTTTGTCACTGGTGCTTCTACGCAGACTGCTGGTCGTCAAGAGTCTGGCTTTGAGGTCGCGCATCTCATCAATGACAAAAAGACCGCGCTTAAACTAGAAGGCGTGCGCACTAAAGACCATACTACCGAAGCGAGCCGTCAAGGAGTGCTCGCCAGTATCGAGCAGCGCCTGAGCGCTAATGTCGTCGGCGAGATTGGTGTCCGTTACTATAAACAAGACGCGACAGCCGCCTCGCGCAATATTCAAGACGCGACCGATACCATTGACCCGTCTGACGATACCCTGTTCGATGATGATATCGTTAACCAATCCGCACTTAGCAGTGTCAATAATGCTGATAAAGATATTGAAGGTACGACAGCGCGCGCCCGTATTACCGCGCGTCTACCGAAGCTTAATAACTCGCTAGTATTTGCAGAATATGAGCAAGATATCGATAACAGCGAGCGCAATGCTACTTCTATCGGTGGTGAGACGCCGCTTGGTAATTTGGGCCGTTTATATGCTCGTCATGATCTAATCAATAGCCTATCTGGCAGCTACGGCCTTGATGATACCGAAGAGCGTCAACGCACCGTCATCGGGCTTGACGCCAACTACATGAAAGATGGTAAGGTCTATAGCGAATACCGTATGCGCGATGCGATCAGTGCTCGTGAAGCTGAAGCGGCTATTGGCCTCAAAAACAAATGGTATATTCAGCAAGGACTGACTGTAAACACCTTATTTGAGCGTGTTGAGTCTTTAGAAGGCGAAGAGAACAATACAGCGACTGCAGCTGGTGTTGGAGTTGAATATTTAGCACAAGAGAACTACAAGGCCTCAGGTCGCTTAGAGAAACGTTGGGGCGAGACTAGCGATACGCTACTCGGTAGCGCTGGTATTGCTTACCGCTACACTGATGAGATAACTTTGCTTGCTAAAGACATCTACTCACAAGTAGATTATGATGATGGTGATCGTACTATCAATCGTTTCCAGTTAGGCGCAGCTTATCGTGACTATGATAGTAATCAGCTCGATATGCTCGCCAAACTTGAATATCGTTTAGACGATAATAATATTAGCAACGATACGTATCAAAAAGATGCGATTATCTGGTCATGGAATGGTAACTATCACCCAACTCGCCCGCTTACCTTGTCTGGTCGTTATGCCGGTAAATATACTAAATTTAGTGCTGATGGCATCAGTAGCGATAACACTGCCCATGCTCTATATGGTCGAGGTCTATACGACTTAACTGAGCGCTGGGATATTGGCCTACAGGCCGGCACTTACTGGAATGAGCAAGCCGATGACATGTCCTACATACTTGGCGCAGAAGTTGGCTATAGCCCAATGACTAACCTTTGGTTGTCGCTTGGCTATAACTTTATGGGCTTTGTGGATGAAGACATTGCTTATGATGATAGTACTCAAGAAGGGGCTTATTTTAGACTGCGCTTTAAGTTTGATGAGGATCTATTCAAGCGTGAAGATCCACGTAAGAACAAACGTCTAAATAGCGCATCTGCTCAAGTTAATGACGCTACCTTTTAAACTGATTATCTAGCAAATACGGATTGATGGTGGTGTCATAACAGTTATCTGATGATGTACTAGAACATCAACGGTAAGTGTCGCCTCGATAATGGTAAATACTCGTCCTCATTACCTTCATATAAGGTTTGTATCATGTCTAACGCTGTCATTAAAACCATTGCGTGTAAAGATTCAGTGCGCTCTACGCTTACAGCACTGTTACTACTGAGCATAGTGCCGCTCGCTTTGGCGCAGGATAATATCGCTGTAAATACCGCTCAACTTAGTCAGGTGAGCAGCGATGTAGATTGCCGCGCTGACATCGACACTCAGCCCTCTTCTTATAGATACCAAAGCAGACAGCAGCGTGTGCTCAATTGTATGGTAAAGCAATTACAGCCTTATCAGCAACGGGATAAAACAGCACGTCAGCAATATTTTGCTTATAAAGCACAAGCATGGCTCAACTACGCGATCCATCAGGACAGTATGAATAGCCGATCGCCTGCTGGCCTATTAGCGGCAGAAATGGCAGAGTCGATATGGCAAGCCCTAAAGCACGATACAATACAAAACATAGGGTTACAGCAAGATATCCCAACCACCTCTGCTCTCATGCGACCTGACCTATGGGCAACGCTCAGTGCGCTCAAAGACACGAATGGTATAGAGTCAGCCCCACGTGAAATAGCATTTAGTGAAGTGGCGTTAATTTGGGCTGCCACCAACCAATGCGAGCGAGGTTGGCGCGAGTCAGGTATGCATTTTCGTATGGCTGATCGCTGGCTTGAGCAAGCACGTGAAGCCTATATTAATGCCCATGATGCGCAGACCAATGGGGCTTTAGAACAATCTATCGTCAACTACTACAACCAGTATGCATCTCTAGACGCCAGTGACGATGTCTGCCGCGGACAAGTATTAACACCCAGACCCTAAACGATCAATCATAACCGGCGCTCACAGAGCTTTAGCCAACATTAGAACCAAAAAAAAGCCGACAAATATGTCGGCTTTTTTTGGTTTTCAAAAATACATTAACGGTTTTTGCGCGGTAATTTCTCTGGCAGATAACAACGTAAATACGCGATAAATGCAGTATTTGCTTCTTGAATATAGTCATCCGTAATGGTCTGGTAGCGACGATAAGACAAGGTAAATATCGCATTAACGATGCTATAAGCGATCAGTAATGTGTTTTGGATATCTTCAAAGTTTGGCATCTCATAACGCTCTGATAAACGCTTATATACCAAATCAACGATTTGATGATCCATGTCTTCACCGAACTCATCCCCTTCAAAATCAGGCGTATTGGTGTCGTAGATAAGCTTGGCTTTGGTCTCATCATTGTGAAATATCATTACGCACTGATCGATAAGCGCGGTTAGATACCCTTGCCATCTGTCGTAATTGCCGATATCAACGGTTTCTACCATCTCTAATATCTCGATAGCATTCAAAAAACGCAACGCTAGAAATATTGCCTCAATATTAGGGAAGAAGTGATAAGCAGAAGCTCTTGGTATGCCTGCTTCTTCACACACAGCTGCTAGAGTAATATCATTAATAGCTTGTGTTTCACTCAATTTCTTGGCACCAGCCAAAAGTTTTTGACGACGTGCGCGACCCTGTTGGCTAGTAAATTTAAACTTGTTGGGTACAAGCTTTTTTGCCAACTCCGAATCTACTAACACATCTTCAATTTTTTCGTCTTTGTTATCACTCATTGTAAATCTCTTAATGTTACGTCCTATTTCATAAATACAATCTTCATTGAGTAGCATTCGTCCTAAATCACTGGAGAATCAACGAGTGGCTCAAATGTAGAGCCAACGTTATCGCTACTATATTCAACGAGGGTGCATCATAAATGCTTATACACTATGAAGCAAGGGACGTGAATGGGTTAAAAGTTAATATATCGATTAACACTCTATTAGCCTTAACTGTCTAATTTTATGAGGTTAATCATTAAGCCTAATTTTCGCTCTTATGATACCATGATCTGTTACTCTATCTACATAATCCCACTTAAGATGATCATTGAAATAATCAACTCTTTCGACCTGACCGAGCGAAAACTTACTATCAGGTAAAAATTCTTCTGAAACAAATAATTGATCAATCACTTCTGGCATACCTTGGTGAATATGTGTGTATGCCATGTCTTTCATCCAACCATAACGAGCCTGGATACGGGCAGCGTCAAAAAGTGCCACATCACGCATACTCTTATCATAGTTGACCTCCCCCGTTTCCGTCATCAATTGCGTGGTCACGCTACTGGTAACATCATTCATATCACCTAATAATATCAACGGCTCACGTGTATGATGCAAACGCTCCACAATGGACATACGTATCGATGCAGCCTCTGCTGCACGCATACACAGACTCCGCAGTTTGGCACGTATACGAATATTCGGATCGTCCATGTCTTCTAATAGATTGCCATTGTCATCACGCAAAAAGAACGCACGCTTGCTTTTTAGATGAGCCGTTACAACCGTGATAGGTTGACCATATGCGTCAACACGCACGATTAATGGAGGTCGATTAAAGCGTGTATGCAGCCCAAAATCTGGAATGTCAATCACAGCTTTTGGTGCAATCTCTTCTAGTAATGTTGTCTCTAGTGATTCAAAACGACTGATAATACCAACCGCTGGTGTATTTTGGGCACCTTGCCCTTTTGTATATGGACTGGCACTGTCATTACTGGCAAGTGGAATAATGACTTGTTCTGGTTTGAACCCTAATGAGACAGCCAAAGCCTCTAAGGCATCAGCGTCCCATACCTCTTGGACAGCCAAAATATCAGCATGTGCTTTGGTCAATAAATCTGTCAATCCCAGTAATTTATGCTCATAAGCCTTATTATCATAAGCTGGGGCATTGTCATAATAAATTCGATTAGGATTAGCGAAATTCAATAAATTAGCCGTCGCAATATAAAACTGCTTTTTACCCTCAGGATGATTCATAAGTCCCCTGTCATTATTATTTTTCTTATATTCGCATATATAGATTCACAGCAAATTTTATGCCAAAAAAAACTTCCAAAGTTTGACCTTGGAAGCTTTGAGTCAATATATACTGCTGATAAAGGTCATTAGCAGTATATATTGTATAACAACTTCGTTCTTAACAATAAAATGTGTAGCGTTTAATTGGCCTTATGATACACGGTGCCATGCATCACGTGATGCCAATCTTGCCTCATCCCATGCCAAACGTGAATCGCCTTTTACTTCATGCCATGAACGTTCTAAGTCTGCTTCGTGATCTTCAAAACGGGCATCCGCTGGATATCGAGCGCGGTTTGCATAACCCACAGCATACGCTGGGTGTAGATCGCGATCAAACTCGTAGCCTTCTTTGTAGTAATCAGCATTGGCATACTCTGCACGCCAGTATGCTTCCTCATGGGTTGGATCAATGGCTTCAGCTGCTGCATGACCTGCGCCGCCACCAACGACTGCACCGATTGCACCACCAATGAGCGTACCTAGTGGACCTGCCATGGTACCAATGGCTGCGCCTGCTGCTGCTCCACCAACACCGCCAATACCCGTACCTACTGGATGTGAGCCTGGCTCACCAGTAATCATATCAGCATTTAAATCTTCTTTTGTCTCTTTTGACATGTGTTTTACTTCACTGCGATCAATAGCGTCATGGTTATTCATAATATTATCCCTAATTGATTTATTACATTATTATTTTGTTTGGGCGTGTTGAACATTCGACTATGGCACTGACAGCGACTATTTTTTAAACGATTCGATGTTAAAAATAATAAGTTTAGTCATTCTAAACGCTTATTTTTAACGATGAAGCGGCAAAAAAGAGTCCTGTCCCTGCTTTTATCGTTGAGTCTGATGCTAAAATTGCCCCATACTGCGTTACAAATCTCGCTAAGGCATCTGCATTATCGTCGCTTTGTGCCTTGTCTGGAACAATTTTAGCGATCAGCAATGCCTATTTGCGAATGTTCAACACGCCCTAATACCTAGCAGCTTTGCTAGAGTCAACTGAAGTATAGGAATTTATGGGTAGAGACAGATAGGCTTATTATGTAAACTCTGTTCATATTGCGATTGTCTTAGGTTACAGCCTGTATCTTTATCACGTTTGTGTACAGTGAACTCATATTTTGAGTAATTATAAACCTATGACAACGATAAAACTTCTATAAAAATCAAAGCTATACTTGCATTAGTAATCTGGCAACAGCACGTTGCCATTTATCAAGATGTTGCTCACGAACCTCAGTCGACATACTTGGCTCAAAGGTGCGATCTACTTGCCATGAGGCCTTCATCGTTGATTCATCATACAGTCCAGTTTTTAAACCGGCGAGCAATGCCGCTCCTTTGGCAGTGATTTCTGTGTCTCTTGGACGTAGTACGGGTACATCTAATAAGTCTGCCTGAAACTGCATCAGCAAGTCATTGTTTGCAGCACCGCCATCTACTCTGAGCTCAGTCAATGGATGAGGACTGTCTTTTTGCATGGCAATGAGTACATCATAAGTCTGATAAGCAACTGCCTCCAACGCTGCACGTGCGATATGAGCCTTGGTAGTGCCACGGCTCATCCCTGTGATACTAGCACTGATATCAGAGCGCCAGTAAGGCGCGCCCAGTCCAGTGAAGGCAGGCAGTAACACCACCTCCTCGCTACTGTCTACTTGACGGGCCAGATCTTCGACGTCACTGCTTTGCTGAATCATCCCCAAATTGTCACGCAGCCACTGGACGATAGCCCCTGCCATAAAAACACTGCCCTCCAACGCATAAGTAACTTCTTTTTTGGGTGGCTGTAGTATTCGCTTGCCTGATTGCACGATTTGGTCAAACGATAAATTGTCTGGACGAGCTGGCGCTATTTTGCGTTGCCATGCGATAGTGGTTAGTAGTTTGTGCTCACTTAGTTTTGGCTGTTGACCGATATTCATTAGCATAAAGCAGCCTGTACCGTAGGTGTTTTTGGCCATGCCAGCATCCAGACACCCTTGTCCAAAAAGTGCGGCTTGTTGATCGCCAAGTACGGCTTGGATGGGTATTTGCTTTGCAAACAAACCTTTTTTGGTTTTGCCAAAATCACCGTCAGAGGGCAGTACTTTGGGCAATATATTGATTGGAATGGCAAATCTGTCACAAAGCGCCTCTGACCATGCCAGCTTATGAATATCGAACAGCAATGTGCGAGAGGCATTGGTCACATCGATGACATGCTCACCGCCTGTTAGTTTGTAAATCAACCAGCTGTCAATGGTCCCAACGGCTATCTCGCCTTTGCTGGCGCGCACGCTAAGCTTGGGATGATTTTCTAGTAGCCAAGTGATTTTACTGGCACTAAAATATGGGTCCAACCGCAGGCCTGTGATGCGCTGAACCTCATCGGCCATATTGGCGCTATCAGCACCCTGATGAACGCTATCATCCATACTATTGGTAGCGCTTTCAGCCGCGAGAGTCTTGCAGTAATTTGCCATTCGTCTATCTTGCCAAATAATGGCAGGCGCTAATGGTTTACCTGTTTTTTTGTCCCATATCACGATAGACTCACGCTGATTGGTAATTGCGATACTAGTGACGTCGGTGGCCAGCAAGCCTGCCTGATTGATGACATCATGCGCACAGCTGATCTGAGTCTGCCAGATTTGCTGTGCATCTTGTTCGACAAAGCCTGCTCTTGGCGTTTGAAGCGTCGTTGGCTGCTGTACTATTTTGATGGGACGCGCATGATCATCGTACAATATCGCACGGCTCGATGTTGTGCCTTGATCCAGCGCCAAAATATATCCTGACATTATGCGTCACCTCTATTAATATTGTTTGTTCTATTCGATGAGAAAATCACCACTCACCATTTTGTGCGATTTATCATTCGCTATTTATTTTATCAACGACTCATAAAACATATTCATAAAAAATTTAAAAAAGAAACTCAAAAGTATGGCCTACTGATATTTAAGACCAGTTGTTCGCTATGGTATTACTTATAAACAACTATTTAAAAAATACTCAAAGCCACTATCATACCGCCAGCGTTGATACAATAGACAATAGAAAAATACTGAGCATTGACCCGTCACTTTTGTGGCTCTACAGTGTACGCCTTATCTCTATATTAACTTTTTTAACGCGCTTCTCTTAAAAGCGCCGTTATATTTAACGACAAATACTTTATTTCAGCATCATTTATTCACTTACTCGCAAATCGTTTATAATAGTGTCGCCACGCTATATCCTAAGCAATGAGATTTATTGATGTTGTTTGTTATTTTACATACTAATTAATGGCTTATGCGACTTATGAAATTTACTTTATCAGCGCTACCGACTGCTATGATGACAGTGGTACTCATGAGCGGGCCTGTAGTGACTTATGCAAGTACTGACTCAGACAGCATAACATCACTCACTCAGATACCTGATGTGACGGTGACAGAAATTGTAGATGCTGAGAATCAAAATCATAGTGATACCATCGCCTCCGATCAAATGCTCACAGAGAATCCTATCGATAAAATTGCCTTAGATACCTTTATCGACCCAATCACGCATAAAGCCGTTGAGCATAGTTACCCCTTGGCAGTCTCGAGCTCTTTGAGTCTGGAGCAAGCGCAAAATCTTTTGGTGCAAGTCTCCCCAAAGATAGCGGCCAATCAAGCAGCCATCGCTGCCAGCGAATATCAAACTGATGCCCTAAAAACTATCGACAATCCATTAGTATTTGCTCGTGCTTCTGCCAGTGCTTACCACCTAGACGAAGATATCGATCTCTCATCTCTCAAAAATGACATTGCTAACGAAGTAAGCAATAGTGTTGATGACGTTATTCCTCCGATTGCACAACTACCAGATTTACCAAACTTTGGAGAATTGGTCGGTGAGCGAATTCCAGATTCGTATAACCTCAAGCGCTCAGGCTCTACAACAAGCGCAGGACTTGGGGTGGTATGGCCTATCTATACCGCCGGGCGGACGGATGCGCTGACTGGTGTATCAGAAGCACGCACTTTGGAGGCGCTAGCAGACAGCACCCTTGATAAAAATGCGCTTTATAATACGTTAATTGAACGCTACTTTAAGGCCCAGCTGGCGATTATTGCCGCCTACCTGCGTGAAGATGCTTACGACACATTGCAGCAGACCGACCATATGGCAGAGCGTTTGTTTGAAGAAGGCTTTATCTCGCGTGTCGATAGACTAGAAGCACAGTCTGCGCTTGCCGATGCCAAAAGCGAATCTATCAACGCCAACAATGACGCTCGCCTCGCTATGATTGCGCTACAACGATTACTGCGCACCGAATACCGTATCAAACCAACCACCCCTTTGTTTGTCTCTAGCCAGCCGCTCCCAGACGTCAGCTACTTTCAGGATTTGGCTTTGAATAATCACCCAGGATTACAAAAAGTCGCGGCCAAGCGTGCACAAGCTCAGCAGTTGCACGCACTATCGGATACTGGCTATAAACCAACCGTCTTGCTCTACGGCTATGGACAAGTTGAAAAAAACCCAAGCTGGGTCGCTGGTGTGTCTGCCAGCTGGAAACTCTGGGGCGGACTGGACAAAACCGCATCGCTGGCATCAAGCAGCGCTAAAATACGTCAAGCCGATCTCTCTGAAATAGAAGTCAGTGATAACTTGCTATTATTGGTTGAAAAAAACTGGCACGATGTCAATAATGCGCAATCACGCTATCAAGCACTACAAAGTAATGTTGATTTGGCAGCAGAAGTTTTGCGGCTGCGTCGTTTGGGTCTACAAGAAGGCGTGAACACCACTGTCGATGTGGTACAAGCGCAAACACAATCACTCAAAGCACGTACTGAGCAAGCGCAAGCAGCAAACGACTATGTACAGGCATTGGCAGCACTCATGCAAAGCTGCGGTACGCCACTGGCTTTTAATGCGTACCTCAATGCCGCTGATATTCGACTGCCAACCTTATATCCTGAAGAATGATTTTATAATAAGGCTCATACAGTGTCATAGTAAGTACGCTGTTTTTGTTTTGGCTTACAAAACCGCTAAGATCGCTTCGTCAAAGTCTGTTCATCATAGTCTGTATGAATGCTTTAGGTCAGGTTAAAATGTGACGTTTTGATAGTGAGCTGACTGTGCTGACGCGATAAAAACTAACACCCAATCATTCTTATTATCACTCATTGTATTGTGAACCCCTGTTTTATGAAAAAAGTGACCTCCAAATCGATAAATAGTTGGCTACAGACCATATTAAAAACGTGGGGGATCGCCAATACCACCAATGTTTGGGCACATTGTGCAAGCGTTGGTTTTTTTGGTTTTTTGTCCATTTTTCCAGCAATGGCGGTGTTTGTACTGATTTATGGGCTCATCTTTTCGCCTGTCGAGATGCAAGAACATATCTCAATTTTGCGCCCATTTATACCTGATACGGTATATGACGTCCTCAATTCACGCTTGAGCGACTTGGTCTCTAACACCAAGTCCACTTTGACGTTCAGTCTTGTCGTCTCGACCCTACTGGCGCTTTATGCTGGCTCTAAAGGCATTAAGTCTTTGATTGCGCTTATCAATCTGGCTTTTCATATCACTCAAGAGCGCAGCTTTATATCAGGGACGATACGAGCGATCGGATTGACCTTTGGGGCGGTGGTGGTTTTGATTATCGCCGTCTCCTCTATCGCTATTATTCCTGTGGGAGCAGACTACTTCCCCTTCCCTCAAATCGCTGAAACAATTGCCCTTTGGAGCAGATGGCCTGTATTGGCAGGTATTATCTTTTTGAGCTTTTTGAGTCTTTATCGTCTCGCGCCAAATCGTGATGCCGTCGCACTAAAAAAACTGGTGCCAGGAGCCGCGCTTGCGACGATTTTGTGGATTATATTGTCGGTGCTCTTTTCTATCTATGTCCAAAACTTTAATAACTACAGCGCTGAATTTGGGGCACTGTCTGCTGCTGTGGTCATCATGCTTTGGCTGTACTATTCAGCCTTTATCGTCGCGTTTGGTGCGATTTTTAATTCTGAAGCAATCGACAACGCCAAACCTTATGCTGTTCGAGTGTACTGATCATAACTTATTTACTTTTAACTTTGCTGCTTTAGGAACCTCACCGTCATGACTGAACTGCCAAACGAATCAAACGACTCCAATAAATCCGTTGATTCAACCGAGTCAGTGACTCATCAGAACCATACTGATGTCACACCAGAGCAGCCTATACCTGCTTATAGTCGCGGCAACTCCAAAGTAGACAAACCGAATCATACCAAGAAAATCGTACTTGTACTGTTTGTCTTGATCGTTCTAGGGGTTATTGCATACGGATTGTATAAAAGCAATCAGCATAGTGAGCCAGAAGTCATTACGCTTCAGGGGCAAATGCAGATGCAGCAAACCTCTATCGCTGCAAAAGTCCCGGGGCGTATCGCGAAAATCATGGTCACAGAAGGTGATATGGTCACCGTAGGACAACAGCTGATTGAAATGGACTCGCCTGAGATCAATGCAAAAATCAATCAAGCCCGTGCTGGCAAACAAATGGCGCAAAGTCAGCTAGACAAAGCCGAAAATGGCGCACGTCCACAAGAAATCGCGCAAGCAAAAGCGGCATGGCAAGCCAATAAAGCGGCGTCTGACTTGGCAGAAAACACCTATCAGCGTGTCAATCGCCTATACGAAGAAGGATTGATGGCACGGCAAAAACGCGATGAAGCTTATGCTCAATACCTTGCCACTCAAGATCAGACTGAAGCGGCACGTTTGCAGTATGATCTGGCATTAGAAGGCGCACGTAGTGAAGATAAATCTGCAGCGACGGCACAAGTTGCCCAAGTCGATGCTCAGCTAGATGAGGCACTGGCAGCTAAAAAAGAAGCCAACCTGAAAAGCCCTATCGCAGGGATCGTTGACGATGTCATCGTCAGTGCAGGAGAGGTCATCGGTCAAGGCGTTCCTTTGCTCACGCTGGTCGATACCAAAGATCAATGGGTTGTGCTCAATGTTACCGAATCCTATTTGAACCAATTTGCTATTGGTCAAACCTTTACAGGTACTATTCCCGCATTGTCCTCGGCAAGCGCTCCTTATAATAAGCAATTCACCGTTTATGCAACGTCTACGCTATCTGATTTTGCGACTTGGCGACCAACCAACAATGACGATGGCTTCGATGTGCGTACCTTTGAGGTCAAAGCACGACCATCCACGCCAGACAGTCGCATTCGCTCGGGAATGAGTGTGATCGTACATATCAACCCTATCAATCAGACCCAAGAGTAAGCCATGCTCTTGACTAAGTTGAGTGAGGCTTTTTTGCGCAGTGCCGCTTATGAGCGGCGTTTTTTAGCCAAAAACCCTTGGGATTTGAGCATGGTGCTGTGGATACCTCTGTTGACAGTACTTTTGATTTGGTGGATATTTTCACAAACGCAGATTACTGACTTGCCTATTGGTGTGATTGATCAGGATAACAGCCCTGTCGCCAATACGGCAGTACGCTATTTGGAAGCCAGCCCTACGCTGACGGTCAAACAACTTTATTATTCACAAGCGGATGCAGAAGCTGCCATCTTACAACGTGATATTTACGCGGTTGTCATCATCCCTGAGGATTTTTCGCGCAATATTTTGTCTAACAAACCGTCCCCATTGATCCTACAAGTAAACGCACAGTATGGTACACACTCTGGCATTATTCAAACAGCGGTTCAAACCGTTGCAAGTACTTTGTCTGCAGGTGTGGAGATCAAGCGCTTGGTAAAGCAAGGCGTAGCGTCATCACAAGTCATGACGGCTTACTCGCCTATCAGCATTCAGCGCATTAGTTTATTTAATGCTGCAACCAACTATCAACAGTTTTTGGCCTCAACGGTCATCCCTGCCCTGCTACACATATTGGCGATGGTCGTTGGTGCCACCACCATTGGTCGAGAGCTGCGTGATAAAAACATTGGCCGCTGGTATCGCTTTATTAGCATAAAAGATATTACCCTAACAGACTCTGCCAAATCCCCTCGTACGATTAGCCTATCCGTCTTATTGTTTGGTCTCTTGGGCAAATATTTTTGGCCAATATTGGCTTATAGCTCGTGGTCGGCTCTCACACTCTGGTTTGTCACTGCCAATCAATCCATCAGCTTAATGTCGCTCCTCACGGTCTATATCGGTCTTTTATGTCTCATGATCTTATCATTTTGGCTTGGGGCCATCTTTACCTTGAACACCTTCTCGCTACGTATGGGGCTGTCGACGACAGGCTTTATCTCAGCCCCGTCTTATGCTTTTGCTGGTGTAACTTTCCCTTATATTGCGATTAGCGACAGCGCACAGTATTGGTCAAATGCCTTGCCCTTAACCCACTACCTCAAGCTACACATTGCTCAATTGCAAATGCAAGCGCCTATTGCTATCTCTGTGCCTATTGTCTACGGTCTGGCGCTTGCCACTATCATCGCCATGCTACTGACAGCCCTATTGACCAAACGCGCATTGGCGCATCCTGAACGCTGGGGAGCACGCTGATGTCATCACCTTTAAATACCAAGCAAAACAACGCTAAAGCCACCACTTCTTTAACTGCGCAGACTTTTTGGGCAAGCTTCTCTCAAACTATAAAAGATGTCTTTGGGGATAAAGGCGTGCTTTTGATGTTGATCATTGCGCCTATTATTTATGGCTTTTTCTATCCGTGGCCCTATTCAACTGAAGTGGTCAACCATGTGCCCGTGGGTATTGTCGATTATGACAATAGTAATCTGTCGCGTACGCTTGTTCGCTATACCAGTGCTAGCCCATACTTAGATACTGAGCGCTTTGTCAGTGAGCAGGCTGCCAAAGAAGCAATATGGTCAGATCAGATCGCAGGCTATATGGTCATTCCAAGTGGGATTGAAGAGCAAGTACTATCAGGACAACAAGCGTATGTCAGTGTTTTGGGTAATGGCAGCTATTTTATTTTGAATAAAAATGTCCAATTGGGCTTCTCTAAAGCAGTTGGTACGGTATCTGCAGGCATCAAAGTAAAGAAAAGTGTTGCTAAAGGCGCTTATGCACCTACCGCAGCACAGAGCACTCAAGCGGTGCCATTACAGATTGTGCCGCTTTATAACCAGACAGAGGGCTACGGTGCTTATGTTGTACCCGCGGTCTCTGTTATTATTTTGCAACAAACGCTATTGATGGCGACCGCCATGCTGATTGGTACATGGTATGAGCAGCGCCGTCATGCTGCGAGTATACGCGGTTGGCTCGGACGTATCGGAGCGCTGAGTTCACTAAGTTTTGTTATTGGGTGTTTTTACTATGGCTGGGCTTTTGAGCTGCATCATTATCCACGTGGGCAAAATATGCTCGGAACGCTATTGTTTTTAGCACTGTTTTGTCCGACCGTTGCAACCCTTGGCTGCGTGCTCGGGCTATGGTTCGGGCAGCGTGAGCGCAGTATGCAGATATTAATCTTTATCTCCCTGCCCATATTTTTCTTGAGCGGCTATCCGTGGCCAGCAGACCAGTTGCCCCAAGTTTTGCAAGTAATCCGCTGGATTGTGCCAACAACCCCTGCGATCAACACCTCTGTACAGCTAAACCAAATGGGCGCTAGTATCTCACAAGTGGCGGTTGGATTTTATGCGCTCGCTGGCTTGTGGCTATTTTATCTTATTCTACTGCTCCTCTTACGCCAGCGTATACCGCAAAGATTCCCCGCTTATCATTCCCCCAAATAATGATGCTTGTGAACTGAACAAAAAAGCGCCCGCTCGTATGAGCAGGCGCTTTTATATATGACACTATACCTTGAGTGGCGTTTAAAAATTAGAAAACTCGGTTCAAGCCGTTAAGCGCAGCCACCCGATATGCCTCTGCCATCGTTGGATAGTTAAAGGTCGTATTGACAAAATACTCAAGCGTATTATTGCTCTTACACTTCATCACCGCTTGACCAATATGAATAATCTCTGAAGCGTGGTTGCCGTAGCAATGAATGCCTAAAATCTCCAACGTATCACGATGGAACAATATCTTTAATACGCCCGAGCGTTCACCAATGATTTGGGCACGTGCCAGATGTTTGAAGAACGCTTGACCCACTTCATACGGAACTTTCTCATCCGTTAGCTCCTGCTCTGTTTTACCAATACAAGAGATTTCAGGAATGGTATAGATACCAGTTGGAACACTAGATACTGGCTCGGCATCACTATCACCGACCATAAAGGCAGCAGCACAGCGACCTTGATCATAGGCAGCAGAGGCTAATGATGGCCAACCGATGACATCACCAGCAGCATAAATATTGTCGACGTCCGTACAGTAAGTATCATCTACTTTTAACTGACCACGGCTATTTGCTTTTAGCCCAATGGCTTCTAAGTTTAAGCCTTCTGTGTTACCTGAGCGACCATTTGACCATAGAATGGCATCTGATTTGATTCTTTTACCGCTTTTTAAATGTAGAACCACATAGTCGTCATGAGTCTCGAGATGATCAATCTCTTCATTGCTGCGGATCAGAACACCAAATTGTCTAAAGTCATGCGCGATGGCATCGCTGATTTCGCTATCCAAATAGTTCAGTAGCTGATCTTGGTTATTAATAAGATCAACCTTATAACCAAGTCCTGTAAAAATAGAGGCATACTCACAGCCAATCACGCCAGCACCATAGATGATGATTTTTTTGACCACATAATCCATTTGCAAGATTTTATCAGAATCAAAAACGCGCGGATGGTTAAAGTCTAAAATTTCAGGGCGATAAGGACGACTACCAACCGTTACGATGGCTTTATTAAAGGTAATGGTTTCAAAGACATTGTCATCGGTTTCAACACGCAAAGTATGAGCATCAATAAAACTTGCCCAACCTTGAATTACTTCAATGCGATTGCGTTCATAGAATCGGGTGTGCGTACTAACCTGATTGCGAATGACTTTTCGAGCATTGGCAAGCACTCTATTTAGCGGTACTTGCTTATATTCCATCGCTTTGGTAAACATTGGATCACGGCGGAAGTTAATCAAGTTAAATACTGATTGGCGCAATGCTTTACTAGGAATAGTACCCACATGAGTAGAGTTACCACCGACCTGATCTCGCGGATCAACCACCACCACTCTTTTGCCAGATTTTGTCAGCTTCATGGCAGCGGCTTCACCAGCAGGACCTGCCCCTAAAACAACCGCATCATACTCATACTCATGATCGTCGCTTTTTAGACGACGAGAATCTTTCGTATAACCAGATTTGATATCAATACGAGTGTCATCAAGCGGGTTGATGAGATCAGGGTGATGCATGATATCTTCAGTGACCTGCTCATGAGTCTGCTCGATTTTTTCTTCTTTGTTTTTGCCTTCAGTGTGTTCGGGATTAGGTGAGCGGCCATTGGATTTATTTGATACTTCCGTATGGATGTCCTCGCCAGTATCATTGGTGGCGTCGCTTATATTCTTACTTGCCATTATGTCCTCTTTATATATTTATTGATCAGATATTTAGAATGTGAGTGAATCAGTGGACTGATACAAGCTCATAGTACTAAGGCATATTGACCATACGCTGTGACAATATGGTCTGCAACGTCCAGCGTCCAGTGGCGCTTTTTTTTGCCTCATCAACCTGTGGACGGGCGCTGATTACATACTCTGTGCCAAGGCTTGGCGTAAAGTCATCAATCCAATCGTAAGGAATTTGGAACACGCTGCCATCTTTGGACTTAGCAAGCAAACACTGCATCGGCAGACTTGAGGCACAAGCAACACGATTTGGCATAATGGTTAGCGTCTGTGCTTCTGCCAATACAATACTTGGAATATAACGTGGCTCAGGCACCGGCTCGCGAGCAAAAGGCGATGTCTGGCAAGCGCTAAGTAGCGTTGCTGTACTGAGTAAACCTGCCAATAATAACGATGACCTATTAGAGCGATAAAATGAAATCATAACATTCTCTATATGATAATTATATGGTGTGAAGTGAGGTGTTCGTGATTGTGTAAAATGAGTAAACCATCACCCAATACGGCGCTTGAGACCTGTCATCTGTAATATACGCGTGGCGATTTCTTCAACAGACATCTCGGATACATCCAAGCTTGGGATACCATGCGTGATATAAATGCCCTGAATCGCACGCTGTTCTTGCTGGCATTGCTGATAACTTGAGTAACGACTGCCCGCACGGCGCTCTTGACGTATTTTTACCAATCGATCGGTATCAATGAGCAAACCAAACAGCTTATCTTTGTGCTCACGTAGCGCTTTTGGCAATTGATTGTCGTATAAGTCATCTTCGGTCAACGGATAGTTGGCAGCGCGAATACCGAATTGTAATGCTAAATACAAAGAAGTCGGTGTCTTACCTGAGCGTGACACACCAATCAAAATAATATCTGCCGCATTATAATGACGTGTGCGCGCCCCATCATCGTTATCCAAGGCAAAATGTACCGCATCAATACGCTCTTTATAGGTTTCAGAATCAACGTCGTCATGCGCATGGCCCGAGTGACCATCTGGCTCAACGCCTGTTTCTTCTGCGACGCGGCCAATCAAACCTTCATACATATCTAAATTACAACTATCTGCAGAATTGATTTTTTCACGAATCTCAGCATTGACAATCGTGTCAAATACCAGCGGCAACGATCCATCTCGTTGATACGCCATGTTGATTTGTTCAACCGCATCCTCAGCACGCTCAAGACTGTCCACGTAGGGCAAGACACGCGTCTCAAAAGGCACAGAAGCAAATTGACTCAAAATAGCACGCCCAAGTGTCTCAGCCGTGATCGCTGTTCCATCTGAGATAAAAAATGCCGTTCTAATGGCTTGTGAGCTATCCAAGTTCAGCGCATGACGATTTTGAATAGTGGACTTAGCGGATTCAGATGGATTGCTTGAGTACATAACATTGACACCTTAGTTGGAAACTCAGTAATGGTCTTCATGTAGCGTTCAGTAATGGGTTGGTGATAACTACCGCCTCTTGCCGGCCAAGCACACATTTTATGCTTGGCACAAAGGTCGATGACCACCTTTATATGACGTATCTATTGAGCGATCTACACCACCTATCTATGCGCTACATTATACGCATATTAGCGCCTGAATAGAAATCAATGTTACAGGTGTACACTTACAAATCCACTCTACTCTGCGCGTCTCTGCCGCCGTCACTGTCTATCAGCAAGCGCTTTTTATAACCACCTGTCACATATAAGGCATAAAGCGCACAAGTCATTTGTTGGCAAGCATTTCAAGCGCATCTATTTATAGATGGAGTGGCTTCTTTTGTCACCTATTATTCTGCTCGCTCTTGATATTTTTTTATCTTGCTGCAGGTAAGATAGCGAGAAACTGGCCTTACTCTGTGTAGCAAATCCTACAATTTGTGTATTTTTAACAAGTTTTTTGGTCAAACCCCTCGAAATCCTCTTAATATGGCGGTATAATTCACCGTTATAATCCTTACTAAATAACCTTATTTTCTGGAGTTATCATGGCAGCGCAATCTACAGCACTTGTAATCAATCTTGATCAGCTAGGAAAAGACGACATTGAAATGGTTGGCGGCAAGAACGCCTCACTAGGCGAGATGATCAGTCATCTTTCTGATTTGGGTGTCAGTGTTCCAGGCGGCTTTGCCACCACATCAAACGCATTCAATCGCTTTTTGACAGAAACAGGCTTATTAGAAAAAATCAACAACGAGCTAAACACATTGGATGTCAATGATGTTAATAAGCTTGCGGCGACTGGTAAAAAGATCCGTACTTGGATTATTGAGCAAGAATTGCCAAGCGATCTTGAGCAAGAAGTACGTCAAGCGTTCGAAACCATGAGTGGTGGCGAAGACATCGCAGTTGCGGTACGCTCTTCTGCCACCGCTGAAGATTTGCCAGATGCTTCATTTGCTGGCCAACAAGAAACCTTCTTGAACATTCGCGGTATTGATAACATCCTAATTGCCATTAAAGAAGTGTTTGCCTCTTTATATAACGATCGTGCGATCTCTTACCGTGTACACAAAGGTTTTGAGCACGAAGGCGTTGCATTGTCCGCTGCCGTACAGCGTATGGTGCGCTCAGAGACTGGTGCGGCTGGTGTTATGTTCACGCTTGATACCGAAAGCGGCTTTGATCAAGTGGTCTTCATTACCTCAAGCTATGGTCTTGGCGAAATGGTTGTACAAGGCGCGGTCAACCCAGACGAATTTTATATCTCAAAGAAATTGCTCGCTAATGGTAAGCCGTCAGTGATTCGCCGTAACCTAGGCAGCAAGCACAAGAAAATGGTTTATGGTGATGAAGGCAGTACCGCAAAATCAGTAAAAACCGTTGATGTTGAAAAACAAGATCGCATGCAGTTCTCTTTGACTACCGAAGAGCTGATCTCACTTGCCAAGCAAGCAGTAACCATTGAGCAGCATTATGGTCATGCAATGGATATCGAATGGGCAAAAGACGGCGATAGCGGTGAGATCTTTATCGTTCAAGCACGTCCTGAGACTGTTAAGAGCCGCCAAGACAGCAATGTCATGGAGCGTTATGTTATCGACACGACTGGCGCAAAAGTATTGTGTGAAGGTCGTTCAATCGGCCAGCGTATCGGTTCAGGTAAAGTACGTATCGTTAGCAACTTAAACGAGATGGACAAAGTAGAAGAAGGCGACATACTTGTATCAGATATGACTGATCCAGATTGGGAGCCCGTCATGAAGCGCGCGTCTGCCATTATCACCAACCGTGGTGGTCGTACCTGTCACGCGGCTATCATTGCTCGTGAGCTTGGCGTGCCAGCTATCGTTGGTTGTGGTAACGCCACTGAGCTATTGGTCGACGGTCAAGACGTGACTGCATCTTGTGCTGAAGGCGATACAGGCTTTATCTACGAAGGTCAGATCGACTTTGAAGTACAAACCAACTCGGTTGAGTCTATGCCAGAGCTTGCATTCAAAGTCATGATGAACGTTGGTAACCCAGATCGCGCCTTCTCATTCACCCAAATGCCAAACGAAGGTATCGGCCTTGCGCGTTTAGAGTTCATCATCAACCGTATGATCGGTGTGCATCCAAAAGCGCTGCTAAACATGAATAGCTTGCCACGTGAGATCGCACAGGCCATCCAAGAGCGTATCGCAGGCTATGCCTCACCAGTTGACTTCTATGTGGACAAATTGGTCGAAGGTATCTCAACCCTAGCCGTTGCCTTTATGGATCAGCCAGTTATCGTTCGTATGTCAGATTTCAAATCAAACGAATATGCTAACTTGCTTGGTGGTAAGCTATATGAGCCATCAGAAGAAAACCCCATGCTTGGTTTCCGCGGTGCTAGCCGTTACGTCTCTGACAACTTCCGTGACTGTTTTGAGCTTGAGTGTAGAGCCCTAAAGCGCGTACGTGATGAGATGGGCTTGACCAACATCGAGATCATGATTCCATTCGTTCGCACGACTGACGAAGCTGCCCAAGTGATCGAGTTGCTTGAGAAAAACGGTCTAAAACGTGGTGAGAACGGGCTGCGTGTCATCATGATGTGCGAGCTTCCAACCAACGCGTTACTCGCAGAAGAGTTCTTAGAGTACTTTGATGGCTTCTCAATTGGTTCTAACGATTTGACTCAGTTGACGCTCGGTCTTGATCGTGACTCAGGTATCGTCTCACACCTATTTGATGAGCGTGATCCTGCTGTGAAGAAACTGTTAAAGATGGCCATTGATGCCTGCCGTAAGCAAAACAAATACGTTGGTATTTGTGGTCAGGGTCCATCAGACCATCCAGATCTAGCGTTCTGGTTAATGGAACAAGGTATCAGCTCAGTATCACTAAACCCTGATTCTGTTCTAGATACTTGGTTCTTCCTAGCTGGCGAAGAAAAGTAGACCGTTACGTTTAGTCGCAGCGGTAACTCACACAGTCATTAAAGATACGACTATTAGGGTCTATTTGATTTTTTCAAATAGACCCTAATATAATGTCTTAAGACATGACTAACTATGCAGGCAACTATGCAGATTTTCCTTGCTCGAAATAACGTACAAGCTGGTCCATACAATTTGGAGCAGCTTAATATTATGCTGGCATCAGGCGAAGTATTGCTTGATGATTTAATCTGGCATGAAGGCTTAGATCAGTGGCAGCGCCTCGGTAATGTGACCAATAACCAGACAGTTTATCGGCCGACTCATTCAGGCAGTCCTGAAACTAATGACTCCATCATTAATAACGTCACCGTCTTCCCTGAAGATACGAATTTTACTACTAAAGACGACAAGTCAGTATCGCTAGATAGATTGTATGGCAAGCCTGAGCGTTCAAAGAATGTCAAAGCAGACATGACAACCAACCGTCATCAAACACCGCACAACAATGTGTCATTAAACAAAACTGCTCTCAAAAAGACGGTCGCAGATAATGATAAAGTCATTGGTGATGTGGTACTTGCGCCGATTATGTCACGCGTATTGGCAACGGCTATTGATTGGCTGCTATTGATAATGGCATTCTTACCATTAATGTTGGCTATGAGAAACTTAGGCGACATACCTACAAGCTTTCAAAGTATAGATGCAGCACTTCAATACTCGGCAACTTTATCAGAACGCATTCCGAAAGCGACACAGCTAATGTCGAATGTCATGGTATTCGGTCTTATCGCTTTGCAATTACTCTTTATTATCTTACGAGGTCAGTCTTTAGGTAAAATAATTACGGGGATTCGTGTTGTAGATCAGACTCATCATCGCCTGCCTTCTTTTCTCAGATTAGTTATAATACGTACTTTCTTACTATCACTAATTTACGTCCCTTTATGTACTACATGGCCGATACTATTACTACCTTTAACCATCCATTATTACATGGCATCAAAAAACCCTAAAAATATTGGCTGGCATGACAAACTGGCTAAAACATTAGTCGTCAAAGCAGACAGTAGCCAACTGGTCAAAAAATCGAAGTCTGAATAATATTTTATTCACCACATTGTTTCAGATAAAAACGCTGCGCAAGATCGCAGCATTTTTATTGAGCAACGCTTATTTTCCACCTTTTTATATCTTATTGGCAGCCGCTTGGTGATTACCCTTTGTGTTAATCGCCAAGTGCTGCTATAATACGGCGCTTTATAAACTAAGCTTATTTTTCATTATATTTTGAGAATTTGGGTTTACCTTATAAATCTCCTTGCTATTAACATAGGGTTAATAGCTACTAATCCGTAAGGAGTCATAATGCGACATTACGAACTGGTGTTACTTGTACACCCAGACCAAAGCGACCAAGTGGTTGGCATGGTTGAGCGCTACATCAAGTTAGTTCAAGACAACAACGGTGTTATCCATCGTCTAGAAGATTGGGGCCGTCGTCAATTGGCATATCCAATCAACAAGATTCACAAAGCTCACTACGTTCTTTTCAACATTGAAACTGACGGCGAGACTTTGGCAGAACTTGAAGAATTATTCCGTTATAACGACGCGATCATTCGTAGTCTAGTTATGCGCCGTGACGAAGCTGTCACTGAAGAGTCGCAGTTAGCCAAGAATGCCGATGAAAAACGCGCACGCAAAGCAACTACTCGTCGTCCAGACAATCGTGAAAACGATAATGGCGACAACGACAACAGTGAAGACTAATTAAAGGAGAATACTCATGGCACGTTTCTATCGCCGTCGCAAATTCTGCCGTTTCACTGCTGAAGGCATCACTCACATCGATTATAAAGATGTTGAATTGCTAAAACAGTACATTAGTGATAATGGTAAAATCGTACCAAGCCGTATTACTGGTACGTCTACAAAATATCAGCGTCAACTAGCGACTGCTATCAAGCAAGCTCGTTATTTATCGCTACTTCCATACACTGATAACCATCAAGGTTAACCGCTAACTAGGAATGACTCATGCAAATTATTTTGTTACAGCGTATCGTCAACCTTGGTAAACTCGGTGAAACTGTCGATGTAAAACCAGGTTACGGACGTAACTTTCTTATCCCTCAGGGCAAAGCGCTACCTGCGACCAAAGCTAACATTGAAAAGTTCGAAGCACGTCGTGCTGAGCTTGAAGCTGAAGAAGCAAAAGAAATCGCTACTGCTCAAGAGCGTGCTGATGCACTAACTGACGTTAATGTTATCATGCGTGCTAAATCAGGTGACGAAGGCAAGCTATTTGGCTCTATCGGTACTCGCGATATCGCTGAAGCATTGACTAACTCAGGTCTAGAAGTTGACCGTGCTGAAATCAAGCTGCCTGAAGGCACGCTACGTCAAGTTGGCGAATACAATGTTGATATTCAGCTACACCATGACGTGACTGCTAGCATCTTAGTGACCATTCTTTCTGAAGATGGTAACAATGAAGATGTAGCTGACGAAGAAGAAGCTGAAGAAGATTATTCTGAAGAGTAATCTTCTAAATAATTAGATTCAGTCTAAAAAAAGCCAGCAACCTTTTGTTGCTGGCTTTTTTTATGGGAATTTTATATATGGGCAGATTAATATCTCTCGTCGTTTTAGCTAACATAGACTTACTTGGTTGGCTCTTGTTCTAAATGTAGCAAGGCTGTGTAATTTAGTCAAAATCTGACCACAGTATCAGTTGCCAACACGATATCTTGCAGTAACCATTTGCAACAACTCACTTAAAAATGCTATACCAACCAACAAGATACTATCTATATAATTGTATTCATCATAACGAGTAGAAAGGTTTTTCTATTCTTATACTATTCATTGATAGAGTACTTTAATATGACCAACACTGATGAAATAAACACCGACGACAAGTTACTTTGTATCAAGGGCAACGACTTTTATTCAGAGGGAGAGATTTATACGGTAGGTAGAATCGTTAACGATAAATACTTCCAAATACTCACCAGCGGCGATGGTGATCACTAGTATGCGACACTAGATGATGAAGGTATTTATGTAAGCTTTGATTCTATGACAGCCACCAACAATAAAGCTTTTTTTGATAAAATCGCTTAACCTCATTGCTTGTAGAACCATCTCATCATAAAATTATAATATCGATGGAATCAGCAATGTCTTCAAGGACTGCTCACTATCATGATCAGTCCTTTTTGGTTAAAAAGGTCGTTCCAAGCAATTTTATAAGCCACTCTTAGCGTCTGAAAGACGTCCTCATTACTGGCAGATTTTTATATCATCATTCAATAAACAGCCTCTCTTTGCCAAAGGTGTTTCCTAATAGCGCCTATTTACTATAAAATATGCCCCTTCAAAATTTCGTACTGTTATTGATGGTTATAGTGAGTTTAAAATAGCTCATTTGCACATAAAGCGCGCGCAAGTGTTTATGTCGGCTGAGTGAATCTGACATTGTATATGGCTTATACAAGATTGACTGTATCTGCATCGATAACCCATTAAGATATAAACCATATTGAGACAGTGATGATTGTATTTTGGCTTGTGCTGACCATTCTTTTTATTATTTTCGCAACCGCAAAACTCAAGTGGCATCCTTTTTTGGTGTTGATTTTGTCTGCTTTTTTGGTTGCCCTTTTTTACCAAGTACCGCTCAACACTGTTGCAAAGACAATCTCTGACGGATTTGGTGGGATTCTAGGCTACATCGGTCTTGTGATTGTGTTTGGTACGATTATTGGCTTAATCCTTGAAAAAACAGGGGCTGCTATTGTGATGGCAGAGTCAGTCATCAATGTATTGGGGCCGCGCTTTCCTACCTTGACCATGTCTATCGTTGGTGCAGTGGTTTCAGTGCCTGTATTTTGTGATTCTGGCTACATTATCTTAAACTCTTTAAAAGAGTCTTTAGCAGAACGTCTGCACGTCTCTAGTGTGTCGATGAGCATTGCCTTAGCTACTGGCCTATACGCCACTCATACCTTCGTACCGCCAACTCCAGGTCCAATCGCGGCGGCAGGTAATTTAGGACTAGAGTCAAACTTAGGCTTGGTTATCATGGTCGGTGTGGTTGTCACGGCTGTTGCCGTATTGGCCGGTTGGTGGTGGTCGAATCGCTTTCTTAATGCCACGCCAGACAATATCAATGCCACAGATGCTCAAGCAGCGACCCTACCTGAAGGCATAAAAACACGCGATGACTACAGCAAACTGCCTTCAGCAACAATGGCTTTTTTACCGATTATTGTGCCTATCATATTAATTTGTCTGTCTTCGGTTGCCAATTTCCCAAGTGCGCCGTTCGGTAGTGGCATGCTGGCAGAGGTTTTGATATTCATCGGTAATCCACTGACTGCATTGTTGATTGGTTTGTTTTTATCGTTTTTATTGATTGATTCAGAGCAAAAAACGCAGCAAATCAGTGACAGTATCTCACAAGGCTTGGTAGTGGCCGCCCCTATCCTACTGATTACTGGTGCTGGCGGCGCATTTGGTGCCATGCTAAAAGTCACACCAATTGGCGATTATCTAGGTTCAACGTTATCGGCCTTGGGTTTAGGTATCTTTATGCCATTTATCGTCTCTGCTGCGCTAAAAACAGCACAAGGCTCAACCACGGTGGCATTGGTCACAACCTCTGCAATGGTTGCCCCACTATTGAACCAAATTGGCTTGGACAGTGAACTTGGCCGTGTATTCTGCGTGATGGCAATTGGTGCCGGTGCCATGACGATCTCTCACGCCAATGACAGCTTCTTTTGGATCGTGAGTCAGTTTAGTCGCATGAGCGTGGCACAAGCGTACAAAGCGCACTCAATGGCCACTGGTATTCAAGGGGTGACTAGCATCGTATTCATCTGGCTGTTAACCCTAGTATTTATCTAAGGCGCTAGCATTTATCCAAAAAGATATAAAGAGACATTCATGAAAATTTTGATCGCCCCTGACTCGTTTAAAGAAAGCCTAGAAGCACTCGATGTTTGCCACGCCATTCAATCTGGTTTTAGCCAAGTGTTTCTAGATGCTGATTACAAATTATTGCCGATGGCGGATGGCGGTGAAGGCACCTCAGCGGTATTGTCTTATGTCTTGGGTGGGCGCTGGAAAGAAGTCAGAGTGCATGATCCATTGATGAGACCAATCATCGCCAAGTATTTGTTATTGCCCAATGCGACGGCGGTTATTGAAGTTGCCCAAGCCTGCGGGTTGCACCTACTAACAGCCGATGAGCGTAATCCTATCGTTGCTAGCACTTATGGCGTTGGTGAGCTGATCGAAGATGCGTTAGCAGAAGGTGCTAAGCGTATTGTCATTGGTCTGGGCGGTAGCGCAACCAATGATGCAGGTCTTGGTATGCTAATGGCCCTCGGGATCACCTTTCATGATATCAATGACAGTCTGCTCACTCATGGCGGCGGTGCCCTCGCCAGCCTGCACAAACTCGATAATACTAACTTTCACGCAAAGATATCAGACACAGTATTTGAGGTTGCTTGTGATGTGACCAATCCGCTCTGTGGTCTGCTTGGGGCCAGCGCCGTGTTTGGCCCGCAAAAAGGTGCTTGTCCAGAACAAGTCAATACTTTGGATAAAGCGCTCAGTCACTTTGCAACTGTCTGCGGCAATCATGGTTACGAAGACTGTCAGCATGTTGAAGGCGCAGGCGCGGCAGGCGGTCTTGGCTATGCGATGATGACGTTCTTTGACGCTCAGCTAAAGTCAGGCTTTGATACGGTTGCCGAAGTGGCTCACCTGTCACAGCATATCGCAGAGGCTGATCTTGTCATCACAGGTGAAGGCAAGCTCGATGCACAAACCGCCATGGGTAAGGTCGCTGGTGGTATCAGTCAAATTGCTCAGGCCAGCCGTACCCCAGTCATCGCTATCTGCGGCAGTGTTGACGGACTAAAACCTGCTCAGACCAGTCAGTTCAATGTTGTGATGCCAAGTATCCAAAAAATAGACACGATCGATAACGTATTAGGCTCCGCTTACAACAACATTGAGACGACTGCGGTGAATATCGCCGCGAGTATCAAACTTGGACAACACTTAAAATAGTCGTGCTCTAACAGCCATATATTTATCATATCTGCTCATAATCACGGCACAGCTACCACACCCTCAATAGCTGTGCCGTGTGCTTTTATTCTCAAAACCCCTATAACCACTTTTTAATTTCATCAATGACTGTCAGCATTCTATTGGCGGGCGCCTGTTGTCGTCTGACTGCCAGATATAGCGTCTCACTAACGGCAACTGGTAAATGATGACTATTAATCAGCTCAGGCTTTGGATAAGCAGCCACCGCATGTGCTGGCAAGACCGTAAAGCCTATTCCTCTGCTGACTGGCTCTAAAATTAGACCAATCTGATTAGAGAAGCCTTTTTTCTCAAAATCGTTAATATGTTCAAATTGCTCATAATTGGCAGTCAGTAGCATGCTGGCATGATGCGCCCCATCTGGATGATCGATAAATCCAAGCTCGGCAAGCTGCTCCCAACTTGGCGCTGCTGTTGCCGCAGGGGTTACGAGTACCAATGCTTCTTGAGCCATAGGCGTGCAACTGACGGTGACATCATCTGAGATATCCGTCATAAAACCAATATCGATCTCGTGATTTGCCAATGCCTGCTCAATATCAGCATTGGGGGCAAAGCGATAATCAATCACTAGCTTTGGATGCTGTTGCTGTAAGGTCAAAAGCTGCGGATATAGCTTGAGTCCCACACTACCCGGTGACATCAACCGTACTAGCCCTTCGTTAGGCGGATCTTCACCGATGCGCTGCTCCAAATTAGATAGACGCTGTAATATCTCGTCTGCCTCCCTATAGAGCTGCTCACCTGCATTGGTCAATGAGAACTGCTTTCCTTGTCGAATTAACAAGTCCGTATCCAGCTTCTCCTCTAGCTTACGTATGTGTTGGCTCACACCAGACTGCGTCATATATAGACGTTCAGCGGTACGAGTAAAATGCCCAACTTCGGCAAGCGTACAAAAAGTTCGTAGCCATGTGACATTAATCATTACTTTTTATACTTATTTTTATAATATTTGATAATTTTACATAATGACAATGCGTTTGTATACTGGCCTCACGTTAAACAAGAGTACAGCAAACAGGAGCACAAGCTATGAACAATGTTTATCCACGAAGCTTTTCGCACATCGGTCTTTCAGTCCCTGACTTAGATGCCGCCGTAAAATTTTATACTGACGTGATGGGTTGGTACACCATCATGGAGCCTACTGAGATTGTTGAAGATGACAGCCCGATTGGTGAGATGTGTACTGAAGTATTCGGTGCTGGTTGGGGCCGCTTTCGGATCGCTCACCTCTCCACTGGTGACCGTATCGGTGTTGAGATTTTTGAATTTAAAAATCAGGAAAACCCTGAAAATAACTTTGAATACTGGAAAACAGGTATTTTTCACTTCTGCGTCCAAGATCCAAACGTTGAAGCGCTGGCTGAGCGTATGGTTGCCGCAGGTGGCAAAAAACGTATGGAAAAACCACGCTACTACTACCCTGGCGAAAAGCCATATCGCATGATCTATATGGAAGACCCGTTCGGCAACATCGTCGAGATTTATAGCCACAGCTACGAGCTTATCTATAGTGAAGGCGCATACTAGGTTCAGTATAAATACAGCTTAGTATGAATTTAGCTTATATTTAACTGAAAAACCAATAGCGTACTCCTCACCTGAGTGCGCTATTTTTTTATGCGCTTTCTATGTGCTCCATCTATTGTATAGAATATGAGCCATGCTACTATTTAGTCAGCTATATATAAAACTATAAACCAACCCATTATCAAGGATGATAAATGACTCAATTAGGCACCACTCTAGATAGAGATGACCTTCTGTATGTTTTATAAGCAGCTGGATATGAGTGTCGAAGACGCTTATGACTATGCCAGTGAGGTCATGACGGGTAATATGATGGCAGACGATGTGGGTAAAGGGATTGATGCTTTTATTGAGAAACGCCAAGCGGTATGGAAAGAATGCTAATTCCTATAATAATCATTGTATTGCTTCGCTGACGTTATACGGCGCGTGCTTGGATTAAAAAGCTAGCATATTCCTTTTCAATAATCGAGTTGGCTTATTGCTACGCATAGAAAAGGCCATGATATCGCTATCATGGCCTTTTTCATTTATGTTTGATACAAGTACTACGAGCCGCTTATTACTCAGCAGCGATGGCAATCATCTCAACCAATAGCTCAGGACGTGCCAATGCTGATTCGCCGCAAGCGCGCGCTGGTGGCTGTATGCCTTCAAACCACTGGTCATAGACTTCATTCATAGCAGCAAAATCCGCCATGTCTTTGATCCAAACGGTGACTGATAGTAGCTTTGATTTGTCGCTGCCCACTTCTTCTAATAGCGTTTGGATTTTTTCCAAACACGTCAACGTTTGTGCTTTGATATCGTCTTCTACATTACCGACCTGACCACACAAATAGATCGTCTGGTTATGGATTACGGTTTTGCTCATGCGCTGATTGCTATGTAGCTTCTTAATCATGTCTATACCTTTTTATTAATTTGAATCTGTGTTTAGTCAGTCAAGTCGCGCTTAGTTAGAAAAACGCTGAGCGCTAAATGGCGCTAAATCGACCAATGCTGGCTTATTATGAATCATCTCTTCAACCAGACGGCCTGTCATTGGTCCCAAAGTGAAGCCTTGATGGCTGTGACCAAATGCGAACCAGAGCTTGTCATGCTTATCAGCAGGACCGATGACGGGCTTCATGTCAGGCATACAAGGACGCGATCCTGCCCATGCTTCACTCTCAACCGCATCTTCTAATGGCAAAATTTTTCTTGCAAGCTTCAATACCGTTTGTAATTGACCAAAATTCTTTGGCGCATTCATGGTAGTCATCTCAGCGCCCGTAGTGATACGGATACCCTGCTGCATTGGCCCCATGACAAACCCTTTATCCATATCAAACATACTGTGATGGATTGTATTCTTGTCTGTCACTTTGAAATGCTGATGATAGCCACGCATTGGGAACAATGGCAGATTGTAACCAAGTGGTCTGATCAAATCATTTGACCAAGGGCCTGCTGCGATGACCAATTTATCACTATAATAGGTATCTTTGTCAGTGATGATTTTCCAGCCATCCGCCTCTTTGACGATTTCTTTGACATCGTTTTCTTTGATCGTACCTTGCATGTCTTGGAAGTTTTTTGCATAGGCTTTTACCAGCGAGCTTGGGTTTGATACCTGCCATGAATTCAACCAATGAATAGCACCAACGAAACCGTCAAAATTGGCGCGAGGCTCCATTGCTTTTAGTTGTTCAAGGTTCAATACATTGTGCTCAACCCCTTGATTACGTGCATCAATGGCGGATGCTTGCGCTTCTTTGAAAGTCTCTTCTGAGCGATGCAATTGTAGCCAACCATCACGAGTAATGAGCTCATCAGCACCAGAGGCGCTAATCATGGTTTGGTGCTCACTGGTACAATGCTCAATCAAGGTCTGCCACTCAGATTCGATTTTTTTGACTGACGCAGGCGTTGAGTATTTCCAGTACTGTAGCAGCGCTTGGTGATAACGCAGAATAGCTGGAATACGATAACGAATATCAGTACCTTGGTTAGGTAATACTCGGATCATCTCTGTCAGCTGACGAGGAAAAGGATGCGTATGAATCGCTTCGCGCTGAATCAAACCGGCATTACCATATGAGGTCTCTGACCCTGGCAATTTCTTGTCTAAGAGTAATACGTTTGAGTTATTTTTTTGTAGATGCCACGCGATTGACGTGCCAACCATACCTGCACCGATAACGATCACTTCGTAGCGCATAACCTATCCTTTTCTTAGGGTGTTAATACAGAGTATCAAATATAAAGGTCTAACAGAATTAGGTGGTCATAGTAACGCATTGTGCTCAATATTAAACCCTTATCTGAAAAATATTTTTGCTATTAAATACTTTTGGCTATACCTTTATTTGTAGGTCATTTTCAAAAGGAATAGTTGGCGTATCAAGCCATTATTGGACTACCAAAATCCGCAAAATACACACTAAAACCTAGTATGATAGATACCATCAATATCCTCAAAAAATCACCACCATATTGGGTCATCATTTTTCTTGATAGGCGATTTTACCGTCTCTACTGTTACCTCGTCAGCCGATAGCTCCGCAATAAAGCGTGAGGCCATATCAAAGTATCCAGAGTAACTAGAGAAGTAATTCGGCGCGGTCAGATACAGCTGCGTTTTTGCACGACTACAGGCCACATAGAACAGCTTACGCTCTTCTTCTAATGCTTCAAAGCCATCTAATGAACGATGATGCGGCGTGATGCCATCGACCAACGAGTTAACGAACACCACTGGCCATTCAAGCCCCTTAGCACTATGAATGGTTGAGATCGTGACTTTATCATTACTTTGTCCATCGTCAGCGCTTCCCATGACAGCAACCGAGTCATTGGGCGGATCGAGCGCAAGATTTTCTAAAAAGCTATCGAGGCTCGTGTGCTCTGTCGCTAAATTTTTTAGCACCCGAAAGTCCTCGCTACGCTCACGCCAGTTGTCTTCTATCAACTTTAACACAGGGATATAAGGTGGTGTGTTAAAAAGTATGCTGATTAAAATTTGAACAATTTTTGAAGCCTTGAAAGCCCTATAGAATCAGATAACTTAGCATAGATCTTTTATTGACTTTTATCGCCAGCATACTTTTTAGAACACCACCGGATATAAAACTCAAGAATATGCTCAATGGCTGCCTCAACCGTTTCTGCTTGCTGGGCCTTGGTAAGCGTGTGATATAGAGGCTTTAGCTGATCGCTTTTTTTGGCAAACGATGCTGCCAGTAGCGACTCAAACGCATTATTGTCAGCGGTGATGGCTTGGGTTAAGCGCGTCGCCGTGACTGCGCCTACCCCTTTAAACAAAGTTAAAATACGATGCCAAGCAATCGTATCGTTCGGGTTATAGAGAACTTTGACAAAAGCCAACACGTCTTTGATATGGCGTCTTTCAATAAACTTGATACCGCCCACCACGATGAAGGGAATATTGCGCGCCATAAATTCTAGCTGTACATAATTGGACTGAAAAGACGTGCGGCACAATACCGCAAAGTCGTTATAATCATACTCAGGCTTGAGCGCGACTATCTTATCAATGATATAACTCGCTTCTTTTGTCTCATCGCTGAGTCGTCGAAATATTGGCTTGTCGCCTGCTATTGGCGCATCAGAATACAGCTGCTTTTGATAGCCTAGCGTGATTTGCGCTGACAACGCGTTGATATAGTTTAGTACCGAAGGTGTACTGCGATAATTTTGCTCAAGCTTGATAAGTTTGGCATTGGGATACGTCTCACCAAATAGCAAAATATTTTCGTAATTAGCACCGCGAAAGGCATAGATGCTTTGATTGTCATCGCCAACGACCATTAGTGACACCGAATCAGGCTCACATATTAAGTCAATTAGCTGCTTTTGCGGAATATTGGTGTCTTGATATTCATCAACCATGACATAACGATACGTGTTTTGAAGTCGCTGCCTAAAGGTCTCATTGGTTTTTAGATGACGTACCACTTGACTGATAATGTCGTCAAAATCGTATAAGTGATTGGCGCGCTTATACTCATGAAAATCAATTGCTAATTGCTCGATGATAGGAATATGTACGGCGATATCAGGATAGCTACTTTCTATTAGGTCGCGAATAGGAATGCGTCTGTTTCTAGAGGTTGAAATGATATTTTGCAATGTTTTTTTGCGCGGAAAGGCTTGGGTTTTGGTTTGGGTAGGATACTTTTTTTCTTTATGTACCAAGTCGATAGCATCCTCACTATCGCCAGTATCTAAAATCGTAAATCGTGGATTGATACCGAGCAGACCAGAGTATTGGCGCAGCAGCATATTGCAAAATGAGTGAAAGGTGCCACTGGTGATACTGTTTAATGCTTTATCTGTTGGTAGCTTATCTTCAGCCAATGCGTCATCAGATAGCTCTTGATTTGAAAGACTACTTGCCAGCAAAGATTTAGCGCGATCTTTGATTTCATTTGCCGCTTTACGAGTAAAGGTTAATAGCAAAATCTCTTTGGGCGACACGCCATTTTCTAGTAAATAGCTGGTGCGATAGGTCAAGGTTTTGGTTTTACCCGATCCTGCACCCGCAATCACCAACACTTTACCTTCGCTAGTGGTGGCAGCCATGAGCTGATCGGGATTGAGCTCACTGGCATAGTCGACCTTCAATCCCAAATGACTATCCAACCTTTGCGTCAACAGCTTCGTATTTGCTTGAACATTAGCATCGATGAGGTTTGTTTCGAGCTTTTTGATGGCCTGCTCAAGTCGAGCAAGTTTGGGCTTCATCTCAAGGAAGTTTTGTGGATATTTATAGCGGCGTGTATCAAAAATCGAAGTTGTCATTATCGGATATTGCCTTACATTGTGTTTTGGAGCGAGCTGATTGTTTGAAAAAAATTATTCCAATCAGCAAATTGTACTGACTGCTTGTGAGCTAATGCCACTATTTATCTATGATAACGTACTATAGCAAAAAATACTGAATACCAAATCGAATACAACTTATCTAAATAAGGAAAGACCAATCGTATTCATTTTTCAGCGTTTAACCTATCTGAGCCTTAGTAGAAAAACACCCAACAACGCTGAATAAAAACCTTAGCATATAAAGTAACAACCTCACCCCTATTCCCGTAAATTTGCTACAATGTGCCCAATTTTAATTGTCTATTTGACTGATACTGTAAGTGGGCTGAGTTTATACAAGCGTAGGTTTGGACGACTTGTATGACCAGTCTGATAGTCACTCAGTACCAACTATTTTATTAATACATTGAGAGAATGTTATGGGTTTTAATTGCGGCATCGTCGGCCTACCAAACGTGGGTAAATCCACCTTGTTTAATGCGTTGACCAAAGCGGGTATCGCCGCTGAAAACTTTCCGTTTTGTACCAAAGATCCCAACACCGGTATCGTACCAGTACCAGATCCACGCCTAAAGAAATTGGCTGATATCGTTAATCCTGAGCGCGTATTGCCAACGACGATGGAGTTTGTAGACATCGCAGGTTTGGTGGCAGGCGCGTCAAAAGGCGAAGGCATGGGCAACCAGTTCCTCGCCAACATCCGCGAAACTGATGCGATTGCCCACGTCGTTCGCTGTTTTGATGATGACAATGTGGTACACGTCGATGGTCGCGTCAGCCCAATCGATGATATCGAAACCATCAATACTGAGTTGGCATTGGCAGATTTAGAAGCGGTTGAACGCGCGATACTGAACTTGACCAAAAAAGCCAAAGGCGGTGACAAAGACGCTAGCGCCATGCTGGATGTGTTCAAAAAGATTGGGCCATTATTAGCAGAAGGTAAAGCGGCGCGCGCGGCCAATCTAGACGCTGATGAGAAAAAACTCATCCGTAGCTACGGCCTCATCACCCTAAAGCCAACCATGTATATCGCCAACGTCTCTGAAGATGGTTTTGAAAACAACCCCTATCTCGACGCTGTTCGTGACTATGCCACGGGGGAAGAGTCTATCGTCATTCCTCTATGCAACCAAATCGAAGCTGAAATTGCCCAGCTTGATGAAGAAGACAAAAAAGACTTTTTGGCTGAAATGGACATGGAAGAGGCTGGTCTTGATCAAGTGATTCGCGGTGGCTATGACTTACTTGATATGCAGACTTACTTCACCGCTGGTGTCAAAGAAGTCCGTGCATGGACAGTCGCAGTTGGCGCGACGGCACCGCAAGCCGCTGGCGTGATTCATACTGACTTTGAGCGTGGTTTTATCCGTGCTGAAGTGATCGCTTATGATGATTTCATCGAATACAACGGTGAAAAAGGCGCCGCTGCCGCTGGTAAGTCACGCCTAGAAGGCAAAACCTATATCGTTCAAGATGGCGATGTCATGCACTTTAGATTTAACGTGTAGCTTTAGCTAGTCAATACTGTCTGATAGCTAATCAGCCGATGTTGGATATTTTCCAGCATCGGCTTTATTTTATTATCCTTTTGTTATATTATAACATATCTTTATTTTACTTATTTGAGGGCTTATACTTTGACTGACTTTTTCTCTTTTTCCAAATTTGCAAGTGCTGCTATAGTAGGCAGTGTTATGACAGTTTCATTGTTAGGATGTCAGCCAAAAACAGACGGTGAGCCAGCAGCATCTGAAGATGTGACAACCGTAGACAATCATGCAGAGCACGATGAACATGCCCATGAGGGGCATGATTACGAAGCCCATGATGATATGGAACACGATCATGAAGGACATGACCATGAAAGTCATAATGACATGGACGTTCACGAAGGACATGATCATGAGGGTCACGACCATTCTGAGCACGCTAGCAACAGCACACCATTCTCTTGTGAGCCTACTGCTACTATCGGCGTCTACTATCATACCGATACCACACCGCAGACCGCGCACCTACTTATTGACGGTATCGAATACGATTTGACAGCTGCCTCTGGTAGCGACGCCCTTACTGACAAAACCATATACACAAGTGATATTGGATTAGATGACACTCATGGCATTATATGGCAAGTGGATGGTGACAACGCAACCTTGCTAAACAAAACACTAAATAGTGATGTGCCTATCGACGAGGAAGAGGTAATTTTTGATTGTCATAAATCTTAATTGCCATGGCGCTTAGTGGCTGTACCAACGGCTCTATTTTGTTATGCTAGAGGCTCCCTTGGTTTCGGATGTTCCAATATGCTAAGTACCCCAACCTCTTTGTCGTCTTCTACTGCGCAATGGTCTCATCTTCTCAACCCACAGCGTCTTGGCGCTGCCAAAAAATACGGCGCTAATACAAGTACTCGCTCACAGTTTCACAAAGACTATGACAGACTGGTATTCTCTCACTCGTTTAGGCAGTTGAATCAAAAAACCCAAGTTCATCCATTGACCAATCAGCTGGGTATCCATACTCGCCTGACCCATTCGCTTGAGGTCTCCTCTATTGGACGCTCTTTAGGGATGATGACCGCAGAAAAGCTCCATGATAAGCTAGGCAATGGTTTACTAGCAGGAGTCTCGCCATCTGATATTGGCGTAATTGTACAAGCAGCCTGCCTCGCTCACGATATTGGTAATCCGCCGTTTGGTCATGCTGGAGAGTACGCCATTCGTGACTGGTTTCGGCAGTCTAACCCTCAAGCGATACTACAAAAATTAAACCCCAATGAGCGCTTGGACTTGCTAGTTTATGAAGGCAATGCACAAGGATTTCGGTTATTGGTACGTAACGAGCATCATCCTGATAAAGGCGGAATGCGTCTTACCTGCGCAACGCTAGGCGCTTTTATGAAATATCCTTGGCTTGCCACTCACAGCAATGATGCAGATGACAACGCCCATAATGTACAGAAATTCGGCTGCTTTTATAGCGAGACCTCTCAGTTAGAGGAGCTGGCAGCATGTTTGCATTTGCCGCGCTCAACACATCACGATGGCTTTGCACGCCATCCGTTGGCGTACCTGTTAGAAGCTGCAGATGATATCTGCTATGCGCTGATAGATTTAGAAGATGGTATTAATCTGAATATGCTAACCTATAGTGAGGTGGCTACGATTTTTTATGAGCTGATTGGCGAGCGTCCTGATAGCGTCAGCCTGCCTGTGCATATGTCAGTCAGGCAGAGTCTGGCCTCTTTGCGATCACGCGCTATGATGCGCTTGGTCAATACGATCACCGATGCTTTTGTGGCCAATAGTGAAGACTTGCTGGCAGGTACACTCCAAGGCAGCTTGTTTGCCCATTGCAACACCAGTGTGCAAAACGGTATCTTGCAGGCCAAGCAATTGGCCCGCGAAAAAATATTTAATCATCCAAACAAGGTAAGAATGGAGCTAATGGCCAATCAATGCTTGCATCGTCTAATGGATGCTTTTGTACCACTGGCTTGGACGGGGACTGAGACGAGTGAGGCTACGTCATCATCTATGTCGTTTGAGCAACAGAGTCTGTTAAGATTACTACAGCCACACTTAGATGAGCATCGCCGCGCATTATCAGACAATGTTTATCACAATATATTGAATATTTTAGATTTTATAACAGGCATGAATGACCACGAAGCCTATCGACTAGCGCAAGAACTGCAGGGTCACTGGGGTACGGTGGTTTAAAAGATTAATTAGGGCGTGTTGAACATTCGACCATGGCACTGACAGCGACTATTTTTTA